>NZ_QRLS01000003.1:3687-146801 GCF_003472325.1 Collinsella sp. AM12-1
AGTGTTTTCTCTCTAAGAATGTATCTCCCTAGAAAGGAGGTGATCCAGCCGCACCTTCCGGTACGGCTACCTTGTTACGACTTCACCCCCCTCACCCTCCACACCTTCGGCGCCTCCCCCCTCGCGGTTGGGCCGGCGACTTCGGGTGCAGACGACTCGGGTGGTGTGACGGGCGGTGTGTACAAGGCCCGGGAACGCATTCACCGCGGCATGCTGATCCGCGATTACTAGCAACTCCGACTTCATGGGGGCGGGTTGCAGCCCCCAATCCGAACTGGGGCCGGCTTTCCGGGATCCGCTCCCCCTCGCGGGGTGGCATCCCTCTGTACCGGCCATTGTAGCACGTGTGCAGCCCAGGGCATAAGGGGCATGATGACTTGACGTCGTCCCCGCCCTCCTCCGCCTTGACGGCGGCGGTCCCGCGTGGGTTCCCGGCATCACCCGATGGCAACACGCGGCGGGGGTTGCGCTCGTTGCGGGACTTAACCCAACATCTCACGACACGAGCTGACGACAGCCATGCACCACCTGTATGGGCTCCTCTCGGCCACGGGGTCTCCCCCGCTTCACCCATATGTCAAGCCCTGGTAAGGTTCTTCGCGTTGCTTCGAATTAAGCCACATGCTCCGCTGCTTGTGCGGGCCCCCGTCAATTCCTTTGAGTTTTAGCCTTGCGGCCGTACTCCCCAGGCGGGACGCTTAATGCGTTGGCTGCGGCACGGGGGGATCGTCCCCCCACACCTAGCGTCCATCGTTTACGGCTGGGACTACCAGGGTATCTAATCCTGTTCGCTCCCCCAGCTTTCGCGCCTCAGCGTCGGTCTCGGCCCAGAGGGCCGCCTTCGCCACCGGTGTTCCACCCGATATCTGCGCATTCCACCGCTACACCGGGTGTTCCACCCTCCCCTACCGGACCCAAGCCGCGGAGGTTCCGGGGGCTTCGGGGGGTTGAGCCCCCCGCTTCGACCCCCGGCCTGCCGGGCCGCCTACGCGCGCTTTACGCCCAATGAATCCGGATAACGCTCGCCCCCTACGTATTACCGCGGCTGCTGGCACGTAGTTAGCCGGGGCTTCTTCTGCAGGTACAGTCTCGTCTCTTCCCTGCTGAAAGCGGTTTACGACCCGAAGGCCTCCGTCCCGCACGCGGCGTCGCTGCGTCAGGGTTCCCCCCATTGCGCAAGATTCCCCACTGCTGCCTCCCGTAGGAGTCTGGGCCGTGTCTCAGTCCCAATCTGGCCGGTCGGTCTCTCAACCCGGCTACCCGTTGTCGGCACGGTGGGCCGTCACCCCGCCGTCTACCTGATGGGCCGCGGAGCCATCCCCTCCCGTCGGGGCTTTAGCCGGGGTGCCATGCGGCACCCCGGGGTATCCGGTATTACCCGTCCTTTCGGGCGGCTATCCCGGGGGAGGGGGCAGGTTCTCCACGTGTTACTCAGCCGTTCGCCACTCGCTTCCCTCCGGAGAGGGGTGCCGTTCGACTTGCATGTGTTAGGCGCGCCGCCAGCGTTCATCCTGAGCCAGGATCGAACTCTCCGTCCAAAATATATGGGCTTCGAGCCCGTCCGGTCCTCTCAGTCCATCGCTGATCGGTTCCGTTCGATTCATATGGTTCTATTTGATAGGAAAAGGAATTTCTCGGGGCCGCCTCTCGGCGGCCTTGCGAAAAACAAATCCAAGTTAGACCATTTCAAATGGTTCGATGTCTGCCCGGATGCGACACTCGTAAGTGTCCATCCTCGCAGTATCCGGTTCTCAAGGTGCACGCCTGGCGGCTGATCCGGTCCGACCGGGCTGCGCGGCAAGGAGATATATTGCCAGACCGCGAAGCGATGTGGGACGTCAATTCCACTCTTCACAAGTCCTACACAATGTATCGCTTCCTATATAAGAAATAGAAAGGCTGGTGCAGAAATACTGCACGTATCAGATGATGACCCTTCGGTTTAGAGATATATAAAGATCGGTCACCTGTAACTGTCTATCTACCCGCGCTTTTGCTAAATAAACCAGCGCTTTAGATAAAAAGAGGGAGCGCCGCGCACAGCGCGACACTCCCCTAGCGATTCAAGAGAATCAATTAGGCCTCGAGAGCCTTCTTGGCGATGGTAGCCAGCTCGTTGAAGGACTCGATGTCCTCGTAAGCCATTTGAGCCAGGACCTTGCGGTCGAGCTCGATGCCGGCAACCTTCAGGCCGTGCATGAACTGAGAGTAAGAGATGTCGTTCAGGCGAGCAGCAGCGTTGATACGGGTGATCCAGAGAGAGCGGATCTCGCGCTTCTTGTTGCGGCGATCACGATACTGATACTGCAGGGAGTGCTGGACCTGCTCTTTAGCATGCTTGTAAGTACGCGAAGCGGCACCGTAGTAACCCTTCGCACGGTGCATAACGGTACGGCGCTTCTTCTTGGCGGCAACAGCGCGCTTAATACGTGCCATGTTCTATCAACTCCTAGACGGTAAAACGAAAAATGGGAACGCGAACTTAGGCGAGACGCGACTTGATGACCTTGCGGTCGGCAGCGGCAATCTCGGTCTCCTGACGGAAGCCACGCTTACGCTTGGTGGACTTCTTGCTCAGGATGTGGCTCTTGAAAGCCTTGGCGCGCATAAGCTTGCCGGTACCAGTCTTGCGGAAACGCTTCTTGGTGCCGCTGTGGGACTTCATCTTAGGCATGAAATACTCCTTAATCGGTTACAGAACACTAGTTACTTGGTATCGCTTGCCGCTTTATCCTCATCGAAGGCGCCCTTAATCGGGGCGAGCAGCATAAGCATGTTACGGCCTTCCATCTTAGGCTTGGACTCGACCGTAGCGTAAGGCTTGAGATCCTCGGCGAGACGCTCGAGAACGTTAAGACCCTGCTCCGGGTGAGCCATCTCACGGCCGCGGAACATGATGGTGATCTTAACGCGTGCGCCCTTCTTGAGGAAACGCAGAACGTGGCCCTTCTTGGTCTCGTAGTCGCCAACGTCGATCTTGGGTCGGAACTTCATTTCCTTGACCTCGACCTTGGACTGGTTCTTACGAGCGGCCTTGGCCTTCATGGCCTGCTGGTACTTGAACTTACCGTAGTCCATGACCTTGCAGACCGGCGGCTCCGCGTTGGGAGCGATCTCGACCAGGTCGAGACCCTGATCGTCGGCGACGCGCTGGGCATCGCGGATGGCGAACAGGCCGAGCTGAGAGCCATCGACGCCAATCAAACGGCACGAAGATGCAGTGATCTCGTCGTTGATGCGGGTGTCATCAGACTTAGCTATTTTCCCTACCTCCATTCATAAAAAAATAACCCGGCGCTTCTTTGCAACCAGGTCGTACACATAGACATCCTCGGTATGAGGAAGGGAATCTAAGTTGTATGACCAGTCAGCTGCTCATTGGCGCCAAAAGGTGGGAACCCTCAGGTTCCTCTTTAGGGCATTGCGGGAACAACGCCTTGCGAATAATAACACGTACCGCGCGTTATCACATTACGTACACGAAAAAGGGGGCCGCAACCCCCTTGAAGCGCAGGTGCATGTATGGTGCCCGAGGCGAGACTCGAACTCGCACGTTGTTGCCAACGGTGGATTTTGAGTCCACTGCGTCTGCCAATTCCGCCACTCGGGCACGTAATGCGTGAGTTAGTTTATCACAGCTTTCTGTTGATTAGTCCGAAAATGGAACTTCGAGCATTTCGATGAGTTCGACCGAACGGAGCATCTCACGCTGGCGGCACCCGCGTCCGTTAACCGAGGCTTCGCCCATCTGGTTGTCGTAGGGATCCTCGCGCATGCCGTCGAAAGCAGGCACAAACTCAGCCTGGAATCGATCGTTGGCCACCATACGCCACGGGTCGAGATTGCCAAAGTAGTGACGACGACGCCACTCCTCCCCCATCCTGCGTGCGGAGGAACCAAACGATACGTCGGCGTTAAGCCAACCGGTCTGGGGTGTATAGAACTCGGCCCAGTCGTGCGGTCCCACCGAATCGGGCGCAACATACAGGCCGCTCTGCCAACGGGCAGGAACGCCCGCGATGCGGCACATGGTGATAAACGTGAGCGCCATAACGCCGCAATCGCCGCGGAGCGAGTGTGCGCAGTCGTCGGCAATAGATCCCAAAAGCAGGTACGGTGGCTGATAGCGATAGTCGATATGCTGTGTCAGGTAATCATAGATAGCACGGGCGCGATCGAGCGGATCCTCGAGCCCGTCAACGACATGTTCGGTCAGTTGTTGTAAATATGGCGTGAACTCAATGTGCGGACGGTCCTCGGAGGTGTCCTCGGGCAGCGGCGCGTCCATACACGGATGCGCCGGAAGCGCACCCCCATAGATATCGCGATAAGCGGCATCGATTTGATAGCGAT
The DNA here is from genome assembly GCF_003472325.1 of Collinsella sp. AM12-1. Classification (NCBI taxonomy): domain Bacteria; kingdom Bacillati; phylum Actinomycetota; class Coriobacteriia; order Coriobacteriales; family Coriobacteriaceae; genus Collinsella; species Collinsella sp. AM12-1. The sequence goes on from NZ_QRLS01000003.1 coordinate 8,041, forward strand.
AGGTCACTGAGAACGAGCGATCAGTCAAGGAGACCCACGAGGCAGTACGCGCCGAGGCGCTCGCAGGAGCAACGGCCCCCTCCGGCGTCATATCAAGCATCTCGACCTGAGATTGCTGGCGGCAGGCGGCGGCAACGGGAAGCCACGCGCGAACAGTCTCTCCCTCCAAAGCACCGGGGACAGACACGCATGCCTTAAGCGTGATGGCGCGAGACAGCCCGCCCCGCGACTCCATCTCCTCGAGCATCTGGTTGCGCAGCGCAATTCCATCCGTAGAATCGGGACGCAGACCCGGGACCTCCTTGGGGTACACGCGAAGTGAATCGAGGAAGTTATCGAGAACAAACAGCTCGCCATCGATAAAGCGCCAGTCAATACGCTTACGATTAATCAGGTCATCGAACTGCTCTTCGGTAAACTCAGGCCACTCCTCGCGAATCATCGCAATGGCCCGATCACGCGACACCGAAAAATGAAGCGGCGTCTCGAGCATGCGATACCGCTCTGCACGAACACAAGCAGCCAGCGAAGGCTCAGGGTTCTGCTCCAAAAGGCGATCGCAGGCAGCAACAGCCTGCGTCAAATATCCGGCATCCTTAAGACGAAGAATCTCAGGCGTTAGCCCAATATCGAGATGGCGAAAATCATCACAGCAAACATCGACAGAGCAACCAACAGGGCCCTCGTCAATAACCTTCTCATCCGAAGGCAGTACATCAATAACAGCCATACCAAACTCCAAGTCATTAGAACTCTTGAAGCACATTGTAGCGAGATAAAAAAGAAAGCCCCAATAAAGGAGCTCTCAACACCGATAAACGGTACCTCTAAAAATGAATTCAGACTTGTAAGCCTGCGGCGTTAAACGAAGGAAGCCCCGTCCCCCGGAACCGTTTCCTTGGCGCGACTTCTGGCGAAGCCAGTAGCCATTTTAATTCAGCCCAGTAACCCTGTAGCGAGTTAACAAAGGAGGCCCCGTTTCCCCGGAGCTGATTCCGTCGCGCGACTTCTGGCAAAGCCAGGTGAGCGCGAGGGAAACAGCGTAGGGGAAACGGGGCCTCCGGCGGGAAGTTAAACCGCTACTTACGCCTTGTTGACGGAGCCAAACTCCTCCATGAGCTCCTTGGTGCGGGCAACGATGTTGTCGCGACCAGGCTTGAGGAGCTTGCGGGGGTCAAAGCCCTTGCCCTGCTGATCCTTGCCAGCCTCGATGTACTCGCGGACGCCCTTGGCGAAGACGAGCTGCAGGTCAGTGTTGACGTTGATCTTGGAGATGCCCAGGGAGATGGCCTTCTTGATCTGATCCTCGGGGATGCCGGTGCCACCGTGCAGAACGAGGGGCAGGTCACCGGTCTGGGCCTTAATCTCGCCCAGACGCTCGAAGGAAAGACCAGCCCAGTCGGCGGGGTACACGCCGTGGATGTTGCCGATGCCGCAGGCGAGGAAGTCGACGCCCAGGTCAGCGATCTGCTTGCACTCAGCAGGATCAGCGAGCTCGCCGCTGGAGGTCACGCCGTCCTCGGTGCCGCCGATGCCACCGACCTCGGCCTCGATGGACATGCCCTTGGAGTGGGCAAGCTCAACGAGCTCCTTGGTGCGGTCGAGGTTAAGCTGGAAGGTCTCCTCGTGAGAGCCGTCATACATGATGGACGTGAAGCCGGCCTCGATGCACTTGAAGCAGTCTTCGTAAGAACCGTGATCGAGGTGAAGGGCGACGGGAACGGTAACGCCCGTGGCCTCGACGGCAGCCTTGACCATGTCGGCGCAGACCTTGAAACCGCCCATCCACTTAGCGGCACCAGCGGTGCACTGAAGGATCAGCGGAGACTTGGCCTCCTCGGCGGCCTGGAGAATAGCCAGGGTCCACTCGAGGTTGTTGGTGTTGAAGGCACCAAGACCGTACTTGCCGGCCTCGGCCTTCTTGAGCATGTCTGCTGCGTTGACGAGCATAAAAGAAACCTCCTGTAAGGTTGCTCCGATAACGCCTGAGATTTTACCACGGCGCACCCGAGCATAAACGTTCGTTTGTTCACGAATATCGTCCAAACAGACTTTTTTGACCGTTTGCCCTACGAAATCGACCCGTTGGGGAAAAATAGCTTGACGTTTGGACGCTTCTCGTGCTTCAAAAGCCGACTATTAAGCTACATCTGCATGAAAGGGCTCTGCATGAGCTCGCGTGCCATGGTGGTCGAATCGCCATGGCCGGTTAGGCAAACGGTATCGGGCGGGAGAAGCTGGGCGAGCTTGGAGAGCGAGCGCAGGATCGCCGCCTCGTCTCCTCCAGAAAGATCGGTGCGGCCATGCCCACCCGGGAATAGCGTGTCGCCCACAAAGGCAATGTTCCCCTGCTCAGTGGCGGCGAACAGAACGATGCCGCCCGGTGTGTGCCCGGGCACCTCAATTACCTGCAGGCAAATGTCGCCCAGCTCAATGGTGTCGCCCTCGGCAAGCAGCCGCGTCGGCTCACCTGGATCGGGCGTCTCGATGCCCCACATCGCTCGCTGCTCCTCGATATTCGCATGCGGCACTGCTGCGTCCTTGCCACACAGCTCGTACAGGACGTCGGCGCCAACGGCGGCCCGAACTCCAGCGACACCGCCAACATGGTCGGCGTGACCGTGCGTGCAAACGGCGCCGAGCACCTGCACATCGGGGTGTTCGGCTCGAATATGCTCCACCAAGCGCTCGCCTTCCCATGCGGGGTCGATAATCACGCACTCATTGTCCGAAATGACAGCATAGCTATTGGTCTGAATGGGACCGTTTACGAGCGTCTCGATCTCGACCGATCCCTTGGGAGTTAAATCCAAGGACACAGCACTCATGTCCCTCTCCTCTCTATAGAACTCGAGGCATCAAACGATGCCTCGAGTGTAGCGAATATCGATAATATGGCACGTTCGTCGCGACTAAACGCGGCGCTTAAGCTGGGCTCCACCCTCGCCGGGCATCAAGCGACGCGCGTCGTAGACCGAGTCAACGCTGCTGATAGAGGCCAGCAGCGGATCCAGACCACTCGCGTCCGAGATCTCGACCATAAAGCGCAGGGTTGCAATACCCTCGCGGTTGGTCGACGTGGCGGCAGAAAGGATATTGCCACCCGCATCGCCAATGGCAATGGTGACATCCTTGAGCAGGCCCATGCGGTCCAGGCACTCGACCACGATCTCGACCTGGAAGAGGGTGTCGGCAGCGCCGTCCCATTCCACATCGATCATGCGCTCGGGATGCTCCATAAGACCCTTGACGTTGGGGCAGTTGGCGCGATGCACCGAAACGCCACGACCGCGCGTGATGAAGCCGACGATGTCGTCGCCCGTCACGGGGTTGCAGCAATGGGCCAGACGGACCAGCAGGCCGCTGTTGCTCTCGCCCTTGACGATAATGCCGTTGCTGGCGCTCTTGCCGCGCTTTTGCGGCTTGCGGTTGGAGCCGCGGGCAGGCTGCTTGACGACCTCGGCGATAGCCTCGGCCTTGGTGAGCTGTTCCTCGGGTTTGGGGTCCAAGATTTGCTCGACCTTATTGCCAACGGCACGTGGGGCGACTTTGCCCGCACCAACGGCGGCAAACAGGTCCTCGAGCTGCTTATAGTTAAACTGCTCCGCCACGGCGTTGAGCGCACGCGTGGATCGTGGCGTAGAGATGCCATATCCGCGCTTGCGCAGGTCCTTAGCCAGTATATCGCGGCCGGCGGCAGCGTCGTCGTCCTTGGTCGCGGCGGCGAAGTAACGGCGGATCTTTGACTTGGCGGAAGGTGTCTTAACGATCTTGAGCCAATCACGCGACGGCTTGGAACTCTTGTTGGTCAGAATCTCGACACGGTCGCCCGTCTTGATCTCGTGCGTGAGCGGGGCCACCGCACCGTTGATCTTAGCGCCGACGCAGTGGTTTCCCACCTCGGTGTGAACGGCGTAGGCAAAGTCGAGCGGCGTGGAGCCGGCACGAAGCGCCATGACCTCGCCCTTGGGCGTAAAGACGAAAATCTCCTGATCGAAGAGGTCGACCTTCAGCGAATGCAGGTATTCCTTGGCGTCGGTGATCTCATCAGACGCAGCCCAATCGAGCGAATGTTTGAGCCAGTTAATCTGGTCATCCAGACGCTGGGCATCATTGGTCTTAGACGCAGACGATCCGCCCGATTTCTTATACAGCCAGTGGGCGGCAATGCCGTACTCGGCCTGCTCATGCATCTCGTAGGTTCGAATCTGAATCTCGAGCGGACGAGCCGTGGGTCCGATAACCGTCGTGTGAAGCGATTGGTAGTTATTGACCTTGGGCATGGCGATATAGTCTTTAAAGCGACCGGGCATGGGGTGCCACAGCGTATGCACCGCACCGAGCGTGGAATAGCAATCGCGCACCGAATGGGTGATGACGCGCAGCGCCACCAGGTCGTAAATCTCGGAGAACTCCTTGCCCTTGCGCTTCATCTTTTGATAGATAGACCAATAGTGCTTGGAACGGCCGTTGATCTGAAAGCCCTCCAGGCCAATGCGGTTGAGCTCATCGGTGAGCGTCTTGATAGTCTCGGCCAGATAGCGCTCGCGAACCTCGCGCGACTCGGCTACCATGCGCGAGATGCGCTGGTAGGCATCGGGCTCCAGGTAAAAGAAGGACAGGTCCTCGAGTTCCCACTTGATAGAGCTCATGCCCAGACGGTCGGCCAAGGGCGCGTATACGTCCATGGTCTCGCGGGCCTTAAACAGGCGACGGTCCTCGCGAAGGGCCGCCAGCGTACGCATGTTATGCAGGCGGTCGGCAAGCTTGACGATAATGACGCGGATGTCCTTGGACATGGCAAGGAACATCTTGCGCAGCGTGAGGGCCTGCTTCTCGTCCATGCTGTCGACTTCGATGTTGGTGAGCTTGGTCACGCCATCGACGAGCTCGGCCACCGTATCGCCAAACAGGCCGGAAACATCGGCAAGCGAGGTCTCGGTATCCTCGACGGTATCGTGCAACAGCGCGGCGCACACCACATCGCAGTCCATCTTGAGATCGGCCAAAATGATGGCCACCTCGACGGGATGGTTGATGTACATCTCACCCGAGCGGCGCTTTTGGTTGCAGTGCTTCTCGGCAGCAAAGCAATAGGCCTGCTCCACCTTAGAGAAGTCGTCCTCATTCATATATTTGAGGCACAGGCGCTCTAGCTTGTCGTAGCTGTCCGCCATAATCTCGGGCGGCAGCTCATCGGCATGCTTATAGTGCTCCATCTCCGAAAACGGCTGGAGGGTGGAATCATGGGCGGTACGGGCTGCGGCATCCATCGAGGTCCCCTTCCCCTAGGCCCGCGGTACGATCGGGCGGTTAACTTTGGCTAGCATATCAGAAGCGCACGAATCGAGCGCCCAGCTCCGGAAAGCCGAGAACTCCATGCGCGAGCGCAAGCCCTCCAAATAGCGAATTGACCTGCTCAATTGCACGCGGCCAGGGTTTTCGGCCATCGCGATGCGACGCGTATCGTCAAACCCCGAAACGCGACAGAAACCGAGCTCTTCGAAGATTCCCAGGCCGCTTTCCACCGAGCGCTCGTCGACCGGCGTGCGAGCATCGATGGCAAGGCACATCTGCGCAATGTCGATATCGCTTGCGCAGAATGAATCGTCCCCCGTCTTGCCACGGTTGGAGCGCCACATGGTCTGCAGCGCTCGATAGAGCGTGACAAGCTCATCGCGCTCGGGCGCGTAACAGTCGAGTAGGCGCTCGTTAATGCGAGCGTCACGCGACGAATAGAGCAGGTGAATCACGGCAGGTTGGCCGTCGCGACCGGCGCGTCCGCTCATCTGGTTGAACTCGATGGCGCCAAAGGGCATGTGGTAGAGCACGACATGGCGGATATCGGGCAAGTTCACGCCCTCACCAAAGGCAGAGGTCGAAACGATGCAACTGAGGTTTCCGTCACGAAACGCTTCCTCTACGCGGCGGCGATCGGAACGCGCGAGCCCGGCGTTATAGAACGCGATATGGGTCGCACAGTCTGGCACGCGTTTGCGCAACGTCTTGGCGAGCGCCACGGACTGGTCGCGCGAATTGACGTAAATGACGGTCTTCTCCCCCGTCGCCACGATCGACACCAAACGATTCTCGCGGCTCGCAAGGTCGCGGTCGTCCTCGAGCTGCAGGTTCTCGCGCACCGTCTCGTCGACCACCGTGCGAGTAATCGGCAGCATGCGGGCAAGCTCGGCCACGACCGGAGCCGTCGCGGTGGCCGTCGCAGCCATAACAACCGGGTCGCCCAGGGCTTTGAGGATATCGGGCATGTCGAGATAGGCGCTGCGGTCGCCGCCCTTGGCAAGGCCGGCGTGGTGCGCCTCATCGATAACGACAAAGCCGATGCGGCCCGAACGCGCGAAGCGGTCACGGTGGATAGATAGGAACTCGGGCGTCGTGAGCACGATACCGGTGCGGCCCGAAGCTAGGCCGGCGAACACATCATCGCGTGCGGCCTCCACGGTCTCGCCGGTCAGCACGCCAACGCCAATGCCAAGCGCTGCCATCGTCGACGAGAGGTGATAGGCCTGGTCGGCAACAAGCGCACGCAGCGGATAGACAAAGATGCTCGCACGTCCGCGAAGGACAGCCTCGCGCGCAGCATGTACATGGAAGATGAGAGACTTGCCGCGGCCCGTTCCCATAACGGCCAAGACGCTCTGGTGGTCGGCCAAGGCATCGAGCGCCTCAACCTGCGCGCGGTGCGGCTGGTTCGATCCGATAAAGCTATGGATAAGCGAGCGCGTGAGCTCGGTATAGGAAAGCTGGGCGAGCGTCTCGCGCTTACGCGACTCCAGGCGCAGGCCGGAATCCGCCGGCTGCACGCCACGACGAAGCTCGCATGCCGGATCGTCGACGCTGGGCAGCGTGGTATCGCGGACCAGAACATCCTTGATCATGAGCTTGGGCTTCACACGCCCCTGCCAATGCTCGGCAACGGCCTCGAACACCAAGTCGACAGCGCTATCGCAGTTGATGAGCTTATCGATTTGCGGCACGCGGAACATAATGGCCGGCACACTCGCGGCGCCATCGGTCGCCACAAAGCGCATGTGCTCGCCGGTTTTGCCCACCACGGCGCGGTCGCACATCGTCACGCCCTCGGCAGCCAGCAGCGGCACCTTGTTGCCCTGGCCAAACGGCTCAAGACGGGAGATCTGCTCGATGGTCTCGATATTCAGCTCGGAAAGGTCGACGGTGGCGGCGACCTCGTCGGTGTCTTCAAAGTCCTCGGCGGGAAGCTCCGATAGCACGGCGGAAAGGCGGCGGCGGAACTCATCGAGCTTGGATGCCTCGATGGTCACACCCACCGCACCGGCATGTCCGCCGCGACGAATCAGCAGGTCGGAACAACGCTCGACGGCGTCGAACAGGTTGACCTTGCCCACCGAGCGACCCGATCCGCGCGCAACGCCGTCCTCAATCGAGAAGAGCAGCGCCGGCACGTGATAACGGTTGGTCAGGCGGCTCGCTACGATACCCTTGACGCCCTCGTGCCAGCCCTCGCCACCCACGACGATTGCGCGACCGCCGTCATAGGTCTCCTCGACCTTTGCCATGGCGTCGCGTGTGAGCTCCGCCTCGATCTCGCGGCGCTGACGGTTGATTTCCTCGAGCTCGGCTGCCAGTGCACTTGCCTCGATAGGATCGCGGGCAAGCAGCAGGTCGAGCGCCAGCTTGGGATCAGCCATGCGGCCGGCAGCATTCAGACGAGGGATGAGCGAAAACGACAGGCCGTCGGCCGTAATGGTAGAAAGGTCGGCCTTGGCAAGTGCGGCAAGCGCGATATAGCCGGGACGGGCCGTCACGCGCATCTGTTGGATGCCCTCGGCGACCAGTGCGCGATTCTCGGGCGTGAGCGGCATCATGTCGGACACGGTGCCCAGCGCCGCGACCTCGATCAGCGAACGCCAATACGACGGCTTGCCCAAACGCTCGCCCAGGACCTGCACCAGCTTGAGCGCCACACCGGCACCGGCAAGCTCGCGCGAGGGACCCTCGTCCTCGAGCTTGGGGTCGGTCAGGGGCACGCCCTGCGGCACCTGGTCGGACGGCTCGTGATGGTCCGTGACCACCAAATCGATCCCCAGGCTCTCCAGATAGGAGACCTCCTCCTTGGCGGCAATGCCGTTATCGACGGTCACGATCAGGTTGGGTTGGGCGAGCTCGTTGACGCGGTCGAGCGCCGCACGCGACAGGCCGTAGCCCTCGTCAAAGCGATGCGGAATAAACGGCGTGACGTTGGCGCCAAACGAACGTAGCGCCTCGGTCAACAGACAAGTCGACGTAATGCCGTCGACGTCAAAATCGCCAAAGACCGCGATGTGCTCGTGGTTGCGAATAGCGCGCTCGACGCGGTCGGCAACGACCGCCATGCCCGGAATAATGAGTGGGTCGGCCCAGTCGCGATCGAGCGAAGGCGTCAAAAACAGCTGGCCTTCCTCGATGGATGTTATGCCGTGCGCAACCATAATGCGCGCCACCAGCCCGGGTATGCCCAGGCCAGCCGAAAGCTCCTTTTCGAGCTCGGGGTTTTGCCGAGCGACTGCCCAGCGATGCGTCGTCTTAAGCGATGACATAGGCGCCCACCCCCGATAGGGGCAGGTCGCCGCGATACCTCTCACGGTTCATAGCGATGAGTCCTCTGTGTATACCCGCTTCGGCAGGCAGATCTGTTGAACGGATTTATTATACCGTGCAGCGCGGACGCACAACGTCCAGCACGCCGCGGTTTCGATAAACGAGGGCGGTAATACCCTCGAAATAATCGAGCGTTTCTGACGCACGGACGCATGCGAGCGTCTAGCATATCCATTCAAAACGGATTCACGAGCAAAGGGAGTCACAAGAGCATATGAAGCAATGGGTTGGACTGGGCAAGTTTCTTGCGGGGCACATGCAGGTCATCGTTCCGATTTGCGTGACGCTCGGCGTGCTCTTTCCCCGGCAGATCGGCGTGCTCAAGCCCATCGTTCCCGCCCTGTTTGCCTTTATGACGTTCCAAGGTGCGCTCAGCAACACCTTTCACCAGGTGGCCGAGGTGTTCCGCCGTCCCCTACATTTGATTTTGGCGTTATTTGTCTCGGCCGTGCTCATCCCCATCGCGGCGTATGCCATGAGCTCACTGTTCTTTGGTTCCAACCCAAACCTTGTCTGCGGCATCGCGCTCGAGTACAGCGTACCCGTGGCAGTCACCGCCTTTATGTGGATTAGCATGTTCGGCGGCAACGGCCCGCTCGCGCTCACCATCATCCTGACGTCCTCGGTCATCTCGCCCGTGACGATTCCGCTCACGCTGAAGCTCCTGCTGGGTGCCACCGTCGCAATCGATGTTCCGGGCATGATGCAGAACACGGCCTTTATGATCGCCATCCCTGCCGTGTTCGGCATCGTGATCAACGAGCTCACGCGCGGATGGGGACATGAGAAACTCTCCCCCGCGCTTTCGCCCGCCTGCAAGTTCATGATGATGGGGGTCATCGCGTCCAACTCCACCGCCATGAGCGAGTACGTGTTGCACATGAATGTTGAGCGCTTGGAAGTCGCCCTCTTTATTTTGGTCTTCGCCATCAGCGGCTTTGTCGTCGGTTTTCTGGTCGCCCGTGCGTTGCACCTGCCGTATAGCGAGACGACCACCATGTGCTTTACCTGCGGCATGCGTAACATCTCTTCGGGCGCCGTCATCGCCACGCAGTACTTTCCAGGCGAAGTCGTGTTTCCCGTCATGTGCGGAACGCTGTTTCAGCAGGTGCTCGCCTCGGTTATCGGACATCTCTTTGAGCGACTGACCGGCGAGGAGCGCGCCGCCCAACGCAAGCGCGTCGAGGCCGGCCGCGACGCCATGGGACGCTAGACCGTCCGCGTTACGCGGGTGTTAGTCTTGCTATACGAGCGTTTCCAGATGCGCACGCAGGCGATCAGCATCGATATCGAGCGTGGTCTCGGCATTAACCTGGGCCAAACGATAGCCGACAAAGTAGGGCGAAACCACCCAACGCGGAAGCGCCTTGGCAATGGTCCGGCCGTCCATGTGGTAGAAGAACAAGTTGTACGACTCCGCGCGGCCGCCGTGGTGCTCGTGCAGGATATAGCGCAGGGCCACCTGAATCGCATCGGCAAACAGGTCCGCTTCGGCTTGGTCGCGGGCGTCGTCGCTGGCGGCGATTCCCTGTGGAGCCGAGACGTTGACCTCAAAGAATCCCATAATCGGTTCGGTTGAGATGTTGACCGAGATTCTCCCCTGCTGCCAGACAGCGATGCCTTCAAAGTTGGCTAAGGTCAGCGCCGCATAGCCGTCCTCCTGTTCCAAGCCCACAATCTGCATGTGTGGATGGACGAGGCTGCCGCCCGAAAGCGGACCTTTGTTCTTATACATGAGTACACTGCGGTACTGCTGGGAATCGATCATCTGCTGCCAACAGCCCAGAGCAAACCGCATCACATGGTGGAGTTCATCCGGCTCATAGGTCACCAAGTCGGCATCGTGATCTGCCGATTCAATCAACACGGTTTGACGGGTGGCGCGCAAGGTCTTGAACCTATTCTCGAGCCAGATGCAGTCACCATCGCGCTGGATGATGTTGGCGAGCCCCTCCGTGTCACAAAAGGGGCACGCGGTGCCAGGGCGACGATTATCGTCGGGCTTACCGCTCGCCTGCTGGACGTCAAATACCAGCGCCACGGGTTATACCTCCAGCGGCACGATCTTGGTGCCATGGAGTTCGGAGACGCCCAGTGCCGCCGCCACGGTATCGCGATTGGCCGTGGAAATGCCGCCACCGGGAAGAATGGTCAGGCGGTCGCCCGCATACTCGACAAGACGCGACAGGTGCTCCAGGTTGTCCTCGATCGGCGTTCCGGCAGCACCACCATGCGTCAGGATGCGCGTGATGCCGCAGTCGGCGAGTGTGTCAATGGCATCGAGCTGAGCCTCGAGCGAGAGCTGGTCAAAGGCCATGTGGAAGGTGATATCGATGACCCCGCGCTTGCACTCCTCGGTCGCGCAGCCCGTAGCCATCACGAGGGCGCCGAGGGTGAGCTCGTCGAGCGCCCAGCCGCCGGCACAGGGCTTGCAGCAGCCAAAGACCAGGCCGTCAACGCCGGCGCTCACGGCAAGACCCAAGTCCATCTCCATCATGCGCAGCTCGTCCTGATTGTAGTGAAAGTCACCGCCACGCGGGCGAATCATGCACATCACTCGCGCGTCATGCTCGTGAGCATAGCTGACCGTAGTGCTGATAACGCCGGCCGAGGGCGTAGTGCCACCAACGGCAAGGTTGTCGCACAACTCGATGCGCTTAGCACCGGCATCGATAGCCGCCGGCACACGCTCAAAGTTCTCGGCACAAAACTCGTACAGCATAGATAGACCCCCAAAGACAGCAGATGTTTTCCGACGGGCATTGTCACACACCCCCATGAAGTTGCGGTGGAATAAGGACTCTTTTGACCTCTGAGGCTCCCATTTAGTCCCTATTCCACCGCAACTTAAAGGGAATAGTCGTTGGCATCTGCCACAACGTCGATGTTTTGGCAACGACAGCGAAAACCCGCCAGAGCGAGCAAGGTGCCTTGAAACGAGGCGGCATTGACCTTCTGGTCATGCCGCCGAAGTTGAAAGGCAGATTGCCGCTCTGGCGGGCTTGCAGCGTCGAGCCGTTACGCGGTTTGGTAAAACCGCGTAACTAGTTAACCGCCCAGGTAGGCTTTACGCACGTTATCGTCGTGCAGGAGCTCTTGGCCGGTGCCGGTCATGGTGATCTTGCCGGTCTCGAGCACGTAGCCACGCGTGGCGATCGAGAGCGCCATCTGCGCGTTCTGCTCGACCAGAAGCACCGTGGTGCCGGCCTTGTGCAGGTCCTCGACAATCTGGAAGATCTGCTCAATCAGAATCGGCGCCAGGCCCATGGAAGGCTCGTCAAGCATGAGCAGTTTGGGGTTACTCATAAGGGCGCGCCCCATAACGAGCATCTGCTGCTCGCCGCCTGAAAGGGTGCCGGCGACCTGGCGACGACGTTCCTTCAGGCGCGGGAACTGCTCGTAGACGCGCTCCAGGCCCGGAGCCACCGTGGACTTGGGCTGCGTATAGGCACCCATCTCCAGGTTCTCCTCGACCGTCATCTGCAAAAAGGCGCGACGTCCCTCGGGAACCTGAGCCAGGCCCTTACCAACCAGCTTATCAGCGGGCGTATGGGTAATGTCCTCGCCCATAAACTTGATGGAGCCGGTCTTAGAGCGCAGCAGGCCCGAGACCGTCTTGAGCGTTGTGGACTTGCCGGCACCGTTCGCACCGATCAGGGCCACGATCTCGCCCTCGTTGACGTTAAAGGAGATGTCCTTGATGGCGTGGATGGCGCCGTACCAGACGTTGATGTTGTAGACGGAAAGCATCGGCTCTGCCATTTAGTTCTCCCCCTTATCCTGCTTGCCCAGATATGCCTCGATAACGGCATCGTTGTTCTGGATTTCCTCGGCCGTGCCCTTGGCGATAACCTTACCAAAGTTGAGCACGCAGATGCCCTCGCAGATGTTCATGACGAGCGACATATCATGCTCGATAAGCATGATGGCAATGCCAAAGGTGTCGCGAATCTTGACGATGTTCTCCATGAGCTCGGCGGTCTCGGACGGGTTCATGCCGGCGGCAGGCTCGTCGAGCAGCAGCAGCTTGGGGTTGGTGGCAAGCGCGCGGACGATCTCCAGGCGGCGCTGAGCGCCGTAAGGCAGCGAGCCGGCCTGTTCGCTTGCCAGATGCTCCATATCAAAGATGGACAGCAGCTCCATGGCACGCTCATGGGCGGCCTTCTCGTGCTTCCAGTACGTCGGCAGGCGCAGCACGCCCTCAAAACCGGAATAGCGCTCCTGGTTGTGCAGACCGACCTTGACGTTGTCCTCCACCGTCATGGTGTTGAACAGGCGGATGTTTTGGAACGTACGGGCGATGCCCATGCGGTTGACCTGATAGACCGACTTGCCCGAGGTGTCCTCACCGTCGAGCAGGATGGTGCCGTGCGTGGGCTGGTACACCTTGGTGAGCAGGTTGAAGACCGTGGTCTTACCGGCACCATTGGGGCCAATCAGGCCGGCGATCTCGGTCTTGCCGATAGTCAGGCTAAAGTCGTCGACTGCCTTAAGGCCACCGAACTCAATGCCCAGGTGGATGCACTCGAGCGCCGGGCGCTGGCCCAGATCGCGATCGGGAACGATGGCGCCAGAAGGATACGGGACCATCTTGCCCTTGTTGAACTCAAATTTACTGGGCATCGGCTGCCACCTCCTTCTTGGAAGCAAAACGGTCCTTGACGCGACCGAAGAACGCTTTAAGCTGCGGGTTGTTGGTAAAGATCATGACCAGGATCAGCACGATGGCATAGATGAGCATGCGGTAGTCCGAGAACTGACGGAGCAGCTCGGGAAGTACCGTGAGCAACGCCGCTGCGATGACGGAGCCGCGCATATTGCCCAGACCGCCCAAGACCACGAACACCAGAATCAGAATCGACGTGTTGAAGTCGAACTTAGTGGCGGAGAGCTGCGAGAAGTTGCCGCCGAAGAGGGCTCCGGCAGCGCCGGCGAGAGCGGCGGAAACCACGAAGGCGATCATGCGGTACTCGGTGACGGAGATGCCCACGGACTCGGCTGCAATCTTGTTATCGCGCACGGCCATGATGGCACGGCCGGTACGGCTGCGCACCAGGTTGAGCACGATCACGAGTGCGACCATGACCAAGATGGCACCGGCAAGGAAGGTCGAGTACGTCGACACGCCCGAGGCGCCCTGGGCGCCCTTGATGATGGCGGTGCCGTCCTCGAGCAGGTGCAGGTCGTCGATCGTGGAGTTGCCCGTGATGTTAAAGATCACATGCAGGCCGTGGGAGTCGACGCCCACGATAAGGCAGGTGACGATCTCTTTGATAATCTCGCCAAAGGCCAGCGTCACGATAGCCAGGTAATCGCCGCTCAGGCGAAGGACCGGGATGCCGATCAAGAAGCCCAGGATGGCGGCAGCGATGGCGCCGACCACGATGCTGATGACAAGACGTATCGGATCGGAGGGAACGGCGCTCTCGAGGGCGACCGCGGTAACGATGCCTGTATAGGCGCCGACGCTCATAAAGCCCGCGTGGCCCAGCGACAAGTCGCCCGCGATGCCGACGACGAGGTTAAGGGAGATAGCCATGACGATATAGGCCGTGATGGGAACCAGCTGACCGGCGATCATGCGCGGAATCATGTGGTTAGACTGCATAAAGAACACGATGGCGAACGCCACAAGGCACATGGCGTACGTAACAAAGTCGTGACGCGTCTGCTTGTCTTTAAGAAACTTCATAACGCTCACCTACACCTTCTCGGGGACGTACTTGCCCAAGAGGCCGGCAGGCTTGACGAGCAGGACGATGATCAAAACACCAAAGACGATGGAGTTGGCAAGGCTCGTGGAAATATAAGCCTGTGCCATCGCCTCGATGATACCGATGAGAATGCCACCGACAAAGGCACCGGGGATGGAGCCGATGCCACCGAAGACAGCGGCATCGAAGGCCTTGATGCCAGGCATGGCACCCGTCGTGGGCTGCAGCACCGGCGAGTAGGAGCACAGCAGCACGCCGGCGATGGCGGCAAGGGCGGAGCCGATGGCGAACGTCATCGAGATGGTGCGGTTGACGTTGATGCCCATGAGCTGAGCGGCGGCCTTGTCCTCGGACACGGCGCGCATGGCTTTGCCCATCTTGGTCTTGCCTGTAAAGAACATCAGGCCGGCCATGATAACCAGGCAGGCGACGATGGTGACGAGCGAGACGGCGCTTACGTTGAACTTGGCCAAGAACTCCGGCACCTGGAAGGTGACGAGCGAAGTGAAGTTCTTGGGCGTGGCGCCCCACAGAAGCTGCGCGGCGTTCTGCAGGAAGTAAGACACGCCGATGGCCGTGATCAGAACGGCCAGAGGGCCTGCTTGGCGCAGCGGCTTGTATGCCAGACCCTCGATGAGAACACCGAGAACCGTGCAGACCACACAAGAGAGAATTACAGATGCCCAGCCCGGGAGGCCGAGATACGACGTGGCGCAGAACGAGACATAGGCACCGACCATGATGACGTCGCCGTGAGCGAAGTTCAGCATCTTGGCGATACCGTAGACCATGGTGTAGCCCAACGCGATGATGGCGTAGACGCTGCCCATGGACAGGCCGTTGACCAGGTATTGGATAAAGACTGTCATGTTCCACATCCCCCTTTCGAATAGGTTTCCAGTTGATGTATGAAACAGGGACGTTACATCGTCCCTAGATACCAAGCAAGCAGGGAAGGCCAAAACCTCCCCTGCTTGGGATCAAAACCGCTCTATGTAAGGCGGCCTATTAGGCCTGTACGTACTTGCCGTCGGTGATGACGTACGCCGTGGGCTCCTTCTGGACCTGACCCTTATCGTTCCAGGTGAGCTTGCCGGTCAGACCGTCAACGGTAATCTTGAGCATAGCCTTGGACAGCTTCTCGGCGACCTCGGTCGGGTCGGCGTCGACACCAAGACCGGCCTCCTTGAGGGCCTCGGCCACCGCGTGCACACCGTCGTAGGCGTCAGCGGCAAACTGGTCGGGGGTATCGCCGTACTTATCCTTGTAAGCGTTGACGAAGTCGGCGTTCTTCTCGTCGTCGGCAGAGAACGGGGTCATGAGCAGCAGACCCTCGGCAAGAGAGGTGTCGAAGCCCTCAACGCCCAGGATGCCGTCCATGCCGTCGCAGCCCATCATCTTGACGTCGTAGCCCATGTCCTTGGCGTTCTTGAGCAGGACGGAGGCCGGGGTGTAGTAGATCGGCGCAAAGATCATGGTGGCGCCGGCCTGCTTGGCCTTGGTCAGCTGGTTGGTAAAGCTCGTGGCGGAGTCGTCCTTAAAGGTCTCCTCGTCGACAATCTCGAGCTTGGACTCAGCAGCCTGAACCTTAAAGGCATCCGCGACACCCGAAGAATAGGCGTCGCCGGAGTTATAGAACAGCACGAACTTCTCGTCCGCATACTTCTGCGCCAGGAACTTGGCAGCGTTGACGCCCTGGTTGGGGTCGGTGAAGCAAACCTGGAAGACGCAATCCTTGCCGTCGGTGACGTCCTCGGAGGACGCGGACGGGGTGATCATGAACGTCTTGGGGTCGTTACCACACTCGGCGGCAACGGCAACCGACGCGCCCGTGGTGGTCGGGCCGACGAGGGCCTGCATGCCCCAGTCGAGCAGGGTGTTGAAGGCGTTGACGGCCTTCTCGCCATCGGCCTGGTCATCCTCGGCCTTGCTGGCAAGCGGCAGCTCCTTGGTGGAGAAGTCCTTGCAGCCAAGCTCGACGCCCTGGGTAACAGACTTGCCGTAGGACGCGTTGGCGCCGGTCAGCGGGCCGATGGTGCCGATCTTAAACGAAGCGTCGCCCGAAGCGGAACCACTGTCGCCGCCGTTGGAGGAGCAGCCCGCTAGAATGGACATCGCCCCCAGACCTGCTGCGCTCGCGATAACGCTCCTGCGATTCATAACAGGGTTCAATGACTTACCGGTGAGGCTCGACATGCGGCTCTCCTCTCAAATCTCGTCGGGTTTTGGTTGCCCGACAGGCCATCCTTCGCCGTGTTCGGCGTTCGCAAAATAGTAGACGCTTTAGTTAGGAAAAGTGGCGATTATTTCAACTTTTCTTTGGATTTGTTCATTTATCCATATTTCTGCGTATTTCTATTTTTTTATGCAGTAATGCCACTTTATTGTGTAAAAGTAATGTTTCCATTCTGTTACAGGCGACCCCGCCCTGAATAAAACTGCCTCATCGGTTGCGCTTTATGCACACTTAGGCAGCGATGTACTTGCCGTCCTGAATCACATAGGCCGTAGCAGGCTTTTCGACTTGGCCCTCGTCGTTCCACGTGAGCTCGCCCGTCAGGCCCTCGATCTTGATTTTACGCATGGCCTTGGCGAGGTCGCCGGCAATGTCGGCGCCGTCGGCCGTAATATCGATGTCTGCCTTATCGATAGCCTCGACAATCGCATGGACGCAGTCATAGGCATCGGCGGCAAACTGGTTGGGCGTCTCGTCGTAGGCGTCCTTATATGCCTTGACGAAGTCGGCGTTCTTCTCATCGTCGGCAGAGAACGGGGTCATGAGCAGCACGCCCTCGGCAAGGGAGGTGTCGAAGCCCTCAACGGAGAGCAGGCCGTCCATGCCGTCGGTACCCATGAGGGTCATGTCGTATCCCATGTCCTTGGCGTTCTTGAGCAAAACGGACGCCGGCGTGTAGTAGATCGGCGCAAAGATGAGCGTGGCGCCGGCCTCCTTGGCCTTGGTGAGCTGGTTGGTAAAGCTCGTGGAGGAGTCGTCCTTAAAGGTCTCGGCATCGACGATATCAAGTTTGGACTCCTTGGCCTGCTCGGCAAAGGCATCGGCAACACCCGAGCTGTACGTATCGCCGGAGTTGTAGAACAGGGCGATCTTGGCGTCTGCATACTTCTCGGCCAAAAACTTGGCAGCACTCGCGCCCATGGTGGGGTCGGTAAAGCAAACCTGGAAAACCGTGGTCTTGTCCTTGGTGACGTCGAGGGACGAAGCAGAGGGCGTGACCATGAGCATATCGTCGGCGATCTCGCCCGAGACAGCGACGGCGGCACCAGTCGTGACGGGGCCGACGAGCGCCTGCATGCCCCAGTCGCACAGGGTATTGAAGGCGTTGATAGCCTTCTCGCCGTCGGCGACGTCATCCTCGGACTTAAGCGAGAGTTTGAGGTCCTTGGTCGAGAAATCCTTGGCGGCAAGCTTGGCACCCTTCTCGGCCGAAACGCCATAGGTTGCCGCGGCGCCGGTCAGAGGGCCGATAACGCCAATCTTGAAGGTCTTGCCGTCATCGGCGGTGCCGCCGTCCGAGCCACCCGACGAGCAACCAGCGAGTGCGGCGGTGCTGCCGAGCGCCGCAGCGCCGGCGAGAAAGTTCCTACGGCTGAGCGTGCTGTTGATGTTGAACATGGTGTCCCCTTTTTCGCTGGCCGCGGTGCGGCCGTCTTGCGGTACAGGGCAAACCTTATGGCGCAAACGTTGACAGTTTGTTACGGAAGTCCGTTTGTAGCGAGCGTGTTTCCAATGTTTCCGCAGCGTTTCGGGGGTGCCGTTTTGTGCGGCTCCTGTTGCCTGGCGAGCACGCGCCCCCGGTTCACGCTAGAATGCACTCAACCTTTAAGCGGTTAATCCATCCATAAGATGCACGAAGGAGCTATCTATGAGCGAATCCCTGCGCACCGTGAACGTCGGTCTGATCGGTCTGGGAACCGTCGGCGGCGGCGTGGCCCGTCTGATCAAGAGCCACCACGATGAGTACCTGGCAGCCTACGGCATCGACCTTAAGCTGACCCGCGCCTGCGCGCTTGCTTGGGAGCAGGCCGAGGCGGCAGGCATTGAGCGCGAGGCCTTTACGAGTGACTGGCACGACGTCGTCACCGACCCCGCCGTCGACATCGTCGTCGAGCTCATCGGAGGCGAGCATCCCGCAACCGAGATCTTTACCACTGCCTTCGAGAACGGCAAGCATGTCGTCTCCGCCAACAAGGCTCTGCTGGGCCGCCATGTCGAGACGCTTGCCGAGAAGGCGCGTGAGTGCGGCGTGCAGATTAAGTGCGAGGCCAGCTGCGGTGGCGGCATCCCCATCGTCAGCACGCTCGAGCACGACCTGGTGGGCAACAAGATCCTGACCATCGCCGGCATTCTCAACGGTACCACCAACTACATCCTGTCGCGCATGGACGCCGAGGGCGCCGATTACGCCGACGTGCTTGCCGACGCGCAGGCCAAGGGCTATGCCGAGGCCGACCCGTCCGCCGACGTCGACGGCTTCGATGCCGCCAGCAAGACGGCCATCCTCGCCTCCATCGGCTTTGGCACCCGCGTTACCACCGATGATGTGTACCAGCAGGGTATCCGTACCATCGGCGCCGAGGACATCGCCCAGGCCCGCGAGCTCGGCTACACCATTAAGCTGCTCGGCATCGCCCGCAACACCGACGCCGGCGTCGACGTCCGCGTGCATCCCACGCTGATCCCCGCCGACCACATGCTTGCCAAGGTCAACGGTGCCATGAACGCTGTCTACGTGGTAGGCGACGCCGTGGGCGAGACCATGTTCTACGGCGCGGGCGCAGGCTCCTTCCCCACCGCGAGCGCCGTCGTGGGCGATATTCTGTCGCTCTCCGAGCAAATCAGCCGCGGCGTGGCCCCGCTGCCCGAGATTGAGCCC
The DNA here is from genome assembly GCF_003472325.1 of Collinsella sp. AM12-1. Taxonomy (NCBI): domain Bacteria; kingdom Bacillati; phylum Actinomycetota; class Coriobacteriia; order Coriobacteriales; family Coriobacteriaceae; genus Collinsella; species Collinsella sp. AM12-1. Next base: position 27,287 of record NZ_QRLS01000003.1, read on the forward strand.
TATGGCCACAACCTCGCCTTTAAGCCCATGGACGAGCTCCAGACCAAGTACTATGTGCGCCTGAAGGTCGCCGACCGCGTGGGCGCCCTGTCCGAGACGGTCGACATCTTTGCCAAGCACAACATCTCGATCTCGCTCATCAACCAGGTCGAGGACGGCAAGTCGGGCGTCAGCGATGCCTGCTCGGTCATCTTCCTGACGCACCGCGCACTCGAGAAGGACGTCCAGGCTGCCGCCGCCGAACTTGCCAGCGTCGACTGCGTGGCCGAGGTCGCCAACGTCCTGCGCATCGAGGACGTCGAGGCTTGGACCGAAGACGTCATGGCGAACTAACCCAACGCTCGCCCAGCAATACGCGCCTTGAGGGCTCCCGTCCGATGTGGGACGGGAGCCCTTTTGTCTCCTGCCCTAAGCACGACGGCAGAGCACATTTGCGCGAGCCGCTCATCGGTAACACGGGCTACCGTTCACCGATATGCAAACGCGGCCGATTCCGGCTACCGCTACGCTGTGCTGCGAATGTCCGCCCGCGATGAGAGGAAGCACCATGTTGCTCGAGGGCAAGAAAGCAATCATCACCGGAGGCACGCGCGGTATCGGCTATGCCATCGCCTGCCGTTTTATCGAGGAAGGCGCTGCCGTCACCGTATTTGGCTCGCGCCAGGAGACTGCCGATGCTGCCGTTGAGAAGCTGGAAGCTGCCTATCCCGAGGCCAAGGTCTGGGGCCGCTCCTGCGACCTCACCTCACTCGAGGCCGTAACCGAAGCCTTCGCCGCGGCTGCCGACGATATGGGCGGCTTGGACACCGTCGTCAACAATGCCGGCATCTCCCAGCGCTCCCCCCTTTTGGACTACACGGCCGAGGAGTTTGCAAAGGTCATGGACCTCAACGTCGTCGCTGTCTTTAATGGCCACCAGGCTGCCGCCAAGATCATGACCGAGGCCGGCCACGGCGGCACCATCACCACCACGAGCTCGATGGTCGCCAAGTACGGCCAGCCCTCCGGTGTCGGCTACCCCACGTCCAAGTTTGCCGTCAACGGCATGGTCCAGTCGCTCTCGCGCGAGCTCGCCCCCATGGGCATTCGCGTCAACGCCGTCGCCCCCGGTGTGACCAAGACCGATATGGTCGCCAACCTGCCCGAAGAGGTCATCAAGCCCATCATCGCCACCATTCCGCTGGGCCGCATGGGCGAGCCCGAGGATGTCGCCAACGCCTTTGTCTTCCTGGCGAGCGACATGTCCGCCTACGTCACGGGCGCCATCCTCCCCGTCGACGGAGCCGCCCGCTCCTAAAGGTCGCAAGCCACAGCTTTAAACCTCAACCGAGCTCAACGCAAGAAGGTGCGCTGCCTGCATCAACCGCAGGCAGCGCACCTTCTTCTATTCGAAAAGGAAACTGCGTCCCATAATTCCGGCTCAGAATGGGATGCGCTTTCCCTAACGAGCCTCTCGCGGAAACTGCATCCCACTCTGAGCGCCCATTCCGGGACACAGTTTCCCAACGCTCCCCGTTTCGGAAACCACATCCCGTTCCGAGCCTTCAAAGCGGGACGCGGCTTCCCCGAGAAAGTATCGACTACTTACCGTCGTCGTCTTCGGCTTCTTCGCGCGCATAGAGCTCCAGCATGCGGCGGCGGTATTCGCGCACGGCGAGCTTGGCGCGCTCCAGGCGGCGGCGCTCACGCGGAGTCAGCTCGGACGGGTCGACCTCGTCTCCATAGGTCTTATCGGCAAGCAGGTGCGCCGCGTCCACGATGCGGGCATCGATGTGGCCGCTCGCTGCCTCGGCGGAAAGACGCTCGGCAATCGTATCGAGCGTAGGCAGGCCCTCGAATACGCGACCACGGCCATGCGAGGTCAGCAGCTCGTGCTCGCGCGCGAGCAAGCTCGCTAGGTCGTGGTGGGCGCGCAAGATGTCGAGCGCATCGGATGGATGCTCGGCAACCTCTGCCACGGCGGCGACCGGTGCGGCATCCACCACGCGGTAGAAGAGCTGCGCGAGCAATGGCATCAAGAACACCGTGATGGCACCGGCGGCAACCATGACCGACGCAATATCTTGCGACAGCGCGCCCGCGTTGACGGCAACGCTCGTAACGGCAACGATGATCGGCAGCGCCGTGGTGCAGTACAGGGCCACGGTAATGCGACCATACGCCGACACATCGCGCGTCGCAGGACAAATGCTCATGGAAATAAGAATGGGCACGGCACGAATAATCAACAACGCCACGATAAAGCCCGCGAGCAAGCCCGGGCGCGACGCCACGGCCGTCAGGTCGATCTTTGCGCCCGACACGGTAAAGAACACCGGAATCAAAAAACCGTAGGCCAGACCGTCGATCTTGGTCTCGAGCGTATGGTTGCCCTCGGGGATGATATAGCGCAGGACAAAGCCAGCGGCAAAAGAACCCAACACGATGTCGAGATCAAAGACAGCCGAGAATGCCACGAGCGTGACCAGGATGAGCACCGTCAGGCGCACGAAGGTCTGCGACGTGGTATCGGCGCGCTCCTCAACAAATGCAAAGAAGCGGCTGCCGACGCGCTTGGAGCGGCTCGGGACCACGGCCAGCAACACGCAAACCACCGCAAACAAGCCAAGGATAACGAGCGTTTGGATGCCAGTGCGGGCAGACAACAGCACCGACATGGCGAGCACGGGACCGAGCTCGCCCCAAGTGCCATACGCGAGAATCGAGTCGCCCACGCGCGTGCCGGTGAGCGAGCGCTCACGCATGATGGGCACAAGCGTACCGAGCGCCGTCGAAGTGAGGGCAAGCGTCACGGCGATACCGTCGAAATGACTGACTGAGAACCACGGGGTAAAGCGCACGGCAAGCCAGGCGATACCAAGCGTGACGGCCCACGTCGCCAAGCCGTAGCGCCCCTCGACGCCTGTGATGCTCTTGGGGTCGATCTCAAAGCCGGCAAGCAGGAACAAAAAGGCCAGGCCCAGCTCGGACACAAGCGAGACCTCAGCATCTACATGGATGACGCCGAGCATATGGGGTCCCAGTACCGCGCCGAGCACGAGCAAAAAGACCGTCTCGGGAACGGGTTTTCCGGGAATCGCCGAGGCGATAAAAGGACTCGCAAAGGCCACGAGTGCGATGATGGCGAGCGAAACGAATGCCATGTGATGCCTTTCTCTTGTTTGCGCTTCACTGTAGCACCCTCGCCGTCCTCAACGCGCCGCGAGCTGTCGTATCATAGTGAGGTTTACAAACATGTGGCTCAAGGCGACCGCAGGGCAGACCCCGCAAACCGACCGCTGCCGCATACCGTACCGTACGCCCAACCGATCAGGAAGGCAGGAACCAATGGTCTCTCGTATCTACGTGGAGAAGAAACCCGGGTTCGACGTCGAGGCTCAGCAGCTCAAGGGCGAGCTGACCGAAATTCTCGGCATCAAGGGCATCGAGGCCCTGAGGATTATCAACCGCTACGACGTCGAGGGCATCGACAAGGAGCTTTTCCGGTCCTGCGTGCCGACCGTCTTTAGCGAGCCCCAGGTCGATGTGACCTACGACGAGCTCCCCGCAAGCGATGGCGCCGTCTTTGCCGTCGAATTCCTGCCTGGCCAGTTTGACCAGCGCGCCGACTCCGCCAGCGAGTGCGTGCAGCTCATCAGCCAGGGCGAGCGCCCCGCCGTGCGCTCCGCCAAGGTCTATATGATCTCGGGCGCTCTGGACGAGGCCGCCATTGATGCCATCAAGCACTACGTGGTGAACCCCGTCGAGGCGCGCATCGCCTCGCTCGACCTGCCCGAGACGCTGTACATGGAGACCCCCGAGCCCCAGCCCGTCGAGGTGCTCGACGGTTTCCGCGAGCTCGACGAAGCCGGCCTTGCCGCCTTTATTTCCGAGCGCGGCCTTGCCATGGACGAGGCGGACATCGCCTTCTGCCAGCAGTACTTCCGCGATGAGGATCGCGACCCCACTATCACCGAGATCCGCGTGATCGACACCTACTGGTCCGATCACTGCCGCCACACCACCTTCGGCACCGTCCTGGACGACGTGACGATCGACGACGCCGTGGTGCAGCAGGCCTTCGACCGCTACATGGAGATGCGCCACGAACTCGGTCGCGACACCAAGCCCGTCTGCCTCATGGACATGGGCACCATCGGCGCCAAGTACCTCAAGAAGACCGGCGTCATGACCGATGTCGACGAGTCCGAGGAGATTAACGCCTGCACCGTCAAGGTGAAGGTCGATGTCGACGGCGAGGACCAGGACTGGCTGTTCCTCTTTAAGAACGAGACCCACAACCACCCGACCGAGATCGAGCCCTTCGGCGGTGCCGCCACCTGCGTGGGCGGTGCCATCCGCGACCCGCTGTCGGGCCGCAGCTACGTGTACCAGGCCATGCGTGTCACCGGCGCCGGCGACCCCACCGTCCCCGTGTCCGAGACGCTCGAGGGCAAGCTGCCGCAGCGCAAGCTCGTAACCACCGCTGCCGCCGGCTACTCCAGCTACGGCAACCAGATCGGCCTTGCCACCGGCCAGGTCAACGAGCTCTATCACCCCGGCTACGTTGCCAAGCGCATGGAGGTCGGCGCCGTCGTGGGCGCTACCCCGGCAAACCACGTGCGTCGCGAGTGCCCCGCCCCCACTGACAAGATCATCCTGCTGGGCGGCCGCACCGGCCGTGACGGTATCGGCGGCGCCACCGGCTCCTCCAAGACCCAGAACACCGAGTCCATCGAGACCTCGGGCGCCGAGGTCCAGAAGGGCAACGCCCCGGTCGAGCGCAAGCTGCAGCGTCTGTTCCGCCGCGGCGACGCCTGCCGCCTGATCAAGCGCTGCAACGACTTTGGCGCCGGCGGCGTCTCGGTCGCCGTGGGCGAGCTTGCCGACGGCCTGTATGTCGACCTGGACACCGTGACCAAGAAGTACGACGGCCTGGACGGCACCGAGCTCGCCATCTCTGAATCCCAGGAGCGCATGGCCTGCGCCGTCGCCGACGGTGACGTCGAGGAGTTCATGGGCTACGCCGCCGAGGAGAACCTGGAGGCGACCGTTATCGCCGAGGTTACCGCCGAGCCGCGCATGCGCATGGCCTGGAACGGCGTCGCCATCGTCGATCTGTCCCGCGAGTTCCTCAACTCCAACGGTGCGCCCAAGCACCAGGTCGCCCACGTCTGCGCCCGCAGTGTGTGGCAGCCCAGCTGGGCCGGTACCACGCTCGCCGAGCGCATGACCTCGCTCGTCACCGACCTCAACGTCGCTTCCAACAAGGGCCTTTCCGAGCGCTTCGACTCCACCATCGGCGCCGCGACCGTGCTCATGCCCTTTGGCGGCAAGACGCAGCTCACCCCAAGCTCGGCCATGGTCGCCAAGTTCCCCGTGGACGGCGAGACCACCACGGCGAGCGCCATGGCATGGGGCTTCAACCCCTATCTGATGGAGGCCGACCAGTTTGCGGGCGCCTACCTGTCCGTGGTCGAGTCCATCGCCAAGCTCGTTGCCGCCGGCTTTGAGCACAAGCGCACCTACCTCTCCTTCCAGGAGTACTTCGAGCGCCTGCGCACCGAGGCCGAGCGCTGGGGCAAGCCCATGGCTGCCGTCCTGGGTGCCCTTATGGCCCAGGTCGACCTGGGTGCCGGCGCCATCGGCGGCAAGGACTCCATGAGCGGTTCGTTTGAGGACGAGGCCGGCGAGCTCAACGTTCCGCCGACCCTGATCAGCTTCGCCGTCGCCGTGGGCAAGGCCGCCCGCGCCGTCTCGCCCGAGTTCAAGGGCCTCACGCACCGCGTCGTCCGCATCGCCCCCGCCACCTATGGCGAGGACTACCGCCCCGATGCTCAGCAGCTGCTCGCCGCGTTTGACGCCGTCGAGGCGCTCACTGCTACCGGCAACGCCCTGGCCATCTCCACGCCCGGCTACGGCTGCGGCGCCGAGAGCCTCTTTAAGATGTGCGTCGGTAACCAGATCGGTATCGAGCTTGCCGAGGATGTAGACGTGGAGAGCCTCTTCACCCCGCTCTACGGCAGCTTTATTGTCGAGCTCGCCGAGGATGCCGAGCTGCCCGAGGTCGCCGACGGCGTTGTCGTCGAGCCCCTGGGCACCACCGTCGAGGGCTATGTCATCGACACCGGTTCCGAAGTCATCGAGCTCTCCGAGCTCCAGGAGGCCTGGGAGAGCGGCATCGAGGGCGTCTTCACCTACCGCAGCGCCGGCGAGACCCCCGAGGTCGAGACCATCGACTTCCGCGCCAAGGATATCCACGTGTACGGCGGCGCCAAGATCGCCCGCCCGCGCGTGATCATCCCCGTGTTCCCCGGCAACAACTGCGAGTACGACAGCGCCCGCGCCTTCCGTGCCGCCGGTGCCGAGGCCGACACCTTCGTGATCAACAACCTCACGCCCGAGGCCGTCGCCGAGAGCACCCACGAGCTTGCCCGCCGCATCCGTGCAAGCCAGATCGTCATGATCCCCGGCGGCTTCTCAGGCGGCGACGAGCCCGACGGCTCCGCCAAGTTCATCACGGCGTTCTTCCGCGCTCCCGAGGTCACCGAGGCAGTCCGCGACCTGCTCAAGGCCCGCGATGGCCTGATGCTGGGCATCTGCAACGGCTTCCAGGCCCTGATCAAGCTCGGCCTGGTGCCCTACGGCGACATCGTCGACGCCACGCCCGATGCGCCCACGTTGACGTTCAACACCATCGGTCGCCACCAGAGCCGTCTGGTGCGCACCCGCATCTCGTCCAACCTGTCCCCGTGGCTGTCGCAGTGCAGCCTGGACGACCCCTACACCGTCGCCATCAGCCACGGCGAGGGCCGCTTTGTCGCCAATGACGAAGTGCTCGCCCAGCTGATCGCCAACGGCCAGGTCGCCACGCAGTACGTGGGCGAGAACGGCAAGCCCAGCATGGATCTTTCCGTCAACCCCAACGGCTCCGCACTCGCCATCGAGGGCATCACGAGCCCCGACGGCCGCGTCCTGGGCAAGATGGGCCATGCCGAGCGTCGCGGCGACAACCTGTACCGCAACGTGCCCGAGCATGTCCCCGGCGATAAGTTCATGCCGATCTTTGAGAGCGGCGTGGCCTACTTCGCTTAAACCTTTCCCATCGGGTACAATCCCCTCGGGTAACAACACCCGCCACCGACACATCCGGTGGCGGGTTCTTTTTTGCTTCGCGCATGCAGGAAGGACATCATGGAAAGCCGCAAGCCGTATCTCGCCACCCTGCCCGGACTCATCCTGGGCTGTCTTGTTTGTTGCGCGCTCTGGGGATCGGCCTTTCCCTGCATCAAGATCGGCTACGCACTCTTTGGTATCCCGGCGCACGATAGCGCCTCGCAGCTGCTCTTTGCGGGCTTGCGCTTCACGCTTGCCGGCGCCCTGGTTATCGTTGGGATGAGTGCGGCCCAACGCCGCCCCCCTCATTCCGCAGGCTCGCGACATCAAGCCCATCTTTGTCTTGTCGCTCTTCCAGACTATCGGGCAGTACTTCTTTTTCTATCTGGGCCTCTCGCACGCCAGCGCCATGTCGAGCTCCATCATCGAGGCCAGCGCCAACTTCCTCGCAATCCTCTTTGCCGCCCTGGCATTTCACACCGAGAAGCTCAATACGGCCAAGGTGCTTGGCTGTGCGCTGGGCTTTGCCGGCGTCGCGCTCGTCAACCTCTCGGGCGCAGATGGCACCTTTGGCTTCAGGCTCGATGGCGAGGGCTTTATCCTAGCCTCCACAGTCGCGGGTGCTCTTTCGACCTGCCTGATCGGCATCTTCTCGCGCAAGCACGACGGCGTCTTGCTTGCCGGGTGGCAGTTCTTGGTCGGCGGCCTGGTCCTCACCGCCATCGGCTTTTTGATGGGTGGCGCGCTCTCCCCCACAGCGATTGTCCCCGCCATCGTGCTCATCATCTACATGGCGCTTATCTCCGCGGTCGCCTACTCGCTGTGGTCGCGCCTGCTTGCCGTCAACCCCGTCAGCCGCGTCTCGGTCTTTGGATTTATGAACCCGGTCTTTGGCGTACTGCTGAGCGCACTGCTGCTTGGCGAGGGCGCCGGCACGAGCCCCGTTACTGTCATCGTTGCCCTGCTCTTGGTCTGCAGCGGCATCATCATCGTCAACAAACCCAAAAAAGCCTAGAGAGCTCACCTTTTTAGGGAGAACCTTCACACACTTTAGCTTAATGGAATGCACTGGTTCTCGTTGATTTCGCACCGAGTCGCGGCGGCAGACGCCCGTCTTGCCGCACCGCGCCTGGGCATTATGACCGGTGGCCCCCACAAACGCAAAAGGAGCGCACGACCATCGCAACGGTCGTGTGCCCCTTTTCCTAGCGTATCTGGACGCCGGCTTTCTTCTTCTCGCGCTTTACGCGGTAGAGCTCCGCGTCGGCAGCACGAAGCAAGTCTTGCCAGGTATCGACGCCATCACCAACCCGTGCGTAGCCGATGGACATCCGCAACAGATACGAAACCTCGGCGCGCGCGAGCTCATCGTTGATTGTCGCGCACAGATGCATGATATCCTGTTCCGCCACTGCCTTTTGGAGCACCACGAACTCATCGCCACCATAACGTGCGATAAAGCCGCCAGACGCCGAGCAGACTTCTTTGAGCGCAGCGGATATGACCTGAAGAGCGTGGTCGCCCTCCACATGCCCATAGCGATCGTTAATCTGCTTAAAGCCGTCGGCGTCCATCATAAGCAGATATACATCTTCGGCCTGATCCACATTTGAGAAGAGCGACAGCATATAGGTCTCAAAACGGTTGCGATTGTTAAGTCCAGTCAACGGGTCGGTCGAGATGAGCTGCTCCTGGTAGATGATGTAGAGCAGCAACATGCTAATCATTATGCCGACACAAAGGCCGGGCACCGAGTATACGACCTGAAAGGTACCGCCCACCAGGGCTGGAATGGCGAAAAATGCCAAGGTTCGATAGATGGCCTTCGTCTGCAGGCTCTCGACCCTGCGAGATTGCACAAATGCATGCAGGGACGTATGTATAACGTAACAGTAGCTGACGATGGGCTGGATCATATAGGCAAAGCCGCGACGATACACGCCCTGCGAATCGATATAGAACAGGGCGTGCGTCCAGTAACTGGTAAACGCCAGCACGACCACCAGAGCCGTAGGCAACGCTACAAGCACCACCCTATAGCGCGAGGTCAAAAGGCGAGAACCCTGCACCGTCTCGGAATAGATAAACCAAATGAGACACGCGATAGCAAAGAGCGAAAACGAAACCGCGTTGGAAATCCAGTTGGCAGCAATGCCCAACGTGCCGTCCACACCGTCCGAAAGCGTCCAGATCATATCGAATAATATGTACGCGGCAGAGGTGTAGCCAAGCATGCTAAACAATAGCTGCTGGGTGCTCGAGAACAAGGAGCGACGACTTCGCACGGCAAGCCCGATAAGAACAATCATGCATAGCACGAATATCTCAATCTTGAGTGCCTTAACCACTAGCGCCATCCCTTCAATACCCAAGTGGTCAGAATCGCCCAATTCGAATCAGGGCAATAAACACCCCTTTACTCCGCAGGGGTAAAGGGGATAATAGCAGAGCGCCCGAACATCACTGCAAAACAGTTTCTGTTCGGGCGCCCATACGGCGCGAATTGCACACGCCGGCATCATTGATGGGTATCGATTGCTACTCGCCATCGATGTCAGTCGCGACGGCCTCCTCGATGGCCTCGACACCGACAGGCGACAGATCCTCCTTGCCTTGGCAGAACTTCTTGTCGACCCAGCCAGTCAGAATCGGAGCCATGATCGCCGTGATGATAACGGCGGTGGCGATCTGAGCGCACGCGGTGGGCGCAAGCTCGGCGTAGCGCGGTGCGACCTCGGCGAGGGCAACCGGTGTGGTCATAGCCGTGCCGGCAATGGTGGAGCAAGCCACAGCGGCCTTGCCATTGCCGCCGCACAGACGCTCGAACGCAAAGGTGATGGGACCGACGACAAACAGCGTGACAAGGCCCAGCAAGATGCCGGAAATACCGCCGGTGATAAAGCTCGACAGGCTCATGGACGCACCGAGCTGAAATCCGATGACGGCAATCGCGGGATTGGCACCGGGAACCAGCAGGTTCTTGATAAACGGGAACAGGTTGCCCAGAACCATGCCAATAACGAGTGGCAAGATGGAGCCGATAATGGTGCCAATGGGAATGTTGGCGAGGCCGGAAACACCGAGGATGATCATCGTGACGGCGGGGCCAGCCGTAAAGAACAGGATACCGACGGCGCCCTGCTCGGACTCATCGCCGAACTCGCCCATGATGCCCGTATAGAGCGCCATGTTGCAAAACGTGATGCCGCCGATGATAGACACGGAGCTCAGACCCAGGAAGTTGTCGTTAAAGCAATATGCCACGCCCAGGCCGAGAGCCGCTGCGACGACCAGCTTGGGGATCAGCACGACGATACCGGTCTTGATGGCACCCGGCGTGGACTTAAAGCTGATGCCGGCGCCCACAAACAGCAGGATCGCGGCGACGATGGTATTGGAGCCACCGCGGCAGGCAGCCGTAAAGAAGCCGCCGATCTCAAAAACCTGCGGGCAGAAGGTGTTGAGCAAAAGACCGACGATCATCGGATAGATCATGATGTCGCCCGGGATGCGCGGAACCTTGAATTTCTTTTGCTCGTTGGCGGTTGCTTCCTGTGCCATGAAACCCCCATTTCCGCTGACGGGGTACAAAAGCCCGCGTCACGCTTTGCTACAGTAAAGTTTGACCATGGTACCAGAAGAAATAGACCAGCTCGGTGAAAAATCCGACGAGTTGGGATGGAACGAGATTCGGCGCCCGCGACGCCACCCCTATATAAGGCTCAAGACAATATAGAGTACGATGCCCGAGACGCAGCACCACAGCATCGATTTTGTCTTGACCGCCACGACCACGACGCCGGCGGCCGCAATCCAGGGAACCAAGGCAGGCCAGAGTCCCGCGTCGAACGCGCCGGGGCTCACCAAGTCGTTGGCGACCAGCGCGGCAAAGGCGGCGGGCGGGATATAGCCCAGGGCCTCGGTAATGCGGGGCGACAGGGTCCGCCCGCGCAAGGCGAACGCCGGCGCGATGCGAAAGAACGCGATAGCAGCCCACGACGACAGCCACAGAACCAAGAACTCGTTAACGGGCATCGCGGGCACCTCTTCCGTCAAATACAGCATCGCACGCCAACGCAATGGCCATGCCGGCCACGACGCTTGCCGGCACGGCAATATTCGTGAGGCCCAAGAACTTGCATACGGCGACGGACACCGCGCCCGAAACCGCCGCGACAACGTTGCCGCGCGACAGCCGCTGCGAAAAGAGCAGGCAGATAAAGAGCGAGGTGCAGACAAAGGCTGCAATGGCGGTGGGAACATCGACAACGGCGCCGACGATGGCGCCCATCGTACACGAAACGCCCCATGTTGCGATGAGAATCACGTTGAGCACAAAGGACTCGCGCGGGCCCCAATCCTCCCCTTCAACCAACTTGGCAAGCGAGATGCCATATGCCTCCTCGGTAAGTGTCGCGGCAACAGCCAGCGTCTGACGCTTCGAGGCACCCGTCAGATGCGGCGCGATCGATGCCGAGTAAAGCGCAAAGCGCGAGGAGATGGCAGCAACGCTCGCGACGATCGATGCTGCAGGCACGCCCGCCAGCCACAGGTTGCAGATCATAAACTGGCCGCTGCCCGTCACAAACGTGCTGCTCAGGGCAAAGACCATCCAGGGTTCCATTCCCGTCTGCCCCATGATCATTCCGCACGGCGCGCCTATTGCAACATAGGTAAGCATCACCGGCCAGACGGTTTTAAAGATCCTAAGGACCATGCCACTCCCATTCTGGTAAGTCGTCTGCAGCGCACCTCGCAACGCAGCAGAAATATCAACCGGTGGCAATAAAGTTCGCCTACAATTGCCACCGGATCGAAAGACACAACTTTTTAGGAAGTCATTATGACAGCTATCGATCGAGACCAGGCGCGCGCAGCCTTCAAAAGCTACACCGATGCCTACGACGCCACCAACCCACGCATCGCGCTCAAAATCGAGCATACGTACCACGTGGCCGAGGCATGCGATGCCGTAGCGCGCGAGCAGGGCTGGTCGTCAGATGATATTGACTTGGCATGGCTTTGCGGCCTGCTGCACGATATGGGCCGCTTTGAGCAGCTGCGACGCTGGGACACCTTTAAGGACGCCGAGAGCATGGGCCATGCAGCGCTGGGCATCGAGGTCCTCTTTGGCGAGAATCCCGCCGATGCACCCGCCGTGACGAGCGTCCGCGACTTTATCGATGACCCGGCAGAAGATGAGCTCATCCGAGCGAGCATTGCCTATCACAGCGATTTCCGTCTACCCGCGCAGCTCGACGAGCGCACGCGGCGCTTCTGCGAGATCGTGCGCGATGGCGACAAGATCGACATTATGCGCACCATCGCCGACAGCACCGTCGACACCATCCTCAAGGTGGATGAGGACACGTTTCTCGCCAGCCACTTCTCGACACCGGCGCTTACCGCCTTTGACGAGCATCGCTGCGTCGCGCGTGACGAGCGCAACGAGCCGGCGGACTACCTGGTGGGACTCATCTGCTTTATGTTTGAGCTCGTCCATCCGGCAAGCCGTGCACTGGCGCGCGAGCAAGGCGATATCTATCGCCTGCTCGACGCGCCCTTTGGCATTACGCGACCCTTTACCGACCCCGCCGCGCAGACAACCTGGAGCCGCCTTAAGGACGAGCTGCGCCGCTGGCTGGCAAGCGCTTAGCACTCGAGCTGAGCCAGCAGTTCCTCAACAATCTCAACGGCATCGCCGACGACCTTGTACTGGGCGGCACCGAAGATGGGGGCATCCGGGTCCTCATTGATGGCGACAATGCACTCCGCCCCACCGATGCCGGCGAGATGCTGGATAGCGCCCGAGACACCGATGCTCACGAGGAGCTTGGGCGAGACCGATACACCCGTCTGGCCAATTTGGTGGCGATACTCCAGCCAGCCGGCCTCCACCACGGGGCGCGTGCAGCCAAGCTCGGCACCCAGAGCCTCGGCAAGCTTTCGCATCAGCGGTAGGTTTTTCTTGGAGCCGATGCCGCGGCCCACCACGACTAGACGCTCGGCATCGGCAATTGAGGCCTGCTGTCCCCACTCCTCGGCGGGAATCGAGATCTCGACACGGGCCTTAACGTCATCCGCTAGCACTACCTGGGCAATCGTGCCGGAGCGGCTATAGTCAAACTCGGGCGCCTTAAAGATGCCGGGGCGCACCGTTGCCATCTGAGGACGGTGGTTGGGGCAGATAATGGTGGCCATCAGGTTGCCGCCAAACGCCGGGCGCGTCTGCTGCAGCAGACCCGTCTCCGTATCCATCGAAAGCACCGTGCAATCGGCCGTAAGGCCCGTCTGCAAGCGCACGGCCACACCGGGCGCCAGCTCGCGACCAAAGGCGGTCGCGCCGTACAGAATGGCCTCGGGCTTGCGCTCGGCTACCAAATCGCAGATCAAGCGGGCGTAGACCTCCGCGTCGTTCTGACGCAGGCGCTCGTCACGACAGACCAGAACTTCGTCCGCACCGGCGCAAATCAGATGCTCCAGGTCCCCGAGTGAGCCCTCGGGGCTCATGCCGACCAGTGCCACCAGACGGCAGCCGCGGGCATCGGCAAGCTCGCGCCCCTTGCCCATGAGCTCGAAGGCCACGGATGCAACGGCATCGTGCTCGTCAGTCTGCACGAAGATCCAGATGTCTCGATATGCGTCAAGGTCTGCCGCGCCGGCGGCCTCGTCGCGCTCAATCGAGATGGCGTTGACGGGGCAGGCGTCGACGCACCCACCGCACAGGATACAGCCGTCGGTTACGCGGGCACAGCGATTGGGGCGCTCACCCTCCACCACAATGCCGCCCGAGGCGCAGGCGCGAACGCAGCGACCGCAGCCGATACAGGCTTCGCTATCGATAATCAGCCCGCTCATCTATGCCATCCCCTCAATAATCTTGGCAAGTTTTACCGCCTGCTCGGACGCCGTTCCCTCGACGGCCTCGCACGTTTGGTCACGGTCGGGCACAAACGAGCGCACGACCTGCGTCGGTGATCCGGCAAGGCCGCAACGCGAGGGATCGGCGTTTACGTCGGCAGCGCTGGCCACACGCACGTCTGCATCCTCGGCCGCGCGAATACCGGCAATACTCGGCATGCGCAGCTGGCCAATCTCCTTGGCAGTCGTCATCGCACACGGCATCTCCAGGTACACCGTCTCCTCGCCGGCATCGCAGCCGTGAACGAGCGCCAGCGAGCCACACGTCGTAAATCCCGCGCTCTGCACACAGCTCACGTCGGTCACGCAGGGGACCCCAAAGGCGCCGGCCAGCTCGGGGCCGATCTGGGCCGTATCGCCGTCCACCGCCATCTTGCCGCAGATGAGCAGGTCAAAGTCCTCATCGAGTGCCTCGATGCCGCATTTGAGGGCATAGGTGGTGGCTAGGGTATCGGCGCCCGCAAAGGCGCGATCGGTCAGCAGCAGCGCGTCGTCGGCACCGCGGGCGATGCAGTCGCGCAGCAGCGATTCGGTCGCGGGGATGCCCATCGACACCACCGTCACACGCACGTCCATGCCAAAGCCGATAAAGTCGTCCTTCAGCGCTAGCGCACATTCGAGGGCACTTGCATCGAAGGGATTAATGACCGCCTGCTTGCCATCACGCACGATAGTATTGGTCTTGGGGTCCATCTTGACCTCGGTGCTTCCGGGCACCGCCTTGACGCACACCACCATATGGAAATCACTCATCTTCACGCGCCCCCTTTCTGGACGAGTTCATCCAAGAGCTTCTCCGTAAACAGGTTGCCGCGACCCAACTGGCCGGCAGGATCGAGCTGGAGTTTGAGGCGCGCCGACTCGACCATGGCCTCGTGGCCGTACATCGTCTCCAAGAAGCCCGCCTTGATCTTGCCGACGCCGTGTTCGGCAGAAACGGCACCGCCCATGGCCGTGACCTCGGAAGCCCACTGGGCAAAGAGCTCTCCACCACGACGGTAGTCTTGCGCATCGCGCGGCAGGATGTTCACATGCAGATGGTTGTTCCCGATGTGTCCCCAGGCAGCAGACTCAAGCCCGCTTTCGGCCAGCGTGCGGCGATAGAGGGCCATGACATCGGCAAGGCGTGCATTGGGCACCGACATATCCGATCCCAGCTTGGTAATGGTGGGGTCGGTGCGGCGACGCTCGTCAATGAGCATGTTGACGCTCTCGGGCACCGCGTGGCGGAAGAACCGCTGGCACTCGCGATCGACTTCGGTGCGGGCGACCCATGTCGCATCGTCGCGGCCGCCCGCAAACTCCAGCACCCATCCAAGGTGGTACAGCTCCTCGGTCGCCTGCGCCTCGTCATCGCAGTCGAGCTCCACGTAGACACAGACCTTTGCCTCGTCGTCGAGCGCCGGCAGCGAGGCAAACGCTGTCGACTGCTCGCGCTGGCGACGCAGGATATCCAGGGCGCCAGCATCGAAATACTCAATAGCGGCGGCATGGGACAGCACGGGACGCACGGAATCGGTAAAGGACACGGCCTTGTCTTCGCTATCGAAAAAGCAACTCACACCCCATACGACCGAAGGTGCCGCCTGCAGGGCGATCTCGAGCTCGGTAATGACGCCGAGCGTGCCGCACGCACCGATAAAAAGATCGATGGCGTCCATATCGTCCGCAACAAAATACCCCGAGGCATTTTTGGTCTTGGGCATGGTGTAGTCAGGAAGATCAAGCTCGAATGTATGACCCTCTGCCGTCACGAGCGACAGGTGGCGGCCCTGGGCAAAAGCCTCGCCGCGCTGAAGCTCAAGCAAATCGCCATCAGCCAGCGCGACGTGGAGTCCCGTGATATGCGGGCGCATGGGGCCGTAAGCGTAGCTGCGGGCGCCGGAGGCGTTGCATGCCGCCATGCCACCCAGACAGGCAGATGCCTCGGTGGGATCGGTGGGAAAGAACTGCTCGGGGGACTCTTGGAACTCCTCGTAGGCCTCAAGCGATACCTGGTCCCAACCAGCGGTCGGCAGTACCTTCTTGCTCAGCTGCTTACGCAGCTCCGAGAGCACAACGCCCGGCTCCACGCGCAGCAGAAATTGGCCTTGTTCATCGCGGCGAAGGCCCAAGTAGCGATTCATACGGGAAGTATTGAGGATATGCCCACCGTGGGGCACGGCACCGGCGGCAAGGCCGGTTCGGGCGCCCTGAACCGTTACCGGGACACGCTCGGCATGGAGCGTTTCCAAAATGGCACGGACCTCGTCTTCCGTTGTCGGAAACGAGATGCTCGATGCTTCGCCCGATGCACGAGATTCATCGCGGCCATACTCTTCGAACTCATCGGTGAAGGGTTTAATGGTTGCAGACACGCGAACTCCCCCTTTAGCTAACTACAGTGTTTGCAGGGAGATGTTACCGCATCGTTTCGTCGACGTGTTCGAGACCGTCTCCATAATTGGCGATTTTTACGTTTGTGCAATTCGGCGAACGGCAAGGCTTCCTCGGCAGACGATGCTTTTGACACATATCGCCCCGCCGTCGCCGACCGCTCGATTGTCGCTCGAAAAAAGTTGAAGTAATTTTTCCACCTTTTACCTGCGGAGATGTCAAACCGTCAAGCATTTGGTCAGAAATTGGTCAAGTAGCGGCTGATACGGTCGGCGTCGACAGCCAAAACCGATAGAAGTTTTGGCCCCAGAAGCAGGGAGGTTCCCATGGCATATTACTGGCCCCAGTACGGCGTCGCCATCGAGGTCGACGACGATCCCTATCTCCTGCCTTTCGACGAAGAGGCGTTCCCCGATACGGCGGTCTACCACGTCACCACCGATGTTATCTGCGACCCCGAGTCGTTCTCGGCGCTCGCCCACCACATCGCGCGTATCCACGACATCGAGCTCCCTCACGACTTTGACGAGCTCATCTACTCGCGCCGCCTGATGCTTCACATGCTCTTTGGAGCGGACCCGTCCACGTTCGCACGTGTCTACACCACCAAGGACGCCGCATGAGTGCGAAGAAGCCGCCCCGCCTCGCAGGACTGGGGCGTCGCAAGAAACTCGTCGTTGTCTGCCTGGCTATCGCCTGCGCCCTCATCGCCGTAGGGCTATACGCCTGGCAGTCGCAGCCCGTGCCCGAAGCGGGCGCCTCAGTCACGACGGCAGAGGGTAAATCGCGACAAGAAATCCAAGATGAGCTCGATGCCATCGTCCGCGACAACATGATGACGATTTCGGTCGCGCCGGTCGCTCAGCTACAGGAGGACGGCAAGCTGCGCGTCAACGTGCAAAACGTCCAAGACAATAAATTTCCCCAGCGATTCCGCGTCATCCAAAACGACGAGACCATGTACGAATCCGGTGTGGTCGAGACCGGCAAGACAATCGAGACGTGCCCCGCCGGCGACATCAAAGAAGGCGAGGCATACATCGAGATCCAGGCACTCGATGCCAAGACCCTCGACAGCCACGGCAATCCGACACGTGTCAAGGTACGGGTTGAGCAAGCCGAGAACTAGCTTTTTCGGCCGACGCGACACCGCACGCAATTCACCAGCATTCGTCCAATCATCGCGGGGACGGCCCGCGGCGAATAGAAAGGAACGACCATGGACATCACCAGGAACATGAACGGAGCCAGAGCGCTCGTCGTGGGCGCAGGGCTCGCGCTCGCGCTCGCAATGGGCGCCGCCCCGACGCCAGCTCTGGCAGCCGGGCGCGTTGGAACCACGAAAGTAATGGTCAGGACCGAGATCGACAACGTAGAGTTCAAAGTTCCGACGGTTATTCCCTTCGTCGCCAAGGCCGACGGCACGCTTCAGGGCCCCTCAGAAGACGCGACCACCATCGACAATCATTCGGCCTACGGCATCCATGTCACCAACATGAAGATCGACGCCATGAACACCTGGACCATTGCCGCCGACGCCAAGGCCGGAACCGCGCAGAATTCCATCGACTTTAAGGTCGGCCCCGACGGCGCACTCCAGAACGCCAGCGCCGCAATGCAGGAGACGGGCCTCGATCTTTCCAAGAATGCAGCCTTCGACATGGGCTACCAGGGCATTGCCGGCGGCACGGACAAAATTAAGCTCAAGACAAGCGGAAACGTCGCCCGCGTCACGCGCGACATCTTCCGCGTAACCGGCGAAGGCGATCAGGTTGCAACGATCACCTGGACGGTCGAGCCCGGTGCGCACACGGCATAAGGCCGTCGCCCTGGCCGCCGTCAGTATCCTAGCGTTTGGGCCAGCCATGGCCTTTGCCCAGCAAGAACAGGCGCAGGCCGCCACGCAAGTGACGGTCGACCTCTCGGAGCTCGACCGCGGCAACCGCAAGGAACCGTTGGCACAGACAGACGACAGACGATGGCTCTTGGCAGCAGGCGCCACGGCAGCAGGTGCGGGAACCGCCGGCCTCGGTCTGCACATCAAACGCAGCCAGAAACGAAACACGGACAGGCCGCACTAAATTAGCTAAGGAGACCCCATGGCATCGAAGAACCTTTTGCCCGTCGTCGCACTCTGCGGCGCGCTCGCAACCGGAACGCCTGTCGCCGCTTGGGCGACTCCCGTCATGGCAGACTCCTTACCAGCAGCCCTAAGCTCCGCACCAAATCCGTCGAGCGCCATTGCGTGCAAGCGTTTTTCGTTCGCACAGGCCGCAATCTCAACCTCGGGATGCCTTCGTCGTAATACGGACGGCTCGATAGTCGTGGATATCAATCGTTCGAACAAGGCAAACGGCTCCCAGGCGGGGTGCGCCGTCTGCACATGGCGCTCGATTGTGCTCGATGCAGATGGCGATCCGTGCGATTTGGGGTTGCGCATCGATATCGCTTCGGTCGATGACTCGGCGAACGGAGCGAAGGTCGCCTTCGACGGTGCGTTTTTCGAGAAAGGAGGCGGTATATGTCTGGGCTGCGCCGCCGCGAATGCAGACGATGTGCAGCCCACCCTCTCATTCACGGCATCGCTGCGGCTGACCAAGGCGGGCACCGATGCCATCGCGGCGGGAGAAGCATCCCTGCTGTTCTACGCCGTCAGCACCAAAGACACAGACGCTCATTTCGAGAAGTCAGCCGGATCACTCAGCCTTACACGAGGGATAGAGGCAGGCCCTATTGAAATCGATGCCCACGCGCAAAGCAGGCAACGCATTCTTGCCGACCCGGCGCTTCTCGAAATGGAGTGGAACGGATCCGGAGCCATCGGGATTGTCCCCTCCGCGCTTGACGCCAAGACGCTCCCCTCAAACGACGAACCCATCAACGCAACCATACAAGAAGAGAGCACGGACAAAGAAGCAGGTGCGGGCGACACGCCGTCGCCGACAAACAGCGTCCCAGCTTCTTTCGAAGCACCGAATGAGCCCGCTACCGGTCCAAACGATCCCGAGCTCGCGGACAGTCTGGGACTTGCTGATCCTCAGGAGATCGATGAAGGTAACTGCTGCGTGCTTGCCGCCCTCGACCACACAGAGGTCATCGATGCTGCAAACATCGAAGTTGCCGCCGCCAATCAGCCCGTCCGCAAGTCGGCCATCATCGCATTTCCCGAATCCATCGAAGTCGTCTTTTTGCCATCGGGCGAGGTCGTGGCCCCAACACTGCTCACCTTGTTGGGCGCCAAGAATACTCGAAACGAAATTAAAAAGGTCACGGTTGTCGACCCTGCAACCACCGCTAAACTGCGTCTATACGCCGTTGCCCCAGACGGAGGCAAGACCTTGGAATTCGATGGCGACACACTTCTAGCCTGGCGACGTCTGGACATTATGCAAGACGTCTCGTATCAGATCGAACTCGAAGGGTTTGATCGTGCCCGCGATGCCAATATCATCGCCGCGGCTATTGAATCCCCGCAGCGGCTTATGACACTGCGCTTTGACTACTACCCCTATGTCCCGACAACCACCTGAGGCTTAAATGCTGCGCATCATTCCTAATACCACTTATATAACGTATTAGATGAGTCGCGATGTGCCTCGCATTTCGTTCTGCTACGATTGCCACGTTGGCATCAATACAGGAGGGCTCATGCCGGGCTTGGGAACAATCATCAACGTTGCGCTTTTAGTTGCGGGCGGTCTTTTGGGATTAGCGGGCGGCCGCTTCATTACACCGCGCATCCAAGACACGCTCATGAAAGCATCGGGGCTGTGCGTCCTGTTTATCGGCCTGGGCGGCACCATGCAAAAGATGCTCATCATCGATGGAAAGGCGCTAGCGACCACCGGTACCACCATGCTCATCGTCTCATTTGCGCTCGGTTCGCTCATCGGCGAGGCCATCAACTTGGAGGCCGCCATCGAGAACCTTGGCGAATGGCTCAAGCGCAAGACTGGCAGTGAGGGCGATAACGAGTTCACCAACGCTTTTGTCTCGACTTCACTCACCGTGTGCATCGGCGCCATGGCCATTGTGGGATCGATCCAGGACGGCCTGCTCGGCGACTGGTCAACGCTTGCCCTCAAGGGCGCACTGGACTGCATCATCGTCTGCACCATGACGGCCTCGCTTGGCCGCGGCTGCATCTTCTCCGCCCTGCCCGTCGCCGTGTTCCAGGGGACGATCACGCTGTTTGCCGGCGCGCTCTCCCCCATCATGACCACAGCAGCCCTCAACAGCCTTTCGCTCGTAGGCTCCATGCTCATCTTCTGCGTCGGCGTCAACCTCATCCGTCCTCAGACCTTCCGCACGGCCAATATGCTTCCCTCCGTCGTCATCGCCGTCATATACGCCCTCCTGTTCTAAATCTAGCAACGCAGCGGTATCTCGAACATCTGTTTGATGCTGTGCTATGATATGAGGTCACCGTAGCTGCGTTCGAGAGGAGGAGCGGTGGCCGACCAGGACATCAAGATGCTCATCGAGCGCATTATGGCCGAGGCCCGGACCCATCAGTCCGCCCGCTTCTCAAACGAAACCTACGCAGACGAGCCGATTCTCAAAACCGGCCGACAGATGCAGAATTTCCTCCCCGACCAGTACCGCAAAATGCGCGAGATATCGCGCTGGCAGGATGACCCCAAGGGCGGTGCGGGCCGCTGGCTTTCGGAAGCCGAGCTTTTTTACCGCCAGGGCCTGCTGATGGCCGACTTTGAGGACGACTGTCCCTACAACGGCACCTTTAAGTCGTACTTTCCCACCTACAACGCCATGAGCGACCGGCAACTGCGCGGCTACTTTACCTGGCGTGCCCAAGTGCGCCGCGGAACCGTCGAGGAAACGTCTACGTCCTTTGCCTTTCTGTATCTCTATGAGCTGATCTGCGGCATTGGCGTAGATAATCCACTCGATGGTTTTAACAAGATCAAGGCTTTTTGGGATGTCTATCGCGCCTTCGAGCCCGGCATCGACCGGTTTGCGCGCGTGTGGCTGCAAGATTACGCCGTGTTCCACGGGCTCGACCCCAAGCTGCTTCGCGACTCTAAAACCGTCATGTTCGATAACGCCCTTATCGAACTGCGGCGCGCGGCACGAGACCTTGTACCGGCACCGTCCGGCCAGACCCCTAAGCGTCGCAAAACCTCCGAGCCCACGCTCCCCCTTCCGCCCGATGAGGTGCGCGAGGAGCGACTCATGGCCGCCATCAACGCCCTCTCCACGTACAACCTAAGTAGCTCGCGGCTCGACCGCAGCCACCACCGTGATCTGCGCCACGTGGCGTGCGCCGTGTATGTCCGCATGGCGCGCTACTATGACACGCACCGAAAGACCGGCATCGTGGCAAGTTTATTTGGGGAGGAGACGGCCATGCCCTACACCATGTTTGCCTCGGCCGTATTCTTTGCGCCCGAGCGCCACGAGGACTGCGAATACCGTCTGGACCCCATCCATATCTACCGTTGCCAAAACGGTTTTTGGGAATGCATGCGGATTCACGGCAGCAGACAAAAGAGCAGCAAACTTGGCGAGATGATGCGCGCCTGCGACCAACGCCTGCGCCTGGCCCTGGACCCTGCCCATCCCCTTAAGGAAGAAAAGGTCCCCAAATATCTGGCCAAGATTATCGATGACGAGATTGTGGCATGGCTTTCGTGGGACGCCGCACACCAGCCCGTCAAGATCGATATCGATCTGAGCCAGCTGGGGCACATTCGGAGCGCTGCCGCACAAACGCGCGAAGCGCTTTTGATCGACGAGGAACGCGAGGACGGCGCGTCCGCAGAAGCCGAGGCAGCGGACTCAGGGCAACCGGAAGCCGAGCCCGTAGCCGACGCGACGGTCGAGGCGGTCGCGGCGGCCGCAGGGCAGGACGAGTCCGACGAGCCGACCATATCCACCGAACAGTTTGGTGTCGTGGCACCGCTTCTCGCGCCGACGCCCGCGTTCGCAGCTGCTACGCCCGCTGACGCCACAAACGAACTCGCGCCCGCCGCAGACGCCTATCTCCGCGCGCTGCTCGAGCACAACGCAGTACAGGCGGAATCGGCGGTAGTGCAATCGGAGCAGAGCGAGGACATGCTCGTCGATACCATCAACGAGGCGCTCTTTGACCTGGTGGGCGACACCGTAATTGAATTTAGCGCAGCAGGGCCGCAGATTATCGAGGACTACGAAGCAGACGTGAGAGGATACCTAGACCATGAGTGATACCGCATCCGCAGCACCTCGCGTGCCCAAGCGCGTCGCTGCCGTCATTCTCAACTCGCTCAAGGGCGGCGTGGTCCCGCGCATCGGCCTTCCTTACATCACCGTAGGGCGCGAGGTCGAGATCCGCGCCCTGCTCACCGATCTGAGTCTCATCGCCGACGGTGGCGCGAGCTTCCGCTTTCTGGTCGGTCGTTACGGCGCCGGCAAGAGCTTTTTGCTCCAGACTATCCGCACGCACGCCATGGGCGAGGGATTCGTCGTCGCTGATGCCGACCTGTCGCCCGAGCGCCGCCTGCAGGGCGGTCAGGGACAGGGCCTTGCCACCTACCGCGAGCTCATCCGCAATATATCGACCAAGACGCGCCCCGAGGGCGGTGCGCTCAACCTTATTCTGGATCGCTGGGTCGCCTCGTGTGCCGACGTCGACGAGTCGGTCGTCAATGCCCAACTGGCCCCGCTCGAGGAGATGGTCCACGGCTTCGACTTCACCCGCATGCTCCGCCGCTATCGCATGGCCGCATCCGGGGGCGACGAAGAGACCATGAGCCGCGTGACCAAATGGATTCGCGGCGAATACCGCACCAAGAGCGAGGCACGCGCCGAGCTGGGCTCCTCAACCATCATCAGCGATGACGACTGGTACGACTACGTCAAACTCATCGCGCGTTTTTTGGTCTGCAGTGGCTACAAGGGCATGCTGGTGCTCATCGACGAGCTCGTGAATCTGTATAAGATTCCCAACGCCATCACGCGCCAATACAACTACGAGAAGATCCTGACCATGTACAACGACACGCTCCAGGGCAAGGCGCAGTACCTAGGCATGATCATGGGCGGCACGCCAACCTCCATCGAAGACCGCCGCCGCGGCGTGTTCTCCTACGAGGCCCTGCGCAGCCGACTCGCTCAGGGCCGCTTTGCGCGCGAAGACCTTAAGGACATGCTCGCGCCCATCATCCGCCTGCAGCCACTCACCTACGAGGAGCTGCTGGTGCTGATCGAAAAACTCATGCAAATTCACGCCGGCTACTTTGGCTGGACGCCCACGCTTACCGAGAACGACTTGGTGGACTTCCTCAAGATCGAGTTCGGTCGCGTGGGAGCCGACACGCATCTGACGCCGCGTGAAGTCATTCGTGACTTTATCGAGCTGCTCGACATCCTATGCCAAAACCCCGACGCCAACGTGGCCGAGCTGCTGCAAAGCGTCGGCGGCGACGCGTTGGCGCCGGCAACCGCAACAGGCGACACCGGCACCGCAGGCGGCGACCGCAACTTCGCCGAGTTCACCATCTAACCCACCAAAAAGGGACAGGTTTATTTTGGCAGGTTTTATCTGGGCAAACGTTGAAGCAGTAATGCAGCAAGCCGTTGCCAGCCGCGTTGAGAGATTCGTTGTTGAAAGGAGGCCCCGTGAACGCCTTTGACCGCTACGCCCCGTTTATCCAAGACTTCATCTACTCCCACGATTGGGAGAGCTTGCGCTCTATCCAGGTTGCGGCGGCAGATGCCATCTTCAACACACAGGACAATGTGCTCCTGACGGCATCCACGGCTTCCGGCAAAACCGAGGCAGCCTTCTTTCCCATCCTGACCGAGTTTTGGGAGAACCCGCCCGCAAGCGTGGGCGCCCTCTACATTGGCCCCCTCAAGGCGCTCATCAACGACCAATTCTTCCGCCTCAACGACCTGTGCGAAGAAGCCGATATCCCCGTCTGGCACTGGCATGGCGATGTCTCGCAATCACACAAGGCCAAACTCATCAAAAAACCGAGCGGCATCCTACAGATTACGCCCGAGTCGCTCGAGGCACTCCTGATCCATAAGCACATGGCGATCCCGCGCATGTTTTGCGACCTGCGCTATGTGGTTATCGACGAAGTCCATTCGCTCATGCGCGGCGACCGCGGCGGGCAGACGCTCTGTCTTATCGAGCGCCTCTCGCGCATGGCAGGCGTGCAGCCCCGCCGCATTGGCCTTTCGGCCACCATCGGCGACCCCGAGCGCACGGGCGCCTTTCTCTCGCAGGGAACGGGGCGCGACTGCGTTATCCCCCGCTTTGAGGAACCGCGCCGCGTGTGGCGCATCTCCATGGAGCACTTCTACAACTCGGGCCCCCAGGCTCAGCAGCGGGGATTCATGGGCACAGGTCCTCAAGAGGCCGAAGTACTCGCGTGCGAGCGCATCGAGGCAGCGGCATCCGCGGCGCTGCCCGCCGGCGCCCAAGACATGCGTCACAGCGGACAGCTCACACAAGAGGAGCGCCATCAACGTCGTGAGCGGGCACGGGGCAAGGCCGCTCCCAAGGACCGCCAAACTTCCTCGGCCCCCGAGGGCGAAGTCGACATCCCACGAGCGACCGAGCAGGCGCTTCTCAACCCCACCGACACGGCGCCCGACAACGCCGACCCCGGCATGGGCTATATCTTCGAACACACCCGCGGCCGCAAATGCCTGGTCTTTGCCAACTCGCGCGAGGAGGCAGAGGCCGTATGCTCCATGCTGCGTAGCTACTGCGAGAGCCGGCACGAGCCCGACCGCTTTCTCATCCACCACGGCAATCTTTCGGCATCGCTGCGCGAGACGGCAGAAGAGCTCATGCGCGACGAGGAACAGACACAGACGACCGTCACCACCTCTACGCTGGAGCTCGGTATCGATATCGGCCGCCTGGAGCGCGCCTTCCAGATTGACGCGCCGTTTACCGTCAGCTCCTTTTTGCAGCGCATGGGGCGCACAGGCCGTCGCGATCTTCCGCCCGAGATGTGGTTTGTCATGCGCGAGGAAGAGCCCGAGCCGCGCACGATGATGCCCGAAACCATTCCCTGGAAGCTCCTGCAGGGTATCGCGCTCGTACAACTCTATCGCGAGGAAAAGTGGGTCGAGCCACCCGAGCTCGATCGTCTCCCCTACAGCCTGCTCTATCACCAGACTATGTCGACCCTCGCCAGCACCGGCGAGCTCACGCCGGCCGAACTTGCCCAGCGCGTGCTCACGCTCAGCTATTTCCACCGTGTCTCGGCAGACGATTACCGTGTGCTGCTACGTCACCTCATTAAGATCGACCATATCCAGGTCACCGAAGGTGGCGGGCTCATCGTGGGTCTCGCGGGCGAGCGCATCATCAACAACTTTAAGTTCTACGCCGTGTTCCAGGAAAACGAGGAGTTTACCGTCCGGAGCGAATCGGCCGAGCTGGGCACGATCGTTAATCCGCCCCCGCCCGGTGAGCGCATCGCCATCGCCGGACACTGCTGGATTGTCGAGGAAGTGGACTGGAAGCGCCACACTGTCTTTGCCACGCAGGTCAAGGGCCGGGTGCCGGCCTACTTTGGCGACTGCCCCGGCGACATTAACACGCATGTGCTCGAGCGTATGCGCCAAGCGCTCACTGAGCACGCAGCATATCCGTACCTTATGGGTAACGCACGGGCTCGCTTGGCGCAGGCTCGTCATACCGCCGAGATTTCGGGCGCGGGAACTAAGCCGCTCATCAATCTGGGTGGCGACACCTGGGTGCTCTTCCCCTGGTTGGGCAGCTACGCCTTCCTAGCACTCGAGCGCATGCTTAAAATCAAATGCGCCGCTGAGCTGGGCCTTCGCGGACTCGACCCGTCACGCCCGTACTTTATGCAGTTTAAGATGAAGGCCGACGAGGAGACGTTCTTTGAGGTGCTCGCCGCCGAGGCCGAAAAGGACTTCGATCCCATCGAGCTCGTCTATCCTGGCGAGGTGCCTTACTTTGACCGCTACGACGAGTTTGTTCCCGAAGAGCTCGTGCGCAAGGGCTTTGCCGAAGGCGTGCTCGACATAGAGGGCATGAAGCAGCGTGTCCGCAGCTGGCGCGACCACGCCTGAGACCAGTCTTTCTGGGACGGGGCTTGTTGAGCTACTTCTTGGCCAGGCGCCGGCAGCATGATTTTTCTGGGACGGGGATTAAAAAATCATTCTGTACCTAATGATTTTTTAATCCCCGTCCCAGAAAAATCATGCCCGTAGCTAAAAAAGCCCCGTCCCAGAAAGACTGGTCGCAGGGAAACGCGCTAGTCATGGAGGGTAGCGCCGAGAAAGTCGGCGTCGAAGGGCACGGCTTCGGCAAAGGCGTAGTCGCCGTCGCTGACAATGAGCAGGTGGTTTTCCTCGCCGCCGAACTCCGTATCGCCACATGGGACCACCCAAACGTGGTCGAACACCTCGAGCGCCGTGGCGGCGCAATCGCGCAGGAACGTCACGTCGCTCCCCTCGTTCGCGCTCACAATATTAGCCACGTAGATGCCGCCCGGGTTCAAGCTACCCCGCACTAAACGCAACGCCTCAACGGTTGCCAGCTCGCGCACGGGCTCGGCACCGCCAAAGCAATCGCTCACGACCACGTCGTAGCGACGATGACCCACGCTCGTCACGCCCAGATACGAGCGAGCCTCAGCGGTAATCACCCGCAAGCGGTCACCCACCGCGCGCTCCAGCTCGTCTAGGTAGAACCAGCGGCGCGCCAGGCGCGTAATCTCTCCGTCATACTCAATAACGTCCATGCGCAAGCCCTCGTGCGACATCAGCGCAAACTTGGGATAGGCAAACCCGCCGCCGCCCAGCATGAGCATACGGTCGATACCATGCCCGTAAGCATCACGCATTGCGCCCTCGGCCTCAAACACGTCATCAAACGCGCGATAGTACGTAAAGACGGGCTCTGCCCAACGCTCGCCAACGTAGCTCGCGCTTTGGTAGACGCCGCCCTGCACGAGCACACGGACCTCGTCACCGCTCTCATCGTGCATGCGCTTCACGCGCGCCAACCCATTGCGAGTTCGCGCAACCTGCAGACAGGCAGCACGAACAGCGACAGCGGCCGCACCAAGCGCCGCGGCTCCCAGAGCAACGCCGGCAACGACGCCGGCAGAAACACTCGGCTTGTTCATCTAGAGCTCCTTTTGCAGATAAAGGCCATGGTCATAAAATCCAAGATGGCGATAGTACTCGCGTGTGCCAATCGCGCTAATCACGTTGATGCGCGCATAACCCGCATCCCGGGCAATCTCGCATGCATGCTCTACGAGCAAACGCCCCAAACCGTGATGCTGCGCCGCCTGGCCTTGATCCCCCACGCGCGCCGCCATGCCATACACGTGCACCTCGCGAATCATCGCCTCGTCCGGCATCGTCGGCAGCTCGTCCGCATGTGCGGCAACAAAAGCGCGATCGGGCAGCGACAACCGCAAAAAGCCCGCGATCTTGCCCCGCGGCGTCACCCACTGCAAAAAGCGCTCGTAAGTCACCGGCGTCTCGTACGCTACTTCCTCATCAAGAGATAGCTCATCCAAGTCGGCACCCGCCGTGCTGATCTCGCGATAGCGAATCTCACGCACCGTCGCACCGTCACCCCGAGCAGCCAGGCGGTTCTCGACGAGCTGACGCAGGTTGGGCTTCTTGTTGCCCACCATGATGTCATCGGAACTAAAGTCGCGAATCATGCGGCTGATGCGGCAGAATGCCGGCGTCACCACGATGTCATCGGCCAGCACATCGAGCAGTTCTTCCTCGGTATAGGGGCGCCACTCGCCGCGCTCGTAGCAGCCCACCAGGCGCGAGCCCTCGATGAGCGCGCACGGGTAGACCTTGACCTCGTCGGGCATAAAGGCGCCCTCGGTCACAAAGCGCTCGTAGTCGCGCTTGTCCCCCTCGGGCGTAGCGCCCAGCAAGTTGAGCATAAAATGCGCGTGGATCTTAAAGCCAAACAGGCGCGCGAGCGAAAACGCCCGCTCGATCTGTGCCACCGAAATGCGACGCTCGTTGATATCGAGCAGGTGTTGGTCGAGGCTCTGGATGCCCATCTGGATCTTGGTGCAGCCCAGACGGCGGATGAGCGTGAGCGCCTGCGGCGTTACGGCATCGGGGCGCGTCTCGATAACGAGCCCCACCACGCGATGCTTCGCCGTCTCGTTGATGCGCTGCTGAAGCTCGAGCTCCTCCATCGTTGCCGCCTGCCACTCGGCGACCTCGCCCCACGGCGTACCGGGGCCGTACAGACGACGCACCGCGCGGTTATAGCCGCCCACGGCAGCATCCACGCGCTCCTGTTCGCCGGCAACACCGCTCGCAAGCTCAGCCTCATCGGTCGCAATACCGGCAGCGCGATAGCGTTCGCGTCGCTCCGCCACCACCGGCGGCAGCGTATCGGCGGGAGCGCCATCGAGCAGGCGCCCTGCCTCGGCACGGCTGATGCCCGGACGCGCCAACATGGGGTTAGCAGCCACGCCGGCAACGGCATCGTCATTGAGCGCACGGAAAAGCTCCGACATAAACCACGTCTGATAGCCTTGCGGATAGTCGCTCCAGGTACCGCCGAGCACGATGAGCTCAATCTTATCGGTCGCATGTCCCATCTGCGAAAGCGCGGTCAGGCGAGCGCTCACCTGCAGATACGGGTCGAAGCAGTTTTGCTCCGCACGGGCGCATGCCGGCTCGGCGTGCAGATAGCTCTTGGGCATGCGCAGGTCATTGGGGCAAAACAGGCAATCTCCCGAGCACGGCCACGGCTTGGTGATGACGGTAATGGTCGCCACGCCCGAAGCCGTGCGGCGGGGCTTCATGCGCAGCACCTGCAGCAGTTGGCGCTCTAGCTCGGCGTCGACATTCCATGCCGTCCAACGAGCCGGCTCCTCGCGTTTCACCCGCTGGTAAAACGGCAGCAGGCGACGCTTGGCCAAATCGCGCTTGTCGGCACCCTCACGGCGCGCCTCGGCATGTATCAATTTGACGAGTACCTTGTCGTCCACGGTCTCACCGCGACGCAGGGCATCGAGTATGTTCAAAATAATCTGTTCCATGACCCCATTGTAAAGGCAAAGGCGCCGGAGCCGATCTCGGCTTCGGCGCCTTCATCAAACAGCGCGGCTACGTTTGCGGGTCTCCGAAAACCACCCGTCACTCCGAATCAAACGACACGTCACCCGAACCAACCTCAAAACGATACGTGGCAGACTTATCACCGTTGTCGAATTCAAGATTTAATATGGTCTCGCCATCGTAGCCAAGCGGAAGGAAATCGCTCTCGAAGTCACCGCTGCCCACGGCGAGGCTCGCCTTAAAGCCCGTAGAGTTCGGAACCGTCATCTCCACGTCGCCCGAGCCCACGCTCACGTCCATCGACTTCGCGGGCGCCTGGTAGAGCTCGAACGTTGCATCGCCCGAACCGACCTCGGCATTCAGGGTGTCGGTCACGGTGCCCGTAAACGCGACGTCTCCCGAGTCCAACGTCAGGTTGAGGTCATGACACGCAATGTCCGTGACCGTTAGATCGCCCGATCCTACATTCGCTGTAATGCCCACCATGTTATCGGCAACATCCCGCGGCAGCTCGATGGTGACCGAACGATCGATAGCGCGCTCGTCATCGCAGTCGAACTGGCTAATCGTGAGTGTAGAACCCTTGACCTCGGCCAGATTCTGAGTGGCAGCATCGTAGGTAGCTACCCCCTTTGCAACACGACCGCTCTCGATGACACGCACCTGCCCGCCGGAAACGCACTTGATCTCAACCTCACCCGATGTCACATCCAGGTCAAGGGACTGGAATGAGTCGGCATCAAACGTTTCGCTCGAAAGCTGCCGAGACTGAGCGGAATAGTTACCGCCATCCAAAGAATCGTCCCCGTCAACCACATCGTCCATACCGAACAAACCGGATGCAATATCGCCGAGATCCCACGGGCCATCAAAATGAAACAATATCCGCGAAGTGCCAAAGATAAGCCCGATGATGAGCACGAACGCTCCGATACCGACGCCCAGGCGGACCTTGGACTCATGCGAGAGCTTCATCATTCATCACCTTCTTTGGCGCTCGGCTCAGCGGCGGTCGAGGAAGCCACGTCAGTATCAACCGCAGCGGAAACATCCTGAGCCTTAGCCGCCTCCGGCGCCGGACCAACCTGAATATCCCCGCGTGCCCAATCGCCATCGAGCGCACGCGCCACCCAGTGATAGATGGGGATTGTAAAGAAGATCAGCGCGGCAAAGGAGCCACCAAACAGGAACATCAGCAAAAAGAACAGCAGCCAGCACACGGCCCAATACGGAAACGACTGGAACGGACCTTTCAACGGAGTCGAGCCAGCTGCGCCGCCACTCGTCACCTGCGCCGTAGCGGCATTGGCGGCCTGCGCACTCCAGCTTGCCGCTTGCGCCGCCTTGGCCGCAGCATCACTCGCCTGCGTAGCTGCCTCCGTGGCGCGCGCCGCCGCCTCATGGGTGCGGGCACGTTCTGCCGCCTCGGCCTCGCGCTGACGGGCGCGGTCCTCGTTCTCAAACTCGATATCGTCCTCGATCTCATCGCTCGGATTGAGGAGCTCGTCCAAACTCACGCCATAGAGTTTTGCGAGCGAGATCAGGTTCTCGGTATCGGGCGAGCTCTCCGCACGCTCCCATTTACTGACCGCCTGGCGCGACAGCCCCAGCTTTCGCGCCAGCCCTTCTTGGCTAAAACCCTTGCTGCGACGAAGGTCGGCGAGCCGCTGCGCAGTTTCTACATTCATGGTTCCTCCTATGCGATGCCAGCCGTGCCGCCGGACCGTTTTTGTTCTTAAGGCGCCTTGCACAGTTAAAAATCTATCCGCCACCGTCAAAAGCATGCCACCTATTCTAGTGAGATTTTTGACAACCGGCGGTTGCGGGCATATATGAGCTGCGGAAATGTGTCCAAACAAAGCAATGACCCGCAGCTCGGTTGTCCCCGTTGCGGCGTTAACGGTAGTATGGTCGTACTGTTTATTCCGCACCGCCAACGGAGGGAGTTCCGCGCCGTGAACCGCGATTTCGCCTCATCGCTCATTCAGCTCAACAATACGTTCTATCGCGAGCACTCCGCCTCCTTCTCCGATACGCGCCAGGCACCGTGGCCCGGCTGGGTACGCACCATGGACATAGCGCTCGAGCAGCTCGACGTCGCCACGATCGAGCATCCCGTCCGCGTCTTCGATCTCGCCTGCGGCAATATGCGATTCGAGAACTTTGCCGCCGGCGGCGCACTTGCCGCCAAGGGCGTCGACGGCACAAACCCCTCGGCAGACGCCAGTTGCCCGTTTGAGTTCTATGGTGTTGACTCGTGTCAGGATTTGGCTATCGATGCGCACGGTCACGCCCTGCGCATTCCCAACCTGCACTTCCAGGAACTCGATGTGCTCGACGCCCTCATGAAGCTCAACCCCGCCAAGACACCCGACGTGCTTTTCAACGCCCCGCTCGCCGACATCTCGGTCTGCTTTGGATTTATGCACCACGTGCCGTCGTGCGAGTACCGCGTACGCGTGCTCGACGCCCTGGTGCGCCAGACGCGCCCAAGCGGCATCATCGCCATCAGCTTTTGGGAGTTTATGAACGACGGGCGCATGGCGCGCAAGGCCGTTCGTGCCGAGGCCCGCGCCGAGCTCACCCCGCCGTTTGAGGGTTACGATTCCGCGCAGTTTGAAGCCGGTGACCACCTCATTGGCTGGCAAAACGACCGCCACGCCTACCGCTATTGCCATCACTTTGACGATCAGCAG
Organism: Collinsella sp. AM12-1; assembly: GCF_003472325.1. Lineage (NCBI taxonomy): Bacteria > Bacillati > Actinomycetota > Coriobacteriia > Coriobacteriales > Coriobacteriaceae > Collinsella > Collinsella sp. AM12-1. Next base: position 59,428 of record NZ_QRLS01000003.1, read on the forward strand.
ATCACCGACCTGGTGCGCGGCGTCCGTACGTTCTACAAGAGCGGCGAGGTCCCCGTGCGCGAGCTTGAGCGCTTCCATGCCGACGGTCGCAGCGGCGATCTCAACCGTTACGTGATTCTCAAGCGTCTATAGGCGTCAGCGACTCGTCGCTGAGCCGCACCGCATCTTTCGGGCAAACCATGCCCACCCTTTTTCAACCCATTGACGGAACGCGCCTGCAATGTGTTCCATACGTATGACCAAGGAGCCTCATGGGAGCCGTCCACGTTCGCACGCCTAAGAACTTTGTGCTCGAAGAGCGCCTGGGGCGCTACGCCGATGCAATCGAGACGAACCCCGAGGCCTATGCCGGAGATTGGCGCGAGGCTTGCGCGCCAGTTGGCAGCAAGCCCTTCGAACACCTTCACCTGGATCTTGGCTGTGGCAAGGGAACGTACCTTGTAGAGCGTGCGGCGCACGAGCCAAACACCCTCTTTATCGGTATGGACCAGGAGCCCATCTGCATCGCCTATGCCGCACAGAAAATCTGCGAGCAGGAGCTATCCAACGCACTCGTCCTGCCCCGAGGCGCCGCAACGTTGCCGCAGCTGTTTGCCGCAGGCGAGCTCGACGCCATAACCATCAACTTTCCCACGCCGCAGCCCAAGGCCAAGTACGCCAAAAAACGACTCGTCCATGTCGACCATCTGATGCTCTACCGCCCGCTCTTTTCAGCCGGCGCCACCGTCACACTGCGAACCGACAGTAAGCCATTGCGCGACTACGCCCTGGGGCAGTTTGCCGCGGCCGGCTACGACACGCTTTGGGTAAGCGACGACGTCCGCCGCGACCATCCCGAGCATCCCGAGACCGAGTACGAATGCCGCACGCGCGAGATGGGTGCCGTCGTCTATGGCATTTGCGCCACACCCGGCGCGCAGCCCAGCAATGAACAGCTCGCGGCGGGCCGCGCGCAGGAGCAAAGCCTTGCCTGCTACCTGCCCGAAAACCTCGATGAGCTCACCTATGTACCTCTGGGCATGGAAGAGGCCGTCGAGAACTTTAGAAACCGCACCCGCAAAGGCAAAAAGCGCCTTCCGCAGGAGTCATAGGGGCTTTTGACAGTCACGTCGCCAGCGAGCAAGCGCAAATAGGCACCGACGAACGACCCTCAAGCCTAAGTGAGTAGACTTTTTAGCAATAGCCAAGCACAACCCGCATAGGAACAAGTAAAACCGCAGGTAAATCCCTTACGCAAAAGCCATGTGCTGGCGAAATCGCAAAAAGTCTACTCACTTAGCTCGCGGCCGCACCAAACGGCTGAGCAGGACGCCCATTTCCTGCATTTTCTTTCGCGCTGGCACCCCGCGCCGCCGCTACGCCATAATAGTTGGCGGACAATCGCGAGAGAAAGCAAACACATGGCACAGACCACGACAGATATCGCCGCCAGCACCGTCTCCGGCGCCGGAGCCGCCAGTTCATTCTCGGGCGGCACGGGAACCGAAGCCGAATTCGGCTCACTCGGTGCGCTCTCCCCCACCTGGTGGGAGCCCGAGGACGGCAGCGAGCCCGAACCATGGCTCACGCCCGATCAAGCCTTCGAACGCTTCTTTGAATGGACGAGCGACCGCGGCATCGAGCTGTGGGATCACCAAGAAGAGGCCCTCATGGACCTGGCCGCCGGCGATCACGTCATCTTAGGCACGCCGACCGGCTCGGGTAAGTCACTTGTTGCGCTGGGCATGCTCTTTATGGGCATGGCACAGGGCAAGCGCTGCTACTATACGGCTCCTATCAAGGCTCTGGTCAGCGAAAAGTTCTTCGATCTGGTACAGGTGCTCGGCCGCGATAACGTCGGCATGATCACCGGCGACACGCATATCAACACCAAGGCACCCGTCATCTGCTGCACGGCCGAAATCCTTGCCAACGATGCGCTCCGCGAGGGCGAGGACGCCGACGTGGGCTGCGTGGCCATGGACGAGTTCCACTACTTTGCCGACCCCGACCGCGGCTGGGCCTGGCAGGTGCCGCTGCTCACCCTGCCCCATACGCAGTTTATGCTCATGAGTGCCACGCTCGGCGATGTCACTGCCATCGCCACCTCACTCGAGGAACACACCGGCGCTACCTGCGACTTGGTCGTCGATGCCCCACGCCCCGTGCCGCTGAGCTACGACTACGTGACGACCTCGCTTGAGGGCACCGTCGAGCTCGCCATGCGCCGTGGCGAGGCCCCGCTCTACATCGTGCACTTTAGCCAGGACGCCGCACTTGCGACGGCGCAATCCCTCGCCAATTTTGGCATCGCCAGCAAGGAGCAGCGCGAGGCTATTAAGGAAGCCGCCAAAGGCACGAGCTTCTCGACGGCCTTCGGCAAGATCCTCAAGCGTTTGCTCGGCTGCGGCGTCGGCGTGCACCATGCTGGCATGTTGCCGCGCTATCGCCTGCTGGTCGAGCGCTTGGCGCAGCAGGGCCTGCTGCCCGTCATCTGCGGTACCGATACGCTCGGCGTCGGCATCAACGTACCCATCCATACCGTGGTGCTCACCGCGCTCACCAAGTTCGACGGCTACAAGATGCGTCGCCTGCGCGCCCGTGAGTTTCATCAGATCGCTGGTCGCGCCGGTCGCTCGGGCTTCGATACCGAGGGCATGGTGATCGCCGAGGCACCCGAGCACGAGATCGAGAATGCCAAGCTTATGGCCAAGGCGGGCGACGATCCCAAAAAGCTCCGCAAGATTAAAAAGAAGAAGGCCCCCGAGGGCTTTGTCACCTGGAACAAGCAGACCTTTGAGCGCCTGATCGAGACGCAGCCCGAGACGCTCAAGCCGCGCCTTCGCATCACACACTCCATGGTGATTAGCGTGGTCGAGCAGGGCGGTGACGCTCGCGCCCGCGTGCACGACCTCATCGAGACAAGCCTGCAGACCCCCGAAGAAAAGGCCAAGCTCGAGGTTCGCGCCGACGAAATCTTCGCCACGCTCATCGACTCCGGCGTCGTCGTGCGCACCGAGGTACCGCCCGCACCCGACGCTCCGGCTGATGCCGCGCCGGACATCGACTACGCGCTGACGGTCGACCTGCCCGAGGACTTTGCGCTCGACCAGCCGCTCTCGCCGTTTTTGCTTGCCGCGCTGGAGCTGCTCGACCCCGAGAGTGAGACCTATACCATGGATCTGATCTCGATGGTCGAGTCAACGCTCGAGGATCCCAAGCAGATATTGCGCGCACAGGAGCGCGCCGCGCGCGACCGCGCGATGGCAGAAATGAAGGCTGACGGCGTCGAATATGAGGAACGCCTGGAGCGCATCCAGGACGTCACCTACGAAAAGCCGCTCGAGGACTTGCTCGACGCCGCTTTTGACAAGTACTGCCAGGAAGTACCCTGGGCAAACGACTACCAGCTCTCTCCCAAGAGCGTCCTGCGCGATATGCTGGAAAGCGCGAGCGATTTTAAGGGCTACATTCAAAAGCTCGGCATCGCCCGCTCCGAGGGCATTTTGCTGCGCTACCTGGCAGAGGCTTACCGTTCTCTCGACCGCACCGTACCCATCGAGAAGCGCGACGAGCGCCTGCGTGACATCATTTCGTGGCTCGGCTTTGTGGTGCGCTCGGTCGACTCGAGCCTGGTGGACGAGTGGGAGAACGCCGGCAACCCCGCTGCACTCGATGCTGCGCCGCCGCAGGGCATCGACGAGGTCGTGGCGGACCGTCGCGGCTGCACGCTGTTGGTGCGCAACGCGCTCTTCCGTCGCGTGACCCTTGCCGCCCGCGAGCACGTTCGCGACCTGGGCGAGCTCGACGACGACTGGGGCATGAGCGAGATCCGCTGGCAAAAAGCACTCGACGCTTACCACGAGCAGCACGAGGAAATCCTCACCGACGGAGATGCCCGCAGCGCCGCGATGTTTTCCATCGACGAGTCCGACGAGAAGACCGCGCACGTATGGCACGTGCACCAGATTTTTGCCGACGAGGATGGCGACCACGACTTTGGCATTATGGGCGATGTCGATCTAGACGCCACGCAAGACGGTGGCGAGGTCATTTTCAAAAACTACCGTGTCGGCTTTATCGAGGACCTGCTCGAGGACTAGCCGAACATACCGAAACGAAACGGGGCCGTTGGCAATTTCGCCAGCGGCCCCGCTTTTGCACTATCCGCTATACCTTACTCGGCATCCTCGATCTCATACGAATCCGCCTCGGCTGGCTCATCGTTTGTCTCTGACGCAGCCCCGCGCGCCTCGTCAAACGCCGCCTTCATGGTCTTGTTGCCCCACGTGAGCTTGCGAATGGTAAGATCGTCGGCTTTCTTGTTGGCTAGGCGCAGGTTGTTCTCGGAGGACAGCAACGCCTCCTTGGTTTTCTGCAGATGGCTAATCGTCTTGTCGATCTCATCGATTGCTGTTTGGAACTTGCGACTCGCAATCTCGTAGTTGCGGCCGAAATCATTCTTGAACTTTTCCATCTTGGCTTCGAAGTTCGTAACGTCGATATTCTGCTGTTTGTACTCCGCTAGCTCCTGCTTATAGCGCAGCGAACCCATGGCGGCGTTGCGAAGAAGCGTAATCATGGGAATGAAAAACTGTGGGCGAATCACGTACATCTTCTCGTAGCGATAGCTCACGTCGACTATCCCTGCGTTATAGAGCTCGCTCTCGGGCTCGAGTAGCGTGCAGAGCACCGCGTACTCACAGCCTTTTTGGCGGCGATCGTGGTCGAGTTTCTTAAAGAAGTCCTCGTTTTTATGCTTGGTCGTGGTCTCGTCGTTCTCGTTTTTCATCTCGAACATAATCGAAATGACCTCGTTACCGCTCGCGTCGCACTCGCGGAAGATAAAGTCGCCCTTGGTACCCTCGGACGCATCGTTATCTTTCTCGAAGTACGCGTTGGGAAACGCCGTCATGCGCAGACGGTTGAACTCGGTCTCGCAGTGCTGCTCGAGCGACTCGCCCACCATCTTGGTGGACAGGCGGACCTTCATGTCCTTAAGGCGCTCAATCTCTTCATCCTTGTAGCGAATCAGGTCATCGCTCGCGCGCTTGGCCTGCGCAAGCTCGAGCTCGTGTGCCGCCTTGGCTTGCTCCTCACGAGAATCGCGCACCGCCAACTCGCTCGTCAGCTTGGCACGTGCCTCATCGCGCTCTCGCTCCGCCGCGGCGACCGCCTCTGACAGGTTCATTTTTGCCATCAGTTCCTGCTCGCGCAACTGGGCACGCAGACCCTCGGCCTCTTGCTCGGACTGTGCCTTTGCGGCAGAAAACTTCTCTTGCACCTTCACGCGATAGTCAGCAAGCGCGCGCTCGGCCTCGCTGCGAGCGGCATCGAGCTCACGCTGCGACTCGGCCGCAGCGGCGGCAAGCGCCATCTCCTGGGCCTTGTCCGCCGCGGCAAGTCTGGCCTGCAGCTCAGCAATCTGAGCATCACGTGCAGCTAAATCGTTTTGAGCGGCATTGCGCGTCGCCGACTCGACGAGCTTGGCTTCGTCATCTTTGCGCTCCAGCTGCGCACGCAAATTGTCGATCTCGCGCTGAAGCTCGGCATTCTCCTTTTGAGCATCGGCGCGGGCCTCAACCGCCGCGCGCTGACTTGCACTCTCGCGCTCTGCGGCAGCGCCTTCGAGCTTGGCGCGCAGCTCGGCAAGCTCAGCGTCGCGCTTGGCAACCTCTTGTGCCAGCTTCTGCTCCGCAGTGTTCTTCTGCTCGGCAAGCTGAGCGTTGCGCTGAGACTCTGCCTCTTGCAAGGCAGCCGTCGAACGCGAGCGCTCAAGCTCCAGCGCCTGCTCGCCCTCGCGCTGGACTGTCCTCACACGCTCATCCAGATCGCGCGAAAACTCGGCATTGCGCACTTGTTTGACGATATCCGCATAGCCGGACGCATCGACCTTAAAAACTTCGCCGCAATGCGGGCACTTAATCTCGTTCATAGCAGCTCCTCGATGGACGCAAACTTCAACCGCCTTCACTCTACCGCGCCGCGCGGACAAATAAGTCGCCGCTACCAGAATGAGTACGGCGCCAGAACCACCACAAAGGTGCCTGTCCCCTTCGTGGCGGTTTGCGAGCTACAGTCCAAAGAAATTCAGGATCTGGTCTCGGCTTACGGGCTTGTAGTTGTTGGCGTCGAGGCCCACATCGTAGCGGTAAATGGGGCGCTCGCGATCGCGGTTGCGAGCGTTGGTGCGGTCTCCTCTGCTGTGGATATGCCCGTGTAGCATGATGGCGCCACGCGCCTTACCATTCCAGCTGAGCATGGGGTAGTGGCTCATAACCAGACGATGCCCCTTGGCATAGCCGGGAGCAATCTCCAGGTAATCGCGCACGTCTTCCCAAATCTGCGGTACGTCGGGATCTTCCCAGTCGCCGTCATGGTTACCACGGATGAGCGTCACATTCTTGCATTCGATACGCTCGCGCAGGCGCACCGCCTCTGCCAGGGGCAAACGGTAGGTAAAGTCTCCCAAGATATAGAGGCGGTCGTCCACAGCCACGCACTCATTGATGGCATCGATGACCTTGCGGTTCATCTCCTCGACCGAATCAAACGGCCGATCCATGTCGTGCAAGATATTCGTATCGCCCAGGTGCAGGTCGGCGGTAAACCACATCATCGTCTATGCCCTCATTTCGCAACGCGTTCAACTCGTGCTAAGTATACAGACGTAGCGATGCGGCGGTTATCCAAAGAGCCCGCCGAACAGTCCGCGGCGGCGCTTGTCCTTTTTATTCGAATCTTTTCCCGGGGTGTTCTTATCCTTTTGCTTTTTGCGGTCCTGCTCCAACTCATCGTCATCAAGTAGCATATCCCACTCAAACGGGTCATCCGTCAGATCGAACAGATCATCGTCAACAAACATGGCAGCCTCCATTGCCGACTAGCGAGCATCCACCACATAGAGGCCAACGCGCATCTGATGCCACGGGCTGCGCTCGGGGGCAACCTGTTGTACGCGGGCCTCAAACACATCCTCGTGGCCGTAATACATCATCAAGGACAGCGGGCCGACCTCGTTTCCCGGAACATAGCCAAGCTTGGTGTTGCCGTAATAGATCGCAACCGCCTCGGGATCATGGGGATTATCGTGCTCGGCACACAGCGTCAGTTTATCGCCCGCTTTAAGATCGCCTAGGACCAAAGCACCGTCGGCATATTGAAATCCTGCGATATGAAACGACAGAAGAACACGTGAAGGCTCGTACATGGCAACTCCTCTAACGGCCGGATAAACCAGCGTTTGACCTTATCGAGAAGTCTACGGGCCCGTGCGGACATAAATTCATCCTTATCTGATTCTAATGCACAAACATGCGCACGAACTTGTGCTTCCAGCTTGCGTAAGGAGCATAGCGGAATGGCACGTCCAACCACGTTGCCTTGTTCACGATGCTCTTCTTGTGGCTAAACGTATCGAAGCTCTCGCGTCCATGGTACTGCCCCATACCGCTCGCGCCCATGCCGCCAAAGCCCATATGGCTCGTAGCCAGATGCATGATCGTGTCGTTGACGCAGCCGCCGCCAAAGGGCACATGGCGCACAAAGCGCTCCTGAACTGCGCGGTCCTGGCTAAAGATATATAAGGCCAGCGGTGTCGGACGATCCGTAATAAACGTCTCGGCCTCGTCTAAGCTCTCAAACGTCAGCACCGGCAAGATGGGACCGAAGATTTCTTCCTGCATCACGGCGTCATCGGGGGACACGCCGTCTAGGATCGTCGGCTCAATCTTGAGCGACGACTCGCGCGCCGTGCCTCCCAGCACAACCTTGTCGGGATCGATCAGCCCGCGCACGCGCGCAAAATGCTTGGCGTTGACGATGTGGCCGTAATCCTCGTTGTCGAGCGGATGCTCGCCAAACATGCGGCGGACCTCCTCCTTGATGAGGCCCAACAACTCATCGTGCACGTGCACGTCGACCAGCAGATAATCGGGCGCTACACAGGTCTGGCCCACGTTGAGCCATTTACCAAAGGCGATGCGCCGTGCCGCGACCTTCAAGTTTGCCGTCGCATCCACAATGCCGGGACTCTTTCCGCCCAGCTCAAGCGTCACGGGCGTCAGGTTTTTACTTGCCCGCTCCATGACGAGTTTGCCGACCGGAACGCTGCCGGTAAAGAAGATCTTGTCCCAGCACTCATCGAGCAGCGCTTCGTTCTCGGCGCGCCCGCCCTCGATAACCGTCACCAGGCGCGGATCAAACGTCTCTTCGCAGATTTGCTTGAGCACCGCGCTCGAAGCCGGCGCATAGGCACTCGGCTTGATGACCACGGTGTTACCCGCAGCGAGCGCGCCGGCGAGCGGCTCGAGCGTCAACAAAAACGGATAGTTCCATGGAGCCATGACGAGCGTGACGCCATAGGGCACGGCTTGCGTCTTGCACACGCTAATAGCATTGGCGAGGTCGCAGGAGCGCAGGCGCGGACGGCTCCATCGAGCCACATGCGCAATCTGATGACGAATCTCGGAAAGCGAGGTGCCGATCTCACACATATAGGCCTCGTCATGCGACTTTCCCAAATCGGTCTTGAGCGCATGGGCAATATCGGTCTCGTGTGCTCGCACCGCCTCGCGCAGGCGCACGAGGGCGCGACGTCGAGCATCGACATCAAACGTGGCGCGCGTCTTAAAGTAGGCGCGCTGTTCGCCGACAATGCGCGCGATTTCCTCGGTGTTCATGGGCCCTCCTAGTTCTCATCCTCAAACATACCACCCGCGACGACCTCGTACATACGCTCGAGCTCCAAACGGTCCATCAAAAGTGGAACGGGGTATAGCGGATTGGCCTCGGCATCGGCATGGGCCGCCATTTGCGGAATATCGGAGCGGCGAATGCCCGTCACATATTTGGGAATGCCCAAGGCGGCATTCATGCGGTCGACCCAATCGATAAAGGCCTCGGCCGCAAGACTGTCCTGCGCGTTAGCCGGCGCGATACCGGCCATGCGAGCAAGATCGGCAAGCGTGGGGGCGGCGGCGTCACCATAAGCGCGAAGCATGTGCGGCAGGATGATGGCGTTGGCCAAGCCGTGCGGAATTCCGTATCGGCCGCCCAGACTATGCGCGATGGCATGCACATATCCGACATAGGAGCGGGTAAATGCAACACCCGCTTTATACGCCGCCGAAAGCATATTGCGACGAGCGCGCATGTCGTCGCCATGCTCATAGGCCTCGAGCAAATTGTCGCGGATGAGCTGCACCGCCTGACGCGCCATCTTGCGCGTGTAGGGCGTGGTGCTGCGCCCGATAAAGGCCTCGACGGCATGCGTCAGAGCATCCATGCCCGTCTGCCCCGTAATGGAGGCGGGCAGGCCACGTGTAAACTCGGGGTCGTGTACCGCAAAGCGCGGGATCAGCACAAAGTCGTTAATGGGGTACTTGTAGTGCGTCTCGTCATCGGTAATGACCGCTGCGAGCGTGACCTCGCTACCCGTACCTGCCGTGGTGGGAACGGCGATGAGCAGCGGCAGGAGACGGTGGACGCGCAACAGGCCGCGCATCTTGTTGATGGGCTTGTTTGGCTGTGCGATGCGTGCGCCCACGCCCTTGGCACAGTCCATGGCCGAGCCGCCGCCAAAGCCGATAATGGCCTGACAGGCGCTCTCGCGATACAGGGACGCCGCTTCCTCCACGTTTGAGACCGTGGGGTTCGCACGCGTTTCGGCATAGACCGTAACGCCAATTCCCTTGGACGCGAGCGCCGTCTCGAGCGGCGCCGTGAGCCCCAGACGGGCAATACCGGGATCCGTCACGATAAGAACCCGCTGTATCGAGCGCTTTTGAAGCACCGCGGGCACGTCCTCGGCATGCTCCAAAATGCGCGGCTCGGTATAGGGCAGGATCGGCAATGCGATGCGAAAAACCGTCTGATATGTTCGGCACCAGGCACGACGGGCTAGATGCATAAAGGAAACTCCTTCATTTGTTGATAGGTCAACATTTGCTCGACCGATTGTACTCAGCGGAGGTCTCGAGCGGCCTGGCAATCGTTAATCAATCAACATCTTCACATGCCCAAAATTATTTTATTAAAAATCATTCCTAATAGGCTTCACATTCGGTCGCATTTATGGATAATAGAACTCGTCAAGACGCACGTCCGGAGAGGGCCCTTACGGGACCGGACGAGCGCACAATCGCCATCGATCGAAAGGATCGAATCATGAAGTTTGTTTGCCCCGTTTGCGGTTATGTGGAAGAGTTCGACGGCGACCAGCTGCCCGAGGACTTCAAGTGCCCCCAGTGCGGCGTTCCCGGTTCTCGTTTCCTGAAGCAGGAGGAGGGCCAGCTCGAGTGGGCTGCCGAGCACGTCGTGGGCGTCGCCAAGATGGAGGGCGTCTCCGAGGACATCGTTGCCGACCTGCGCGCCAACTTTGAGGGCGAGTGCTCCGAGGTCGGTATGTACTTGGCCATGGCTCGCGTCGCTCATCGCGAGGGCTATCCCGAGATCGGCCTGTACTGGGAGAAGGCTGCCCACGAGGAGGCCGAGCACGCCGCCAAGTTCGCTGAGCTTCTGGGCGAGGTCGTGACCGACTCCACCAAGAAGAACCTCGAGATGCGCGTTGAGGCCGAGAACGGCGCCACCGCTGGCAAGACCGATCTCGCTAAGCGCGCCAAGGCCGCCGGCCTCGATGCCATCCATGACACCGTGCACGAGATGGCTCGCGACGAGGCCCGCCACGGCAAGGCTTTCGCCGGCCTGCTGAAGCGCTACTTTGGCTAAGCCAACCGCTTGAGACATAACCTCTAGCTCGATGAGGCCCGGACCGTATTGGTTCGGGCCTTTTTGTGTCTCGAGGACTCGTTAACGCCCTGAAATAGAGCTATCTTCGGCATCGGTCTCTCGTCAAAAACTAAGTGAGTAGACTTTTCGAAACTTGCCGAGCAGACCATCCGTATTGCTTTATGAAGTCGCAGGTAAATGACTTGTTTCAAAACGGCCTGGTCGCCAAAGTGTCAAAAGCCTACTCACTTAGAACCGCAGCCGTCCACGATCGAGCTGTTTTGCGTCTAACGGGCATCTTTCCGTCGATTACTCCCAATTTTGTCCAGTCAACGAATAGTTCAGACCGGAGTAATGTCTCAGCCCTTTGCTCATCTGAGCTTTTATCACGATATTCAGCATCGAGCATCCTGCATACGGCCTTAACGATCGCGCGGAATCTATCCCCATCGGATATCTGTCTGTGTGTCAGGAGAAGCACATCGTAGCCCATGGCCTGAAGGGCCGTCATGCGGTCAGCGTCACGCAAGCCATCTCCTGCGCGTCCGTGTGAGGCCTTTCCCTGACATTCAATGGCCACCTGTCGCCTGCCGTCCGGCGAAGACAAAAGTAGGTCGATATATACACGGGACTTTCCCACAATCGCTCGAGCACTTGTGCTTAGCATCACTTCAACATTAAGCTCTATGCCGCAAAAACCTTCGCCTCCCAGGGATCGCGGCAGTGCAAGTAGCAAATACGCCTCGACCTCAAAAGGCGACGCGGCGCCCAATGGAACGAGTTGCGATACCGCTATAAATCTATTGCCGTAACGCATCCCGCAAACATCTGAAAAAAAACGGTCAAGGTCTCCGCCCAAAACCAAAGCGTCTCGACGCCATAAATTTGAAGCGGCGCCGTCCTCGGACGGGCAGCGCACCCAACCGAACGTTGTCGAAATCGCGCCCGAATCAATTGCACGCGAAAGCTCCGCCTCAAGTGCCGCCGGCAGGGCACACACCGCAAACAAGCCACACATCTCCGCCAATACCAAAAGAAGCTGAAGATCCGTCAGATGCCGCAACATGATGAATGCCGTCAGTAGAGGAGACGTAATCAAAACCCCATGCTCCGTTTCCAGCACGGATTCCCCGGGAAGCTCACCAAGAAACAGCCGCTGCCTAATGCTGGCAGGACAAGTCCGTTTGTTTCTCGACCGAACCAATGTATACAACGGAAAACCGAGCGCGACCGCAGCCGTCGGGTTGCGGGCGAGATCATATCGCTGCCGGTCTTCTTCCGGTCGTGGAAGCGGCGGACACAAAGCGCGGACTTGAGGAGGCAAACGCCAGTACCTAAAAGCTGATATGTCACAAAGTAGATCCTTCATAGGCACAGGAAAACACGAATTTCAACCCAGTCAGTCACGCATTGGCGCGAACGCACCAAAAATGGCGCCGAACGGACTGCCGAGTTTTCAACAGCCCTCCCCAACTGGCCAAAAGCTTGCCAAGAGCTGGACGAAGCCCTGTTGAAAACCCCATTTTTTCTCATGCAGGAGCTTTGCGCGGCAAGTGAGTAGACTTTTTTGAACATCCCGATCAGGCCGGTCATCCTGCTTTTCAAAACCGCAGGTAGATAGCTTGTTACAAAACTGCCTGGTCGCCAAAGTGCTACAAGTCTACTCACTTAGGTTGCAGAGCGCCCCCCATTAGCTGCAATTCCAAGGTAGTTAGTACTTTTGGACTCAGATCGTCATACTGAACAAGAATTTGAGTTGAGTTTTCAGGGACAGATGCGCCATCGGCACACCAAAAACAGTCACCGATATCGATAAAAGGGATGCTCGAGCGCGTGAGGGCCCGTGCAAAAGTGCTTCCGCCCATTCCACGCTCCGCAACCACGATACAGTAAAGGCCCGCGTCTGCATGCTCGATCGAGACTTCCCCTGCCGGAAACGTTTTCCGTACAAGCGTCGCCAGGCCATCACGCGCCTCGCGAGCACGAACGCGTACGCGGTTCACATGTCGCTCGTAATCACCCGATTCCAGCAAACGAGCCAAAGCGACCTGGTCAACAGAGCTCACCGACGAGGCGTAAAAACCAAGGTTGTGCCTAAACCGCTCCATTAGCTCATCGGGCAACACCATGTACGCTAGACGCAACGCCGATGACAGGCTCTTCGAAAACGTGTTGGTGTAGATAACCGACTGGGCGGCATCGATCGACGCGAGCGCGGGAATCGGCTTGCCGGCAAGGCGAAACTCACAATCAAAGTCATCTTCGATGAGATACCGACCTGGTCGCTCGGCGGCCCAGCTCAGCAGCGCATAGCGACGCGCAATGCTCGTCACAAGGCCGGTCGGATACTGATGGGACGGCATCAGGTGAAGGACATCGGCCCCGGCTTTCTGCAGAACGCTCAAGTCCACGCCCTCATCATCCAACGGGATATGTCGAACTTCGCAGCCCATAGCCTGATAGATGCGCGTCAGGCGCAAATAGCCCGGATCTTCAACGGCATACACCTTGTCGGCTCCAAGCAACTGAACCAACATGGTATCGAGCAGCTGGGCGCCCGCACCGATGACGATGTTGTCGGGATTAACATTCATGCCCCGTGTCCCGCGCAGATGGCGAGCGATTGCGCGTCGTAGCCGAGCGGTGCCCTGTGCCGGCGCAGTCGAAAAGATTTCGCGTTCATCTTCAGATGCCAGCGTCGCCCGCAGCGCGCTTTGCCAAAGCCGCGCCGCCTCCAAAGCGGAAGGAGAAAGCGCATCGAATCGCTCGACCTGTCCGTTGACATCACGCGCACTGGGGCCCGCAGAGACGGCATCTCGGTCGATGCCCTCCGCAGCCGAAGCCAAAACCGGTGCATCGGGAAGCTCGCACGCGTAGTAACCACGGCGCGGCTTTGAGCAAATATAGCCCTCGGCAAGCAACTGGCTATATGCATTTTCGATGGTAATGACACTAATTCCCAGATGACTGGCAAAGGCTCGCTTAGACGGCAGATGTTCCCCCGCCGCAATGCGTCCAGCTACGATATCATCTCGAATTTGCTGGTAAACATACTCATAGAGCGATGCTTCGCCGCGTTTTTCCAAATTGTAGTCAAGCACGAGCCTATCACCTGACCTTATCGAATCATTCAATCTGGTATTAGTCTGGTCTTGTTATTATCTCGAAAACTGAGTATTTCGCCATACCCAGCTCCCCGATAGGATGTTCCGTCAAGCAATGCACATGCCAACCAAGGGAGCAACAATGGCAGAACAGACCAGCAAGGCCGATCGCGTCAAACTCAATCGCGAGCTCGCGCAGATGCTCAAGGGCGGCGTCATCATGGACGTCACCACGCCCGAGCAGGCACGTATCGCCGAGGAGGCAGGCGCCTGCGCCGTCATGGCTCTCGAGCGCATCCCGGCCGACATCCGCGCCGCCGGCGGCGTGTCGCGCATGAGTGACCCCAAGATGATCAAGGGCATTCAAGAGGCCGTCTCCATCCCCGTCATGGCCAAGTGCCGCATCGGTCACATCGTCGAGGCGCAGGTCCTTCAGGCCATCGAGATCGACTACATCGATGAGTCCGAGGTTCTCTCCCCCGCCGACGATGTCTACCACATCGATAAGACCCAGTTTGACGTCCCGTTTGTCTGCGGTGCCCGCGATCTGGGCGAAGCGTTGCGCCGTGTTGCCGAGGGCGCCACAATGATTCGCACCAAGGGCGAGCCGGGCACGGGCGACGTCGTCCAAGCCGTGCGCCACATGCGCAAGATTCAAAAGCAAATCCGCGACGTTGCTGCTCTGCGCGATGACGAGCTCTTTGAGGCAGCTAAGCAACTGCAAGTTCCAGTCGAGCTTGTGCGCGAGGTCCATGCCACGGGCAAGCATCCCGTGGTGAACTTTGCCGCCGGCGGTGTAGCAACCCCCGCGGACGCCGCGCTGATGATGCAGCTGGGTGCCGAGGGCGTCTTTGTCGGCTCGGGCATCTTTAAGAGCGGCAACCCCGCCAAACGCGCCGCCGCCATCGTTAAGGCTGTGGCAAACTTCACCGACGCCAAGCTCATTGCCGAGCTTTCTGAGGACCTGGGCGAGGCCATGGTCGGTATCAACGCTGACGAGATCGAGATCATCATGGAGGAGCGCGGACGCTAGTCCAGCAGAAAGGATCGCACATGAGCGATTATGCAGGCCAGACGGTCGCCGTGCTGGCCGTCCAAGGCGCTTTTGCCGAGCACGAGACAAGACTATCCGAGCTGGGCGCACGTTGTATTGAGCTGAGGCAGGCGGCTGATTTGATGCAGGACTTTGACCGTCTGGTACTTCCCGGCGGCGAGTCCACCGTTCAAGGGAAGCTGCTTGATGAGCTGGGCATGCTCGAGGAGCTTCGCGCCCGTATCGCTGAAGGCATGCCCGTCCTGGGCACCTGCGCCGGCTTGATTCTACTGGCTCACGACCTTGCCGCCCATGACGATAAAGGCACGCCGCGTTTGGCAACCATGGATGTACTTGTCGAGCGCAATGCCTACGGCAGGCAGCTCGGCAGCTTTCGAACCAAGGGGCAAGTAGCCGGCATCGACGGCGAAGCGCCGCTGACGTTTATCCGTGCGCCCCGCATCGTCGAAGTGCACGGCAATGCCCAGACTTTGGCTAACGTCGATGGCCGCATCGTCGCCGCCCGCCAGGGCAACCAGCTCGGCGTCACCTTCCACCCCGAGCTCGACGAAGACACCCACCTCCACGAACTGTTCCTGCAAATGTAGGCAGAATTTAAACGAGCGTGGATTTTCGGACATACAACAAATGAGAGTGGATAATCTCCCACTTTGAGCTTGAATGCAGGCTCAAACCGGGAGATTATCCACTCTCATCCTATGTAGTCGTTGGGGACGTTCTTAAACGACTAGTCAAACAAGAACGTCCCCAATGACTACCTGACAAGGAGTGTCCCAAACTACCGGCAGAAAAGGAACGTCCCCAACTGCCACCCCCGGAGCAAGACAACGCCGCAGGTTGAGCATAAGTCAGCGAAAACGCCCCTAAGCGAGCAAGGTGACGTGAAATGAAAGGGCGCTGACCTTCTGGTCGCGCCCTTGAAATTGAACGTCAGATTGCCGCTTAGGGGCGTTTGCAGCGTCAACTGGTTACGCGGTTCGTAGAACCGCGTAACTAATTAGAAACGGTTGCCGCGGAAGCCGCCACCGTTGCGGCCGCCGCGATCGCCGCCGCGACCGCCGCGGTCGTTACCACGGTTGCCGCCGAAGCCGCCACGGTTGCCACCGCGGTCGCCATAGCCACCACGGTTGCCGCCAAAGCCGCCGCGACCGCCACGGTCGCCGCCACGGTCACCAAAGCCGCCACGGCCGCCACGATCGCCACCGCGACCGCCACGGTCACCGCCGCGGCCACCGCGATCGCCAAAGCCACCGCGGCCACCACGGTCGCCGCCACGGCCACCGCGATCGTCACGGCCACCGCGAGGACCGCGGTCCTCGTCCAGGCCCATGGCGACGAGCGGAGCGATAACCTTATCGAGAGCGGCCATCAACTCGGTGGCCTCCTCGTAAGAAAGCTCGGGCAGGAGCTTCTCCTTCTTGTTGGCAAGCTCGACCAGGCCCTCGGCGGCATCCTCGGCAGCGAAGACGACGATCTTGCGCATATCGCCCTCGGCGTCGTCGATGCGGCCGACCAGATCGGCAGCCTCGGCCTCGGCCATCAGGCCATCGAGCTCACGAAGGCGCATGCCCAGCAGGTCGGACATCTCCTTCTGCTCCATCTTGGGCTTGAGGTCAAGCAGCTTGATGGCGCGCTCGATGTTCGCCATACGCTCGGCCTTGGCCTCCTCCTCCTTGGAAATAGCAAAGCGACGGCTACGCAGCAGGCGGGCGGCCTTCTGCATCTTGTCCATCAGCTCTTCGTCATCGTAATCAACGGCGGCCTCGACAACCTCGGCCTCCTCCTCGGCGGAAACCTCGTCAGCAGCCTCAACCTCGGCAACTTCGGTCTCCACGGTCTCGACTGCCTCAACCTCGGCAGCCATGGTCTCGTTCTCGGTCTCGTTCATGATCTCTTCGTTCTCGGACATGAGACTCCTTCTTGGCCCTCTCGGGCATCATCGCCCCATTCGCGGGGCCCGTCGCACACTCTTTGCGCTTTAAACATTCATGCCTCTCGGCAAAACGTCAATTAGTTTATGGTGTCGCCATCCAATCTAGCTGCAGAATCTATGTGCACACATTAATGCGACATGTACGACTCGCGGCGAGCGTACACAACCGACACCGCGAACCCGACAACGGCAATCACAGCCGCCACGCGCACGGCAGCCGCAAATCCAATCGCCTGGGCAACGTCCGTCGCGACGCCGGCGGCACCGGCAGCCGCTGCAGAACTCGAAAGCAGGTCGATAAACAGCGACGGGCCAAACGACGCGGCAATCATGTTCCACGTGTTGAGCAATGCCGTTCCGTGAGGATGCTCGGCAGCGGGTAGCGTCTCCAATCCGGCCGTTTGCGAGGGGCTCAGCACCAAACCGACGCCGGCATACACTACAACGGTCAGTGCCGCGACAACGCCGATGTTCATGGTCGCCGCGGTCATCGAGATCGCAGTCTGTCCCACGGCAATCAGGGCAAAACCGACCGGCAGCAGCGGCCATGCGCCACGGGCATCCATCACGCGCCCGCCTACAATCGAGGTCACGGCATTGCAGGCAATCGTCGGCAAAATGAGCAAGCTCGCAACAAGTGCGGTCATGCCGTATGCGCCCTCAAAATAGAGCGGCAACAAAACACTCATCGAGAACGTTGTCATCATCGACACCACCACAAGCAGGCACGCAGGCCAAAAACGAACGCTCGCCATGGGACGCACGTTAAGCACCGGATGCTCGAGCTTGAGCTGACGGGCCGCAAACAAGCTGAGCAGCACAAGGGCGGCGAAAAGCGTCCCGATGCCGGAAATCAGATTGGTCGAGAACTCGCCTACGGAATACACAAATGCCGTAATGCCGGCAGCGAGCAAAACAACCGACAGAATATCAAGCGTGGTGTTCGAGCGCTCTCCGACATTCTGAACAAGCTTTACGCCCGCCGCAGCGACCGCAATGCCGCCCACCAACGGCACTACGAACACCGCTCTCCAGCCAAACAACGTGCACATAAGACCGCTGATCACGGGTCCAAACGCCGGCCCTAGCGTAATGCAGGCACCGCCCAGACTCAGGTACAGACCGAGCTTCTCACGCGGGGCGCAAGACAGCACCACGTTCATCATGAGCGGAAACAAGATGCCCGATCCCGCAGCCTGCAAAATGCGACTTGGCAGCAAGACGGTAAACGTTGGGGCGACCAAGCACAGGACTTCTCCGGCGACCAGGCATCCACATGCGAAAAACAGCAGCTTACGCGTCGAAAAACAACCAGACAGAAAGGCCATGATGGCCGTAAAGATCGACGTCACGATCATGTAGCCCGAAACAAGCCACTGCGCCGTGGTGGCACTCACCGAAAAGGCCGCCATAATGCCGTGCAGCGCCACGTTAATGATGTTCTCGTTAAACGCGGCAACAAAGGCTGCGATATACATAACGATGAGAAACGCCGAAGTGCCCGATGGCGTTGCCCTAACTTGTTGCTGAGATTTGCTCCCCTTGCATTTCCTTCCTCTTGGAACGACAGTCGTATCGCCCCAGAGGAACAGTCCAGGGCGAGGATGAGCCCTAGACTTACGCCAGACGCCGCACGCGACGAGTTTGGCAACATGGTCCAACGTCGAAAGATTGTAACGCAGACGCACAGCTTTCCTTCCGCGCTATTATCAAAAGTCCACGAAAGCATGAGACATGAGGAGCCCGCCATGATTAAGCCCATCATGAAATCCGAGTTCTTTTTGCGCCTGCCCTCCGAAGACGCAGGGCCCGATGATGCCGCGACCGGGCAGGACCTCCTGGATACGCTCCTCGAGCATGAGCACGAGTGCGTTGGCCTCGCCGCCAACATGATCGGCGTGCGCAAACGCATCATCTGCGTAAAGGACGGCAACAGGGCGCTGCTGATGTACAACCCTCAAATTCTTGAGCAGGTCAATGCCTATCAGACGAGCGAAGGATGCCTCTCGTTGATCGGCGAGCGCCCCTGTACCCGCTACCGTCGCATTAAGGTGGAGTATTTGGACGAGAACTTCGTCCACCGCATCAAGAACTTCTCGGGCTACACCGCCGAGATCATCCAACACGAAATCGACCACTGTTGCGGAATCGTTGTATAGTTCCGCCGTTCTACCGAACGGCGGACCGCTTGACGCTGCGCGAGCCGCATTCACACCAATCTGACGTTCAGCTTCAAGGGCGCGACCAAAAGGTCAGCGCCCTTTCGCTTCACGTCACCTTGGCGCAAATGCGGCTCGCTCGCTGTCGTTTGCCTATCCTGCGACGCTTCAGTTCTCGCGGCGGCACATATCTAATCCCCTACGACTGGCGATAGTGATCGAAGAAGTCAGCCAAGTCTTCGAGGGACTCCTTGAGCACTTCCATGCGCGGCAGGTACACGATGCGGAAGTGGTCGGGCTCGGCCCAGTTAAAGCCGCCGCCGCGGGTGATCAGGATCTTCTTCTCGTGTAGCAGGTCAAGGGCAAACTGCTCGTCATCGGTGATGTTGAATTTCTTGACATCCATCTTGGGGAAGATATAGAACGCCGCACGCGGCTTGACCACCGAGATGCCGTCAATCTTGTTGAGCGCCTCATACACAAAGTTGCGCTGCTCGTAGACACGGCCGCCGGGACGGATGTAGTCGTTGACGGACTGGTGTCCACCGAGTGCCGTCTGGACGATTGACTGAGCCGGCACGTTGGAGCACAGGCGCATGTTCGAGAGCATGTTGATGCCCATAATAAAGTCGCTCATGCAGCGCTGGTTGCCCGAAAGCACCATCCAGCCAATACGATAGCCCGCAATCATGTGCGACTTGGAAAGGCCGCTAAAGGTGACGCAGGGCAGGTCGGGAGCGAGCGAGGCAATCGAGACGTGCTCGTAGCCGTCCATGCACAGGCGGTCGTAGATCTCATCAGCAAAGATCATCAGCTGATGCCTGCGTGCAACCTCGACGATACCCTCGAGCACCTCGCGCGGATAGACGGAACCCGTGGGGTTGTTGGGGTTGATAATGACGAGGGCCTTGGTCGCGCTCGTGATCTTGGACTCCATATCCTCCAGATCGGGATACCAATCCGCTTGCTCATCACACAGATAGTGAACGGGATGACCGCCGGCAAGGGTTGCGCACGCCGTCCAGAGCGGATAGTCGGGGCTGGGGATCAGAATCTCGTCGCCATTGTCGAGCAGTGCGTTCATCGAAAGCTGAATGAGTTCGGACACGCCGTTGCCCGTGTAGATGTGCTCCATCTGAACATTGGGCAGGCCCTTGATCTGCGAGTACTGCATGATCGCCTTGCGCGCGGAGAACAGTCCGCGCGAGTTGGAATAGCCTTCGCAGTCGGGCAGCTGCTGGCGCATATCCTTAATGACCTCATCGGGCGTGCGAAAACCAAAGGGCGCAGGGTTGCCGATGTTGAGCTTGAGGATGCGCTCGCCTTCGTCCTCCATACGGGCGGCTTCATCGACGACGGGGCCGCGGACGTCGTAGAGGACGTTGTCGAGTTTGGTGGATTTAGAAAAAGTACGCATGGGGACGCTCCTTGCAATTTGGGCTGAGGGATTGAGTTCGGGCTTGGAAACGTTGCGGGGCGATGATGTCTCGCCTTGATCGGCGTCACCGGCGAGCAGCCAGGTAACATCGACCTCCAAAATACGGGCGAGCAGCTCTGCCACATCACGCCGCGGGATCGTCTTGCCGCTCACATATTGGCTCATCTGACTCTTGCCGAGTTTTTTGCCGAGCATCTCCGATGCGCGGATCACGTCCGACTGGCGAACGTCGCGATCGGACATAGCCTGTCGCAGGCGATCGCTAAACGTCTCTTGGGCCACAGGAACCTCCTTGCTGGCAAAGTTCAATTTATAGAACACGAATTGAACCAAGGTTCAATTTAGCAAGCAGTATAGCGCCGTGCTCTTTCGAAAAGTTCAATTTCAATAATAAAGCGAACCACACCTCGAGATTTATCCCAAAGCGACAACGGTATGCGCTCGCCTAGAGATATTCGAGAAAACGAGCGGCGGCAAGCGAAACGTCGGCCGTTCGATATATGGCGTTAATCTGCCGATGGGGACGTCCCTCGAGCGGACGAATGGCGACATTGAACTGGCAGCGCCGCAAGATGAGCGCCGGAAGGATGCTCACGCCCAAGCCGTCCTCGACCATGGCCATAATCGCATAGTCATCCCAGGTCGACAGTTTTGAGCGCACCGTCAGCCCCGCCCGACGGAACAGCGGCGTAATCTCGTCATCGGTGCCGCGTTCCAGCAGAATAAACTGCTCGTTGGCCAAGTCGGCAAGCGAGACGGCCCCCTCACTAACAAGCAGAGAGTCTGTCGGCACCACCGCCATCAACTCGTCGCGCACCAAAGATCGCGATGTCATGCCATTTTCTCGGGACTCATGCGGGATAAAGCCCAGATCGCAGCGGCCCTGCGCCACCCATTGTTCAATCTCTGAATAGTCGCCCATCAGTAACTCGTAATCGACGTCTGGATAATCGGCGCGAAAACGCGCGATCACCGGCGGCAGCACGTGGGTCGCCACGCTCGAAAACGTACCGATGCAGATTTTGCCACGCATGAGCCCACGCATCTCATCCACACGCCGCTGCAAGCGAATGAATTCCTCGCAGAGCGCCTCGACAGCCGGCATGACCTGCCGCCCGTCGGCAGAAAGCGTCACGCCCTCGCGGCTGCGGTCGAGCACCTTAAAGCCCCAGTCGGCCTCGAGGTCGGCCACCATGCGGCTCACGCCCGATTGCGAATAGCTCAGGCGCTCTGCAGCACGCGTAAAGCTGCCGGCACGCACCGTCTCGAGCAGCACTTGCATCTTTTGGATATTGGTCTCCACGGTACACCCCCACCCTTGCATGAGTTTTTGTCATGTTTTCCATGCATTATATTCGCTTTTCTTCTAAAGCCAGTTCACCCATAGTGAACATGTTCGGATATATAGGGGATGTCAGCGCATGAACAACGGACTGTTTACGTACTTAGCAGCATTGCTATTGTTTGGCTCCAATGGCATCATCGCCGCTGCCATCGCGCTGCCGAGCTCCGATATCGTGCTCCTGCGCACGTTTTTGGGCGCTCTCACCCTTGCCGCCATCCTCTTCATAACCAAGCGCCATAACCTGCAGGCTCCATCCCGCCCTCGCGAAGCTGTGGCCTTGATCCTCTCGGGAGCTGCGTTGGGCGCCAGCTGGATTTTTCTGTTCCGCGCCTATCAGACGATCGGCGTCGGCGTATCCTCGCTGCTGTACTACTGCGGCCCCATCATCGTCATGGCCCTCTCGCCGTTTATCTTTGGCGAAAAACTGACCGGGGGCAAAATCGCCGGCTTTATCGCCGTCGCCTGCGGCGCTTTTCTCGTTGCAGCGCAGGATCTCGGCGGCAACATGCCCATTGCGGGCATCGTCTGTGGCATTGCCTCGGCCTTCTGCTACGCGTTGATGGTCATCGCCAGCAAAGGCGCGCCACACATCGAAGGCCTCGAGAACTCTGCACTCCAGGTGAGCGCCGCCTTTGTGACCGCGCTGGTCCTCACGCTCGTCACCCAAGGCGCCCCCTCGTTCTTTTCCCCCGGTATCGCCGCAAGCATCGATTGGCGTGCCGTCGCTATGCTCGGCGTCGTCAACACCGGCGTCGGCTGCCTGCTTTACTTTAGCGCCGTCGCCAGGCTGCCCGTGCAGACCGTCGCGGTTGTCGGCTACCTCGAGCCGCTTTCGGCCGTTGTGTTCTCCGCCATCCTTTTGAGCGAAGGCATAACGCCGGTCCGCCTGATGGGCGCCGCGCTCATCATCGGCGGCGCGGTCTTTTGCGAACTCGCCGGCAAACGCGCAAGCACCAAGGCTGGTATCGCCCAGGCAGCGCGCGCTTAAGGGACATTTTCTCGGGGCGCATGCGGGATAAAGCCCAGGTCGCAGTGGCCCTGCACCTCACGGGAGATGCAGGGCCATTTTGCATTGCAGTAAAGCTATGGGCTACGAACGACGCGGCTCGGGAACCACGAGCCTATCGGGGCTCGCGCCCTCGGCATCCATCAGGCTCACGTAGCGAATCGATGGGTCATCGTAGGTCGCGTAGTAATAATTGCCCGTACGCGCGCTAAAGCATCCGGTGTAGATGGTCTTCTCGAACTTGCCGTCGCCCATCTTGGACGCTCCCTCGATCATCGCCACGCCCTCGAGCGAGCGGAACATGCGGACGACGTTTTCGGCCTCGCTGCCCTTTTGCGGGTAATTGGCATTGAGGTAGGCCGCCTTTACAAAACGGCTCGGCGAATAGCAGTCGCCCGGAATACCGCGCATGCCGGCACCAGCGCCATAGGGCTTGAGCTCGGCGGCGCGCCATGTCGCCGTCTGCGGAAAATCGCTGGTGGCGGTGATATAGGTGCGCAGGTTTTCCATATGCCACGGGAAAGTCGGCTGGTTGGCAAGGGTATCGACCGGGTCGTCGTATACATGCAGGCCGTCGGCCATCATCTCGACCACGATACTGCGCTGGCTGTCGCCGATAATCCAATGGAGCAGCGACACGCCCAGGCCCTCGCCGGCAGATTTGGCGACAATCACCGTATCGCGCAGTGCAGCCTCGGCCTCGTCGACCGTCGAG
This sequence comes from Collinsella sp. AM12-1, assembly GCF_003472325.1. NCBI lineage: Bacteria > Bacillati > Actinomycetota > Coriobacteriia > Coriobacteriales > Coriobacteriaceae > Collinsella > Collinsella sp. AM12-1. Next base: position 82,889 of record NZ_QRLS01000003.1, read on the forward strand.
AACGTCGCCGCCACCCACAGGGGAAACTCGTAGGCCGCGATATTGGTCTTGCCATCAACCGGCCCCTCGGCATACTCGGCATAGCCGGGAAAGTTGAGCCCCGCCACAGCCAGGCCCGCATCGTTGCCGCAATCGAAAAACATGGGATAGTTCTTGTAATCGATACACATACCGATTACCGCATGCGCCGCCGTCGCATCGTCGATAAACGAGTACGGGATGTGGAACCCGCGGGGCACCACGCGAACCTGCTCGCCGTATCCAAAGCTCCAGTCGAGGTTGCGGCCCAGATACATGTGGCCGGAATTATCGGTAAATCGAATGCTCGTGCACATAGCGCCTCCTAGCTCAATGTTCTTACTAAGGTCATTGTCACCAAACAAAGGAGCGCTAAACAAAAAAGTCCGGACATGACAACAATGTCATACCCGGACTAAAAACGACGAGGTGCGGTGCTTTGGTCCCCTTAGACCAACTTTCCAAGACAGTGATCAATCATGTGCTGGATCATTTGCGCCTCAAAGCCTGCGTAATCGCGGCGGCACTCCTTCATCTTGCCGTCGACGATCTGGTCAAAGGCAACCTTGCACTTGATATAGCGCGTGGACTTGGTGACCTCCTCGTGCGTCAGGCAGCTCTCCTCCATCTTGCTGGCACCCAGGCCAAACACCAGACGGGGGTTGTAGAGCACGTGGGGCTCGCCGGCGTCGTCCAGGTAGACGCAAACCTTCTTGGTAACGCCAATCTGGTTAGCGGCAAGGCAGCCGGCATCGTCGAGCGACTTGATGGTATCGATCAGGTCCTGAGCAACCGACTCGTCCTCGACGGTCGCAACCTCGCAACGCTGGGACAGGATAGCCTCGTCGTGGCAAAGCTCTTTAATCATACGTTCCTCCATAGGGGTCGTTGTAACCGCTTAAGTATACGGTACCTACACAATTTCATGCGAAAGATACCGCCCGTCCGTTACAAACCGCCGAACATCAACATGTGAGGAACACCAACTTCACAAAGGCGATATAGTGGGTGGGTTCGTGTCAATCGGCCTAAACTCGGGGCCGAACAAGGAAAGGGTATGCATGGACGAACTTTTTCACGTCAGTGAGCGCAAGTCCACAATCGGGACCGAACTTCGCGCTGGACTGACAACATTCCTGGCGATGGCCTACATCATCGCCGTCAACCCCGCAGTGCTCTCGGGCGCCGGCATCGATGCGGGAGCGCTCGCCTGCGCCACTTGCCTGGGCGCCGGCATCATGACCATCTGCATGGGCATCTTCGCCAACCGTCCGCTCGCATGCGCGTCGGGCTTAGGCGTCAACGCGATGATCGCTGGAATCACCACCACCGTCTGCGGCGGTGACTGGCACGTGGCCATGAGCGTCATCTTCCTTGAGGGCGTCGTCATCTTGCTGCTCGTGCTTTGTGGCCTGCGCGAGGCCATCATGGACGCCATCCCGGTTGTCCTGCGTCACGCCATCTCGGTGGGTCTGGGCCTGTTCATCGCCATGATTGGCCTGTGCGATGCCGGCATTATCACCGCTGGCGCCGGTACACTCGTCGGTCTGGGCGACATCACCTCCCCCACCTTCATCGTCGGCATCATCTCCATCCTGGTGACGGTCGCCCTCGCCTGCCGCAACGTCCCCGGCTCGCTGCTCATCGGCATCATCGTCGCCGTTATCGCCGGTATCCCCCTGGGTGTGACCCAGGCTCCGACCGGCATCATCGCCCCGCTCGACTTCTCGAGCATCGGCGGCCCCATCGCCGACGCCGGCGGCGTGCCCGCCATCGTCAAGGTCCTTACCGACCCCACGCTCCTCGTCATCTCGTTCTCGCTGCTCATGAGTGACTTCTTCGACACCATGGGCACCGCGATGGCCGTGGCCAAGCAGGGCGAGTTCCTCACCGACGACGGCAACGTCGAGAATATCAAGGAGATCCTGATCGTCGACTCCGCCGCCGCTGCTGTGGGCGGTTTCATGGGCGTCTCCTCCATCACCACCTTCGTCGAGTCCACTTCCGGCGCCGCCGACGGTGGCCGCACGGGCCTCACCTCCGTCACCACCGGCGTGCTGTTCATTCTCGCCGCGTTCTTCTCCCCCATCGTCACCATCGTTTCCAGCGCCGCCACCTGCGGTGCTCTGGTCTACGTTGGCTACCTCATGATGAGCGAGGCCTCCGAGATCGACTGGTCCGACGTGTCGCAGGGTTTCCCGGCGTTCATGATTGTCGCCGGCGTACCCTTCACCTACTCCATCTCTGCCGGCATTGGCCTGGGCTTTATCGCCTACGTGATCGTCGCGCTCTTTAAGGGCGAGGCCTCCAAGATCAAGCCGCTCATGTGGATTGCAGCCCTTGCCTTCCTCGTCTACTTCTTCGTGGCGTAACGGCGCAGTCTGCCAAAGCAGAACACAAAAGCGCGGAGTCGCATCGAGCGGCTCCGCGCTTTTCTTTTAAAGCCAGGCAACGCACGGACGCGCGATGTATTGCTTCCCAAGTTTTGGACATTTTGCCCTCCAAACGGCACTACCGCCGGCTACATCCTGCAGATATGCTGGGCGTAATCGCATAGGCCCTATGAGGATGGGAGCAACCATGGCCGCCCTGTTCACGACCCCCAAGCGCAATGACAAAACCTCTGGAGCCCATTTTATCGAGCCCGACGCACGCCGTCGCACGCTGCTCGCACACGGCAGCTGGCGCCGCGTGACACACCGCATCGTCGTGGGCGCCGTATGCGCGCTCACGGCAAGCTCGCTGCTCATGCCGAGCGTCTCACTCGCGGCCGAGTGGGTCAACGTCGGCGGCACTCAGTACAACACTGCAGCAGGCGACGAGGCCGGCACCTGGGCCTGGGACGGCGCCGACGACATGAAGCTCAACGGCTATAACGGCGGCGCGATCGAGGCAGCGGGCAAGCTCAACGTGAGCTACGAGGGCAACAACACCGTCACTAACGACGACGGCCGCGGCATCAAGGTTAAGGATGGCGCGAACGAGAACGCCGAGCTTAATATTCAGGGCGACGCGTCCAGCACGCTCAACGTGGCATCTTCTCGTGACGCCATCACTTCCGTCGGCAACATCAACATCGACGGCGCTGGCACTGTCAACGCCACGAGCACCGAGCACGATGCCATCGATGCCGGGGGCGATGTCGCCATCAAGGGCTCGGGAAACGTTAACGCCACGGGCGATTCGGATGGCATCAGGGCCGACGGCAACATCACGATCGACAACAGCGGAACCGTCACCGCCAAGGCCACCGAGGATCAGGGTATCGATGCTAACGAGAACCTCATCATAAAGGGCGGCGGCAAGGTAGAGGCAAGCTCTATCGAGGACAATGCGATTTGGGCCGACGGCAGTATCGAGATCTCGGGTGGCAGCCAGGTCAAGGCAAGCTCCGAGGAAGACGCCGCCATCGACGGTAAAAACAGCCTCACGGTCACGAACGCTTCCCTCAACGCAGGTGGCGTTGGGTATGGCATCTATGTCTACAAGGGCATCACGCTCGATGGCGCGACCGTGACGGTCCGCGCAAGCTCAGATGGCGGGGAAGTCAGCGCACTCTTCACCGATGAGGACGACATCGTCATCAAGAACGGCTCGACTGTGGATGCGCTCGCAGAAGGCAGGTTCTCGGTTGCAATCTCCACCAGTAATTTCTACTCCGGCGAAGCGGGTGGCCATATCTACATCAGCGACTCCGTTGTCAAGGCCATAGCCCGCTATGCCGAGACCGGCGGCGACGGCCCCGACCACTACAGTGGAGACCAAAACGACGAAATCATCCCTGAGTCCGAGGGCCTGAACATCGGCATCTTCGCGCAGACCAGCGAGGGCATCACGCCCGCGACCATCTCGATCGTCCGCAGCAGGGTCACGGCCGAGGGAGACACGGCGGCAATCTTCGCCCTTGCCATGAGCGCGGACGGCAAGGCGATCGGCACCATCGAAATCGAAGGAGCCACCATCCAGACGCCTGAAGGCGGCAAGGTCATTGACTATCGCAACAAGGAAGAACTCAGCGACGGCATCGTCTACGAGGCGGGTCAAACCATCGGCACGGGCGACGCCGTGATCGACTCCCCCTACAACGAAGCAGTCGCCAAGCACACGCTCATCGCGCCTCCCGAGGAGACCAAACCCGAGGAAAAGCCCGGCGAGACCAAGCCGGGTTCCAAGTCCGAGGGCGCGAAGACGATCAAGACCGTTGCAGTTGCAGCCACGGGAGCCAAGACCGCCGGCAAACTCGCGGCAACCGGCGACGCCTCGAGCGCAGCCATCATAGCGACCGCCCTTGTAGGAACGGCCGCTATCGTCACAGGCGCCCTGGCGAGTCGCAAACGCTCGTAAACACTTTTTCGCACAGGACGGGTGGATCGCGGCTCTTGCCTTCCCCGTCTACTTCTTCGTAGCGTAAGGGCAAGGCTGCAAAAGCTGAACAATAAAGCGCGGAGTCGCCATGCGGCCCCGCGCTTTTCTTTTAGCGTCGGTCCCTGCGCCGGCGTGCGGCCTATTTCTCCCCCATTTTGGCCATTTTGCCCTCCAAACGGCACTACCGCCGGCAACATCCAGCAGATACGCTGAATCTAGCCGTATAGGCCCTATGAGAACGGGAGCAACCATGGCAGCCTTGTTCACGACCCCCAAACGCAATGACACTACCGCCGGAACCCATGTTGCCGAACCCGACGTTCGCCGTCGCATAGGACTCGCGCACGGCAGCTGGCGCCGCGTGACGCGCCGCATCGTCGTAGGCGCCGTGTGCGCGCTCACGGTGAGCTCGCTGCTCATGCCGAGCGTCTCGCTCGCGGCGGAATGGGTCAAGGTCGGCGAAACCAAATACAACGCCGGCACTGCGGCGGGCGACGAGACCGGCACCTGGTCGTGGGACGGCGCCGACGACTTGAAGCTCAACAACTATAACGGCGGCGAGATCCAGGCCGCAGGCAAGCTCAACGTGAATTACTCGGGAAACAACATCGTCACTGCCGACTGGATCGAAGGCATCAAGGCTTCTCATGGCAAGAATGAGAACGCCGAGCTCAATATCCAAGGCGACGCGGGCAGCACGCTCAGCGTGACATCTACTGAGGACGCTATCCTCTCCACGGGTAATATCAACATCGACGGAGCCGGATCCGTCAACGCCACGAGCGCTGGGTTTGATGCCATCGACGCCGAGGGCGATCTCGCTATCAAAGGTTCGGGCAACGTCAACGCCACGGGCGTATCGGATGGCATCAGGGCAAACGGCAATATCACGATTGACGACAGCGGGGCCGTCACCGCCAGGGCTACCAAGGACAAGGGTATCGGAACCGACAAGAACCTCACCATCAAGGGTGGCGGCACAGTCGAGGCAAGCTCAGCCGATGGTGAGGCCATTTGGAGCGGCGGCAACATCAATATCTCGGACGGCAGCCAGGTCAAGGCGAGCTCCGAGAAAGACGCCGCCGTCGAGGCCAAGGGCAGCCTCGCAGCCACAAACGCCTCCCTCAACGCAAACGGTGTTGAATATGGCGTCTATGCCCACAAGGGCATCACACTCGATCATGCAAACGTGACAGTCCGCACAAGTAAAGGCAGATACGGTGGCGCCATTGCCCTCTTCACCTACCAAGACGATATCGTCGTCAAGAACGGCTCCACCGTGGACGCGTTTGCGGAAGGCGAGGTTTCGGCTGCATTCTCCACCAGAAACGATCGACCCAACGAGGAGGGTGGCCACATCTACATCAGCGACTCCGTTGTCAAGGCCATAGCCCGCTATGTCGAGAACGGCGACGGCCCCATCCCCTACAGCGAAAACCAAGATGGTGAGACGAGCCCCGAGCCCCAAGGCGAGAACATCGGCATCATCGCCCAGACCAGCGAGGGCGTCACACCCGCAGTCATCTCGATCATCCGCAGCAAGGTAACGGCCGAAGGAGATACAGCGGCAATCTTTGCCCGTGCCATGAGCGCTGACGGCAAGACAATCGGCACCATCAAGATTGAGGACGCCGCCATCCAGACGCCCGAAGGCGGCAAGGTCATTGACTATCGCAAGCTCCGTGACGGCATCTACGAGGCAGGCCAAGCCATCGGCACGGGCGACGCTGTGATCGACTCCCCCTATAACGAAGCTGTCGCCAAGAGCATGGTCATCGCACCTCCCGAGGTAGCCAAGCCGGAAGACCCCAAGCCCGACGAGACCAAGCCCGCAGAAAGCAAGCCCGCGGAGTCCAAGCAGAACCCCAAGCCTGAGGGCTCAAAGCCGACCAAGGCCGTTGCGGCTTCAATCACGAAAGCCAAGACTACCGGCGCGCTCGCGGCAACCGGCGACACCTCGGGTGCGGCCATCGTGGCAACCGTCCTTGCGGGAACAGCTGCTATCGCCGCAGGCACCATGGCGAGCCGCAAGCGCTCTTAGACGCCTCTGCGCACATGGCAGCTCCCGCGAAGGCCCCGAGTCCCAGCACCGTTTAACAACGCCACCGCCGAGCTCCCCTCCGGCGGTGGCGTTTTCCATATGCGTCCGCAGGGTATGCACGAGATTGTCTTTGGTCTAGCCCAATCTGCATGAGCCGGCGTGCGACAATGGGGGCCGTCGATATCACAACGCCGAGAGAAGCCCGTCATGGAAGCGTATCAAAAGCAGATAACCGTTCATGCACAGCATGCCGAAAGCGCACCAGTCATCTATCTTCCCGTGGTCATGGGCGACGGCACGGAGGTTTATGAACGCTGCCGAGAGCTCAACTGCCCGCCCTTCACGCTTGTCGGCATTGGCAGCCTCAACTGGAATCGCGAGCTGAGCCCCTGGGGATGCGACGGAACCGTGCGCGATGCCGAGCCCTTTGGCGGTCAGGCATCCGGATTTCTCGATGAGCTGTTGAACTGGATAATCCCAGAGGCCGAGTCGTCGCTTCCTCAGCCGCCCACCTGGCGCGGCATTGCCGGCTACTCGCTCGCGGGCCTCTTCGCGCTCTGGTCCCTCTGGCAAACCGACGCCTTTAGCCGCGCCGCAAGCGCATCGGGGTCGTTGTGGTTTCCCGACTTTGTCGATCGCGCCAGCACGACCCCTTTTGCCGGCAACCCGCAGGCCGTCTATCTGTCACTCGGCAAAAAGGAAACCAAGACGCCCAACCGCATGATGCGGCATGTACTCGACGACACGCGCGCCATGGAAAAACTGCTCGGCGAACGTGGTATTCCCACGACGCTGGAGCTCAACCCCGGCAACCACTTTGCCCAAACCGACTTGCGCATGGCCCGCGGCATCCACTGGATACTGACGCATTAAAAATGGCGCCCACGCGTGCATACGCATGGGCGCCATTTATTTTGTTTTAGCTGAACGCAGCCGCTACTTAGCAGCCTCCTCGAGCTCGGAGACATCAAACTCGAAGTCATTACCCGGCAGAATCGCGTTGAGCACAATACCCACCAGCGAGCCAACGGCAAGGCCCGAGAGCGAAATCGTCACGCCGCCCAGCTCCAGCACGATGGCACCGGCGGTGCTGTACGCAATGCCGAGCGAAAGCACGAGTACCAGAGCGGCCACCAGCACGTTGCGGTTGTTCTGGAAATCGACCTGGTTCTCAATGAGGTTGCGTACGCCCACGGCACTGATCATGCCATAGAGCACGAGCGACACGCCACCGATAACGCATGCCGGCATGGCGGCGATTACGGCAGCGAACTTGGGGCAGAACGAAAGCACGATGGCGCAGCACGCGGCAATGCGAATCACGCGCGGGTCGAACACGCGCGTCAGGGCGAGCACGCCGGTGTTCTCGCCATACGTGGTGTTGGCCGGAGCGCCAAAGAGCGACGCCAGAATCGTGGCGAGACCATCGCCGAGCAGCGTGCGATGCAGGCCGGGATCGGCAATGTAGTTGCGCTCACAGGTGGAGCCAATAGCGGAGATATCACCGATATGCTCGATCATGGTCGCGAAAGCCAGCGGCATGATGGTGATGATGGCCGTCGTGGCAAGACCGCTATCGAACTGCGGGCCAAAGAGCGCAAACACGGTGTTGTCCCACACGATGGGAAGACCGACCCACGGCGCGGCGGCAACGCCCGAAAAATCAACCTCACCCAACGCGGCCGCAACGGCATAGCTCACCACGACGCCCAGCAGAATCGGCACAATCTTGACCATGCCGCGGCCCCAGATGTTGCAGATGACGATCACTGCCACGGCGATAACGGCGACGAGCCAATTGGTCTGGCAGTTGGCAATGGCGGAGCTTGCCAGGATCAAGCCGATGGAAATGACGATAGGACCAGTCACCACCGGCGGGAAGAAGCGCATGACGCGCTTGGCACCAAACGCGCGGAAGAGTGCCGCGAGTACCGGATAGAGTAGACCGGCGCAGGCAACGCCCAGGCAAGCGTAGGGCAAAAGCTCGGCTTCACCGTTCGGCGCAATGGCAGCATAGCCTGCGATAAAGGCAAACGACGATCCCAGGAATGCAGGGACCTTACCGCGCGACAGGAAGTGGAACAGCAGGGTGCCCAAGCCGGCAAACAATAGTGTTGCCGATACCGAGAGGCCGGTGAGCACAGGCACCAGCACGGTGGCGCCAAACATGGCAAACAGGTGCTGCAGACCGAGCAAAAACATGCGCGGGCGGCCGAGCGACGATGCATCGTAGATGGCATCGGTGACGGCGGGCGTCGAAGACTGGGACATGGATGTCCTTTCGAATGGAAGGGCGATCGGGCATATCGGATAACCTGCCCGAACGATACGATCCGAACCATTGTACGCGATACGCCATGTCTCGCATGCGCCGTCACCTGCGAACGTTACCGCTATTTCCAAACGCGCTCGGCAACGCGCTTGACCAGCGCGATCTTTGCCCATTGCTCGTCCTCGGTCAGCTTGTTGCCAATCTCGCAGCTGGCAAAGCCACACTGCGGAGACAGATACAGGTTCTCGAGCGGCACATACTTTGCCGCCTCGTGAATACGCTCGACGATGGCATCCTCGTCCTCGAGCTCTGCCGCCTTGGTGGTCACCAGGCCCAACACGACCTTCTTGCCGGGGGCAACGTACTTGAGCGGCTCAAAGCCACCGGCACGCGGCGTATCGAACTCAAGATAGAACGCATCGACGTTCTCGTGTGCGAACAGGTACGGCGCGATGGGGTCATAGCCGCCCTCGAAGGCATAGGTAGAGTGGTAGTTACCACGGCACACGTGCGTGTTAATGACAAGGTCATCGGGCTTGCCCTCGATGGCGGCGTTGTTGAGCGCCACGCCCAGCTCACTCACCTTTTGCAGATCAACCGGGCTCATACCGGTCTTTGCCACGAAATCGGTGTCGCAGTAGATACCCCAGGTACAGTCATCAAACTGGATGTTGCGGCAGCCCGCGGCATACAGGTCGGCAATCACGGTGCGGTATGCTGCGGCAATGGCATCGGCGAGCTCTTCGTCGGTCTTGTAGACGGCGTGCAGACTCTCCTGCTGGCCATCGCAGCGGTCGAGCGTGACTTCGGAGAACGTCTGGATCGGTGCCGGAATGGTCTGGCGCGCAATCTGGCCCTCCCCCTCGAGCGCCTTGACAAATTTGAAGTGCTCGACGAACGGATGATTCTCGCCGTTAATGGGACCGGTTACCACGGCAGTGTCGGCGGTAGTCTCCTCATCGTGGAACATATAGCCTGTACGCGAGGTGCGACGCTCGACGCCGTTCAGCCCCCACATAAAATCGAGGTGCCAGTAGCTGCGGCGGAACTCGCCATCGGTAATCACCTGCAGGCCGGCAGCCTTTTGCCTGTCCACTAGGTCGCGAATGGCCTCATCCTCGACGGCCTTAAGCCCCTCGGCGTCAAGCGTGCCTGCCGCATAGGCAGCGCGGGCATCCTTTACGGCCTGCGGACGAAGAAAGCTGCCGACGATATCGGCACGAAACGGCGCGTTCGGTTGAATCGAAGTGCTCATAGATATCTCCCTTTGCATTGGTTGCTTTACTGGGACAGAGTATGAGCGCTCATATGGACATCGTAAAATATATGTTTATAACAGTTTGATATAGATGTTTCCTATATCAGTTTGGACTGCCATAAAGAGATTTGACCCGCGCAGAACGCAGCAGTCTAGATGTGCTGACGAATCGCGTCGATATAGGCCTGCCCATAGCGCGTGAGCGTCGTGTTCTTGCGCGTGATAATGCCGATCTCCATGTATTCGTCCACATCGAGCGGAATCGAGATAATACCGGGGCCATTGAGCTCGTGGCTAATCACGCCCGAACACACCGTGTAGCCGTTAAGGCCCATAGCTAGGTTGAACAGCGTCGCACGGTCGCGCACGCGGATATTCTTGCGACGCTCAAAGGTCGAGGTCAGCTCCTCAGAATAATAAAACGAGTTATAGCTGCCCTGCTCATAGGACAGGAACGGGTAGTCTTCCAGATCCTCTAGCGTCACGCTGGAGCGGTCCGCCAACGGATGGTCGGCGCAGACGAAGACATGCGGCGTGGCGCAGAAGAGCCCTTCGAACACGAGCTCGTTGGCCACCAGCATGCGCTCGATGACCTCGCGGTTGTGCTCGGACAGATATAGGATGCCCAGCTCGCTTTTCATGTGCGCGACATCCTCGATAATCTCGTGGGTCTGCTCCTCGCGCAGGGTAAAGTCGTAGCGCGCGGCATCGAACTCGCGGATTACATCGACAAACGCATTAACGGCAAAGGAATAATGCTGGCAGCTCACACTAAAGTGCGGCACCTGCTCGGACGCGCCCTTGTACTTGCCTTCGAGCAGATCCGCCTGATCGAGCACCTGGCGCGCGTAGCCCAAGAAGGTCTCGCCCTCCTCGGACACAATGACACCCTTGTTGGTGCGCTCAAAGATGTGCACACCCATCTCGTTTTCGAGATCGCGGATCGACGCGGTAATCGAAGGCTGCGACACAAAGAGCCGGCGCGAGGCCTCGGTGATGCTGCCGCATTCGGCAACTTTGACGACATACCTGAGCTGTTGAAGCTTCATGATGGCCTCCCTAGACGTCCGCGAAACCCGAACCCGCCGCATCTGCCTGACGCATAAACGACGGCATCTCCCCCGTCGCGGCGCAGGCGGCAATCTGATGCAGAGCCCCGGCAACCGCATCGTCTGCCGCAGCGCCGATATGCCAGCGCGCGGCAGCCGTGACGGCCTCGTTGGCATTGGCGACTGTAACGGAGTTGGGGACGGCACCGATCATGGGCAGGTCGTTATCGGAATCGCCAAATACGGCCACCTCGTCGGACGTCAGGTCCAAAGCGCGCGCCAGCTCCAGCGCAGCGCAACCCTTGTCCCAACCTGCTGGAAGAATGTCGAACAGGCGCACACGATTGTTGGGAAACACGAGCGAGAGTTCCGGCACCTCAGCGGCAACGCGCTCGCGTAGCTCCGCGAGCTCCTCACGCGAACGAGCACTCCAGATATTCGCCTTGAACACCGACGCGTCATCGACGACAGGACGGCACGGGGCCTCTTCGCCCTTGAGCCATGCGTTGCCGCCCGACTCCATGGCGCGGCGCACGCGCTCGGGGTCACTCGTCACACAATAGGCATCGTTGCCCCAAAAGTCATCACCCAGGCCGTAGACCTTCAGATACGTATCGTCGGTCTCTTGCTCCAAGTAGTCAGCCAAGCGCATAAGGGCGGCGTTGTCGGTCGCATGCGAGGCTACCACCTCGCCGTCCACAAACATGACCTGGCCGTTGCAGAACGCGCCGGTCGAGAAGCACTCGGCGCGATTGCGGAACATCCAGCCCATCGCGGAGGGCTGGCGACCCGAAACCGGGCCAAAGTGCAGACCCGCCGCCTGCATGGCATGAATGCCCTCGATGGCGTAGTCGCTGGCGCCGTCATGCCCGGCTGGAATCAGCGTATCGTCCATATCGGTCAGCACAAGTTTAATCATAAGGCCCCCTCGGTCATTCTTAATCCCGTCTATTGTACCGACCTGCCAAAAAGAGACAGGTTTATATTGGCAGGTTTTATCTGGGAAAACGCAAAGCCCCAGTTGTTACCTGCCAAAATAAACCTGTCCCTTTTTGGCAGGTGCGCTAGTATAGGGAACAACAGATTCGATGCGGGAGTGCCGGCGGTGCAAACCACAAGGCTGAGAGGGCATGGGGCCCAATCCTTTGAACCTGTCAGTTAATGCTGGCGTAGGGAGCATGCCGCCTTTTTAGGGGCGCTGTCTATGCACAGCGCCCCTTTTCTATGCCAAGGAGGCATGTGCAGTGATCGATTCGAAACAGCTCAAGCAAAACGTGGTCAAGGCCGTGGAGGAGATTCGTGCCAACAATCCGATGGCGGGCTCCATCACCAACACGGTGACGATTGACTTTGTCGCCAACGCGCAGCTCGCCGTGGGCGGATCGGCCGCCATGGTCTATCTGCCCGACGAGGGCGAGGCGCTCGTTGCCGGCGGCGGCGCCATCTATCTGAACATGGGCACACTCTTCCCCATCTACGAGCAGACGATTCCCCGCGCGGCCAAGGCGGCACACGACGCCGGCAAGCCCTGGGTGCTCGATCCGGTGGGCCTGGGCATCGGCAGCCTGCGCACCCAACTGGTAAACGAACTCAAGCAGTACAAACCCGCCATCGTGCGCGGCAATGCCTCCGAGATTATCGCGCTCGCCGGCCTGTGGGGCCTTGAGGGCGAAGCGGCCGATCTGAGTCGCGTGCGCGGTGTCGATACCACCGACACGGTCGACGCCGCCCGCGATGCCGCCGTGGCGCTCGCTCGCTACACCGGCGGCGCCGTTGTGGTCTCGGGCGAAGTCGACCTGATTACCGACGGCACGACCGTGGCCAAATCCCACGGCGGCAGCCCGCTCATGTCCAAGATTACCGGCTGCGGTTGCTCGCAGGGCGGCGTGCTGGCCGTGTACGCCTGCGCTGCCGATCCGTTTACGGCAGCCGTCTGCGGTACCGCCGTCTACAACGTCGCCGGCACGCGTGCCGCCGCCGTCGCCGATGCCCCGGCAAGCTTTAAGGTCGCCTTTATCGACGAGCTCTACCGCGCAACCGCCCAAGACATCGCCGATAACCAACTCGAGCTCGAGGAGGCATAAGCCATGTCCGAGCCCGCAACCAATGCCGGCATGAACACGCTCGTCGCTGTGGCCATCGCCCCGTGCGGCACCGGCGATGAACTGTCCGCCGAGGTCGCCGAGGTCGTGCGCGTCATTCGCGAGAGCGGCCTTCCCAACCGCACCACCTCGATGTTCACCGAGATCGAGGGCGACTGGGACGAGGTCATGCAGGTCGTGCGCGACGCGACCTTTGTGTTAGCGAACAAGGGCATCCGAACCGAAGTCGTGCTCAAAGCCGATATTCGACCTGGATTTACCGACACCATGACCGGCAAACTCGAGCGCATGGAAGCGCAGATCAAAAAGCAGGAGGAAGCACGATGAGCATCCGCGACAACCTTGATATCTCGGCCTATCTGGTGCTCGGCCCCGAAAACACCCTCGGACGCCCCGTGGGCGATGTGGTGGCCCAGGCGCTCGACGCCGGCTTTACCTGCATTCAGGTGCGCTCCAAGGTGGCAAGCGCCCGCGAGATCATTGCGCTGACCGGCGACGCCGCGCAGGCAATCGCACAGGCCGGCAAGACCGGTCAGGTCGCCTTGCTGATCGATGACCGCCTTGACTGCGTACTCGCCGCACGCGAGCAGGGCATTGCGGTCGACGGCGTGCACGTGGGCCAGAGCGATATTCCCGTCGAGGTCTGTCGCAAGCTGCTGGGCCCCGACGCCATCGTGGGCCTTTCGGCCCGTTGCGAGGAAATGCTCGAGTACGTCAAGACCGCCGACATGAGTCTGGTCGACTACCTGGGCATCGGCCCGCTCCACGAGACCGAGACCAAGCGCGACTGCGGACGCGCAGCCGATGGCTCCATCATCACCAAGAGCTTTGAGGACCTGGCCGCACTCCACGCGGCAAGCCCCGTGCCCATCGTGGTGGGCGGCGGCGTTAAGACGGCCGACTTGCCGCAGCTTAAGGCAACCGGCGTCGACGGCTTCTTTGTGGTGAGCGCCGTCTGCAGCGCCGACGATCCCTACGCCGCGGCCAAGGAGCTTGTCGACACCTGGCAGCAGGCATAGGCATAGGCCGAACAGCTGATTCGCAGCCTCATATCTTCAGCAATGGAAAGCGCATCCCAGTTTGGGCCTCCATTCCGGGATGCGCTTTCCGTATGCGACCCTTACCCCGCCAGATACGCTTCCAACGCCGGCAAAGTCGCCTCTGCATCGTGGCGGCCGACCTGGTAGATGCGCTCGAGCTCATCCGGTTCGCGGCACAGCGACGGCACCTTCACCGATTCGCTCGGCCGCACCACAAAGATTTCCCCGGCAGCCTCTCGACGTGCCAGGTCATCGAGCGTGGCATTGTAGACCTCATGCCGATGCTCAAGCGCTGCAACAAACTCCGGATAGTGACGGAACACGCGCCGCAGCATGGGCATCACGCTGTTGGGCTGCTTCACAAAGCCCGCCGGCTGCGTGAGTACCACGATATTGCGGTCATACCCCTGCGCAAACAGCCATGCGCTGGGAATAGAATCAGCCACGCCACCATCCAGATACTTATGCCCGTCAATAGCAACGGGACGCGTCGCCACAGGAATCGCCGACGATGCCCGGATCCACTCGATATCCCGCTCGTCGCCATAGGGCAGGTCGTGGTAGACGGCCTTGCCCGTCTCGATATCGGTGCACACGCACGTAAACCGCATGGGGCAGGCGCGATACGCCTCCAGGTCGATGGGATCGCGCTCGATGGGCACCTCGTGATAGGCAAAATCGGCATTGAACATATCGCCGGTTCGCAGCCAGCTGGTCACGCTCGCATAGCGTTTGTCGGCGCAATAGGCCTTGTTATAGCGAATGGCGCGGCCGATCTGGCGCGATTTAAAGTTGTAGCCAAATGCCGCGCCCGCCGAGACGCCCACCATATGGTCGCAGGTCAAACCGTGCTCCATCCAAACGTCGAGCACGCCCGCCGTATACATACCGCGGTAGCCGCCTCCCTCGAGCGCCAGCCCCACCGTGCGCGTCATATTTGACTGTGCCATGCGACCATCTCCGTTCCTGCGTTTTAAAACGGAACAAGTATACCCATCAACAAATATCGTCTCAGTCGCATTTTCATCGAACATCGTCGCGTTACCGTTTGGCGAATAATGGCCGCCCGCAACATGGGCACCCCTACATAATTCCATACACTTGTTTATACTACTCAGTAGTTATCAGCCGAGAGCACGAACCGACAAATAAACCCAACGACGCAGCAAGGCGGGGGCTTGGAAACACGCAAGGCGTTGAGCAGCAACGCATG
Organism: Collinsella sp. AM12-1; assembly: GCF_003472325.1. Lineage (NCBI taxonomy): Bacteria > Bacillati > Actinomycetota > Coriobacteriia > Coriobacteriales > Coriobacteriaceae > Collinsella > Collinsella sp. AM12-1. Next base: position 98,247 of record NZ_QRLS01000003.1, read on the forward strand.
TGCACAACGAGCTCGCCCGACGCAATCCGCCCCGACCTCAGAAAGCCGCTTACAGTATGGATAACGCCAGCAATAATACCGAAACGCTCGAAAAGACCATCCGTGACCTTCTGGAGCGTCAGGACGATCTGATCAGGACCGCCTTTACCGACGAGCTCACCGGACTTGGCAACCGCGGCGGCTTTACCCGTTCCTTAGAGGAACTCTGGGAGCAGGAACTGCCCGTGACCATGGCGTTTATCGACATCGATAACCTTAAGCACTGCAACGACATCTTTGGACATGACGAGTGCAACCGCTATATCTTGCAGGTGAGCCTCTATCTCAAACTGTATATGAAGGTGGACGAGGCGGCATTTCGTCTGGGGGGCGACGAGTTCGCCATCCTATCTACGATTGCGACCGAGGACGACCTTGCCGAACGTCTGGAACACTGCCGAACGGTACTGCTCGAAAACAACGCTTCCAAGATGCCTCACTCGTTTAGCTACGGAGTGGCACACGCCGACCCCGCCCTGGGCGAAGCCCCCAATCGCTTGACGAACGATGCCGATCATCGCATGTACGACTACAAGCTACGTCATGCCGTGCACCTTGATCGACGCAATATCGCACAAGCCCACACCGACGACTTCGAAATAAGCGATCGCATTTTCGACGCCCTTTCGATGCTCAACGAAGGCCGATATTTCTTTATCGAGAACTTGGACAAACATCGAACCCTTTGGTCACAAGGCGCCTTGCGCGATCTTGGTCTTCCTTCGGAGCATATAGACAACTGCCACGATTACTGGAAAACGCGTGTCCATCCCGATGACCTTGAGGCCTATACCAACGACATCGACCAAATCTATGACGGCTCCAAACATCGTCACGTCATGCAGTACCGCGTGCGCAATGCCGCCGGCGATTACATCCTCGGCCGTGCTCGCGGGTTTCGTATCGACGGCGACGGAAATGTCCCCTCGCTCTATGTCGGCGAGCTCGTCAACCACTCGCTTGCCGAGACCGTCGACGCCGCCACGGGTCTCGGAACACAGCGCACGCTGATCAACGCTATCGATGCCTGCCGTCGCGACCGTTGCGAGACGGGGCTTATAGCAGTGCGCGTTCGCGGCACGGCAAAGCTCAACGAGCTCTACGGGGCCGAGGCCGTCGACAACATGCTCGCCGAATACGCAGGCCGCATGCTGTCGATTACTCGCGGCAGGAGTCGCGTCTTCCGTTCACGCAACGCCCAGTTCGTCGTGCTTAGCAACAATTTGGATCACGAAGCATTCGAGCAACTGATCCAACATCTCAAAGAGGCCGTTTTCGCTCCCGTTCGAATCGCGGGCGACACTATTACCCCCGTCTGTCTTGTCGTTCCGGCCTTTTACGAGCACCTGACCAATCAAACGGCCGCCGTTTTAGGCGAACTCGACCGTCGCATTCGCACGGCCGGCGGGCTTGTTCCCAACGACAGCCTCCCCATACCCGAGGTGGAGCGCAAAAGCGCCATCGCCGAACGCATCGATCCGCTCACGGGTCTCTATCGACCCAGCGAGTTTATGCGCCGCGCCAACGAATTTCTCGAGACAAGGCGCAACGGCGCCTGGTGTATCGCCACCGTCGATATGGGGCACATGCGACTGTTCAACGAATGGCACGGACAGGCCGAGGGCGACCGCGTACTCGCCGATGTGGGCACGGTTCTCAAGGACATCGAGAATGCCGCCATGGGCGTCGCAGGGTACTGGGGCCAAGACGATTTTTGCGTACTCATCCCCTTTGAACACGACACCGTCCATCAGATCTATAGCCGCATTCGCCAGGCCGTGGCCAAGCATGATGACGGCGTGGGCTTCTGGCCGTCCATGGGCGTCTACCCCATCGACTCCAACGAGGAAATCACCATCGATGCGCAGGCCAAAGCCATGTTTACCAATCGGCGCGCAAAAAACGACTTTAAGGAGCGCATTGCCATTTTCCGCCCCGAGGAATACGAACACGAAATCGCGTTCCACCGCACGCTGACCGAATTCCAGTATGCGCTCTCAAACGGCCGCATTACCTACTACTTGCAGCCCCAGGTCGACATGGAAACCGGCGAGATCGTTGGCGCCGAGGCGCTCACACGCTGGATTGACAAGGATGGCTCCCTCATTTCACCTACCACCTTTATCCCCGCTCTCGAGGAAAGCGGTTTTGTGGTGACGCTCGACAAATATGTTTGGCAGGGCGTCGCCTCGTGGCTGCGTGAGTGCATCGATCGAGGGCTGCGCGTAGTTCCGATCTCGCTCAATGTGTCGCGCGTGGATATCCTTGCCTGCGACGTCGCCGAGCATATGGGGGCGCTTGCCGCCCAATACAACCTACCGCCCGAGCTCATGCGCATTGAGATCACCGAGACGGCTTATACGGGAGAGTCCGAGGCCGTGGATAAGCTGACGGCCGACCTACACACTCGCGGTTTCTCGACCTACATGGACGATTTTGGCACCGGCCAGTCTACGCTCGCGATGCTCAAGAACGTCAACGTCGACGTCATCAAGCTTGATCGCACGTTTGTGCCCACCGACCGCGATCAAAGCCGTAGCGCGCAAATCGTTTCATCAATGCTCGAGATGGCGCAATCGCTCCATCTGCCCGTTGTAATCGAAGGCGTCGAGACAAACGAGCAGGCGAACATGCTGCTCCAAATGGGTGCCCACTACGCTCAGGGCTTCCTCTACTACCGCCCCATGCAGGCAAAGGATTTTGAGGCATTGCTCGATGGCGGTAACAAAAACTGATACGCTCGCGCGCAAAACGATACCGCCGAAGGGGCGCTTGTCCCCATTGGCTAACTTATGCCCCCAATCCAAACCGAATTGGGGATATGATGCAAACCACTGTTGTGCCCAAGGAGGTTATCCATCATGAACGAGTCGTATCGCCTGGGCGAGCAATCGATCATTGCTTATCTTCAGCGACTTGCGAACGGGGTCTCGACCGCCGAGCTCGATGTTGCCGCGCTGCCCACGGAGCTGTGCGCCATCGGCGAGCAGCTACAGAAGACATTTGCCATCCTGCAGCAAGAACGCGAGCTGCTTGAGCGCGGCGCCTATATCGATTCGCTCACCAATCTTGGCAACCGTGCTGGACTCCACCGTTATGCCGAGCTGCTTTGGCACAAAGGCACCCCCTTCACCTGCGCCTATATCGATATCGATCGCCTTAAGCATTGCAACGATACGTTTGGCCACACCGAGGGCAATCGCTACATCCTGAGCATCTGCCGTGCACTCACCGAGACAATGGAACCCAATGACCTGCTGTTCCGTATCGGTGGAGACGAATTTGTACTCGTATCCCCCACGACAGATGAAGCCGAACTCGAGCAGCGCCTGGAGCGGACGCGCACCAACCTTATCGAGGCAACATCGGGCGGCAAAGCGCCCATGATCGCTAGCTTTAGCTTTGGCTGCTCGCGCGTCGACCCACTCGCTGGCGATACGCGTCGCCAGATGACCATGGACGCCGACCGCAAAATGTATCGCTACAAGCTCATGCACCGTGTGCAGCAGCCGAAGGAAAACGACGCATCCATGCGCCCAATCGCCGATCAGCCTCCCTGCAACGACCGGGTGTTCCAAGCGATCTCCATGAGCTCCGAGACGCGCTATCCGTTTATCCTTAACCTCGATACCGGCGAATCGCAATGGTCGATTAATGCCGTGCGCGATTTTGACCTGCCCTCCCAGCATCCCTATAACTCGCTCGATATGTGGCTCGCCCGCGTTCACCCCGAGGACCGCGACAACGTGCGCAGCGAGCTCGATATGGTGGTAAACGGCGCGTGGCACTTCCATTACATGCAGTATCGCGTCATGAATACCGCTGGTAAATATGCGCTGTGCGAGTGTACGGGCTACCGCTTGGATAGCACCGAAACCGAGCCCAACATGTATGTGGGCATTATCATCAACCGAAGCTTGGCGGATACGACCGATTCCGCGACCGGCCTGGGCGATATCCACGCCCTGGTCAACGCCATTGGCGAAATGCGTCGCGTGGCGCGCAAGGCAGGCCTGGTCGCCATCAAAATCGACGACATCGCCAAGGTCAATGCCCGCTTTGGCTTTGATGCGGGCGACCGCGTTTTGGCAGAAAGTGCCGCCTGCCTCATGGACTGTTCGCGCGGCAAGGGCCGTCTGTTCCGCTCGACCGGACCGATGTTCGTGGCGCTTTTCGATGACCTTGATCCCGAAGAGACCGACACGATCGCAGAAGAAATCGAGCGGTTCTTGGGGTCGCCCGTACTCTTTGGCTCATTTGAATATCAGCCGCCCATTCGTGTGGCCACACTTCATCTGGACGCCGTCGACCGACAGCCCGTTTCCATTTTGAACGAGCTCAAAGCGCTACTTGAAGAGGCACCACAAGTACCGGGCACCAAGCTGGACTAGCGTTATGGGGCGCATGATGGTTAATTTCCGATCTCAACCGAACACATTGGGCAAATAGGTCGTACCCGCAGTTAGCCGAACGTCCCCGCAGTCCCTCCCGGGGCCCGGGGGCGCCGTTTCGATACTCTTGGTTTACTTTGCCTGATGCAAATAAGTGCTCAACAAGATAGAACCTATCCCTCGCCACGGATATGCCCTCGAGTAAATCTGTTAAGCCAAGCCTATCAAATTCTATTGACAATTGGCTGCATTGGTCCATTTTGTCGTCCAGCCACTTCCGCTGGCTACCGCCTCATAAACACAAACCTAACGAGCCGCACGAACGACAAAGAGGCCAAGCTGAACAGAAGTAGAACCAAAACTTCAAAAACGCTGGTATTCCAATCGCGTACCCAGTCCTCTACCGCCCACAAGAAAAACAGCAGCCCCATCCATAACGTCACAGAAGAAATCAGCTTTGCGTAAGGGCGTATATCAATCTCGCTCTCCCTTTTTGTGACATCATATCCAGCAATTGAGCAGAGCCATCTTCCTCTTCGGTATTGGATTGAAAGGACAATCAAGGCAATCGAAGTCATCAAGCAAACAGCATCCTCTGTTTCCATAGAGTTTCCTTTGCTTTCCATCCTAGTTACGCATTCACAATCGAATCAAACCAAGTATGAATTACTCGATAGCAACCGCCTTAGTATAAACCATAGCCGCCGCAGCAGCCCGCCTTCCAAGGCCTCAAAGCTCGCCATCGAGGGCGACCCGCCCAGACCCCTTACAATCTGCTCGCACGAGGCCCCGCACTCCAACATCCTCTGGACCGTATCCCGCTCGTACCTGGTGAGCGTGCCTGCCGTGGGCCCTCGGGGCCGGCATCGTGCCCCACGCCATCTGCCCGCTCGTGCGATAATCCTCTGCAGAAGTCACCGACAGCAGAGGGAGTTTGTGATGAAGGTTCTTTTGGTCAATGGCAGCCCCAAGGCAAACGGCAACACGGCCCGCGCACTCGCCGAGGTCGCCGAGCAGCTCAACGTCGAGGGCATCGATACCGAGATGTTTCAGCTGGGCGCCAAGCCTATTCGCGATTGCATCGGTTGCGGCCAGTGTGGCAAGCTTGGCGGTCGCTGCACCTTTGACGACGACGTGGTCAACGAGCTGATCGCTGCCGCCGAACAGGCCGACGGCTTTGTCTTTGGCTCGCCTGTCTACTACGCGCACCCCAGCGGCCGCATTCTCTCGGCACTCGATCGCGCATTCTATGCCGGTAGCAAAGCTTTTGCACACAAGCCGGGCGCTGCCGTCGCCGTCGCCCGTCGCGGCGGTACGTCGACGACCTTCGACGTGCTCAATAAGTACTTCACCATCAACCAGATGCCTGTGGTAGCGTCCACGTACTGGAACAACGTGTTTGGCTGCGTGCCCGGCGACGCCGACGGAGATGCCGAGGGTCTGGCCACCATGCGCAACATCGGCAAGAACATGGCCTGGCTCCTGCATTGTATCGAGGCAGGACAGGCCGCTGGCATCGAAGCTCCCGAGGCCGATCGCGCTAGGACCAACTTCATCAGGCAGAACGGCGGAACCAAACAATGAATATTCAAATCTTTGGCACCAAAAAGTCCTTCGACACCAAGAAGGCCCAGCGCTATTTTAAGGAGCGCCGCATTAAGGTGCAATTTATCGACCTGAAGGAAAAGGAGATGAGCAAAGGCGAGCTCACGAGCGTGATGCAGGCGGTCGGCGGCATCGACAAGCTGCTCAACCCCAAGGCCAAGGACGAGGAGACGCTCGCGCTCATCCAGCACCTCACCCCTAGCCAGCGCTTCGACAAGTTGCTCGAGAACCAGCAGGTTCTAGCCGAGCCCATCGTGCGCAACGGCAAAAAGGCCACCGTCGGTTATTGCCCCGATGTATGGGGAGCCTGGGAGTAGCCTGTGTTATTTGCCGGCGCGTGGGTATAAGAGCAGGCGTTTGGCATAAGATTCAACTGTAAGCCATGTCTAACAAAGGAGGGCACATGCCCAACAAACCCGTGAAGATCATCATGCTTACCGGATACCTCGGTGCCGGCAAGACCACACTGCTCAACCACATCCTCGCTAACGACGGCGGCATCCGCGCCGCCGTGATCGTCAACGATATCGGCGAGATCAACGTCGACGCCAGCCTCATCGCCGACGGCGGCCTTTCCGAGACCGACGACCTCATCCCGCTCACCAACGGCTGCATCTGCTGCACGCTTTCGGACGACCTTGCCAACCAGCTGCAGGGCATCGCCGATTCGGGCAAGTTCGACTACATCATCATCGAGGCCTCGGGTATCTGCGAGCCTATCCCCATCGCCTACACCATCTCAAGCTTCTGCGACGAGGCCAAGGTGGGCGGCCAGCCCAAGCTTGCACTCGACAACATCGTGGCCGTGGTCGATTGCGCCCGCATGTACGACGAGTTCAACGGCGGTCGCGACCTGCTGGCCGAGGATATCGACGAGGACGACATCGAGAGCCTGCTCATCCAGCAGATCGAGTTCTGCTCCACGCTGATCCTCAACAAGACCGATACCGTGAGCCCTGAGCAGATCGCCGAGCTCAAGGCTATCGTGCGCAGCCTGCAGAAGGACGCCGTGATTGTCGAGGCCCAAAACGGCGAGGTCCCCATGGAGGAGCTGCTCGACACCGACCGCTTCGACTTTATGCGCGCCTACAACTCCGCCGCCTGGATCGAGGCCATGGAGCATCCCGAGGAGCACGACGACCCCGAGGTGCTCGAGTACGACATCGAGACCTTTGTGTACTCGCGCCGCAAGCCGTTTGACCTGCAGAAGTTCACCGATTTTGTTGAGCAGGAGTGGCCCGACGAGGTCATCCGCGTCAAGGGTCCGCTGTGGCAGACCGGCGATCCGGACATGTGCTACATGTTCGAGCAGGCCGGCCACCAAATGCGCCTGATGGAGAACGGTCTGTTCGTTGACTCCGCGCCCGAGGGCGAGAAGCAGAAGATCATCGACGAGAACCCCGAGATCATGCAGATTTGGGACGACGAGACGGGCGACCGCATGACGAGCCTGTGCATCATCGGCCGTCACATGGACAAGGATGCGCTCATCGCCTCCCTCGATGCCTGCCTGACCGACTGGCACCGCGCCTAGATTTATCCAAGCGGGCATTTTTCCGCCTACGTAACCGCCAAACCACCACGAAGGTGCCCTTCGTGGTGGTTTTTCGTTCTGAGCCAAGGAGATTCATGTTCAACATTGTGCTGTATGCGCCCGAGATTCCGGCCAATACGGGCAATATCGGCCGCACCTGCGTGGTTACCGGCGCCCGCCTGCATCTGGTGGAGCCGCTGGGGTTTTCGCTCGACGACAAGACGGTGCGTCGCGCCGGCCTGGGCTACTGGCAAAATTTGGACGTGACGACCTATGCCGGCTGGGAGGATTTCCTTGCGCGCAACGGCCTCTCCCCCGCCGACGAACGCCTGCATCTGCTGACCAAAAAGGCGCGCCGCACCTATGCGCAAAGTACCTACCGCGACGGTGACTTTTTGGTCTTTGGCAGCGAGAGCTCGGGGATTCCCGAGCCACTGCTTGCCGCGGCGCCCGAGCGCTGCGAGCGCATCCCCATGTTGCGCGATTGCGACTCGCTCGAAAACGCCGACGCCTGGGAGGCCCACGAGGAGTCGCTCGGGCATACCGAGGACAGCCACGAAGCCATCCTTCGACAGGATATCTGCGGCAACTTCGTCAATCCGGACGACTACCGCATCAGCGCACTCAACCTCTCCAACAGCGCCGCCATCGTCCTCTACGAGGCTCTGCGCCAAACAGGCTTTCTGGGAATGTGACAAAGGGACGGTCCCTTTGTCACATTCGGTTATAGGTAGCGGCCGGTGATGCTTGCGGGGCATGCCACGATGTCGCCCGGCGTGCCGACGCAGACGATTTGCCCGCCTGCGTCGCCACCACCTGGGCCCATGTCGATTGCGTAATCGGCGTTACGGATAAGGTCGAGGTCGTGCTCGATTACGACGACTGTGGCGCCCTTGGCAACGAGGCCGTCGAACACACTCAGCAGCACCTGAACATCGAGCGGGTGCAGGCCAATTGTGGGTTCGTCGAACACGAATACGGCATCATCCTGCACGCGGCCCATCTCGCTCGCGAGCTTAAGGCGCTGCGCCTCGCCGCCCGAAAGCGCCGGCGTGGGCTCGCCGAGCGTGAGATAACCCAAGCCCAGGTCGTGCAGGGTCTGTAAGCGCGCCTGAACTTTCTTGAGCCCCACCGTAGCGTCGAGGGCCTCGTCCACACTTATGTCCATGAGCTGCGGCAACGTAAGCAGGCTCCCGTCCTTGCCCTCGCGATGGATATGCGAGGCCGCGTCTGCATAGCGTGAGCCGCGACATGACGGGCAGACGATCTCGACATCGGGCAAAAATTGCACGTCGAGCGATATCGAACCCGTGCCATCGCACGTAGGGCAGCGCAAGGCGCCGGTGTTGTAGCTAAATGCGCCCGCCTTGTAGCCAGCTGCCTTGGCCTCGGGCGTACGGGCGAAGGCGCGACGCAGCTCGTCATGGATGTCGGCATAAGTCGCCACCGTCGAGCGCACGTTGGCGCCGATGGGCGTAGCGTCAATCAGGTTGGCGCGTGCGATGCCCTCGGCATCGATCCAGCGCACATGGCTTGGCAGGCGCTCGCCAGTTGCCTGAGCCTTGAGCGCCGGGATGAGCGTCTCGAGCACCAACGTCGTCTTACCCGAACCCGAAACGCCCGTCACCGCGACGAGACGACCGCGCGGTATATCGACTTCGAGCGGTTTGACGGTATGGATGGCATCGGTCGCCATGCGGATATGGCCCTGGTCGAACATTTCGTCGTCAGCCACCTGCGGCCGCAAGCGCTTGGGCTCCGAGCGCAAAAACGGGGCGATGCGGCTGTCCTGCGATTGCTCGACCTCATCCACCGTACCGGCGGCGATCACATTACCGCCGCCCGCTCCGGCAACGGGGCCCATCTCGACCAGATAATCGGCTTCCGCCAATACGCGCGTGTCGTGGTCGACAACGACCACGGTGTTGCCGTCATCCACCAGATCGCGCATTACGCCTACCAAGCCGTCAACATTGGCAGGATGCAAGCCGATCGAGGGCTCGTCGAGCACATACAGCACGCCCGTCGAGCGGTTGCGCACCACGCGGGCAAGCTGCACGCGCTGGCGCTCACCCGTGGAGAGCGTAGCACCGGCGCGGTCGAGCGAGAGGTAATCGAGCCCCAGGTCGACCAGGCGACGAGCCGCGCTCAAAAACGAATCGCAGATATCCGTCGCCATGGGCTGCATCTCGGCCGGCAAGGATGCGGGCACCCCGCGCGCCCACTCAATCGCCTCACCCAGCGTCATGGCCGCGGCCTGCGCCAGATTGATACCACGCACCTGGGGCTGGCGCGCAGCCTCGGAGAGACGCGTGCCGCCGCAGTCACGGCACGGGCCCTCGCGCAAAAAGCGAGCCACGCGCTTAAGTCCCTTATCGTCCTTAACCTTGGCGAGCGCATTCTCGACCGTATAGACGGCATTGTAATAGGTGAAGTCGAGCGGCGTGGCGCCCTCGCCTTTTTTGGGAACGTAGAGAATGTGCTTCTTAACCGCCGGACCGTGGAACACAATGTCGCGCTCGGCGGGCGTGAGCTGGTTAAACGGCACGTCGGTGCGCACGCCCATCTCGCCGGCTACCTGCTTCATCAGATCCCACATGAGCGTACCCCAGGGAAGCACCGCGCCTTCGTTGATGGTCTTTGACTCGTCGGGCACCAGGCTCGCTTCGTCCACCTCGCGCATGACACCGGTGCCGCCGCAGGTAGGGCACGCACCGCCGCTGTTAAAGGCAAGGTCCTCGGCACTCGGCGCGTAGAACTCGCGGCCGCATGCGGGGCACGTGAGCGACAGGCCCGCAGCCACGTTAAGGCTCGGCTCCACACGCGCCCCGCAATGTGGGCACACGTGATGGGCACAGCGGCTAAAGAGCAAACGCAGACTGTTGTTGAGCTCGGTCATGGTACCAAAGGTCGAGCGCACGCCTGGCACACTGGGACGCTGATGCAACGCGAGTGCCGCCGGTACGTGCAATACCTCGTCCACCTGGGCGTGCTCGGCCTGCGTCAGGCGACGTCGAGTATAGGTGCTGAGCGCCTCCAGGTAACGGCGCGAGCCCTCGGCATAAAGAACTCCCAGCGCCAGCGAGCTCTTGCCCGAGCCCGACACGCCGGCAATGCCCACGAGCCTCCCCAGCGGAATATCGATATCGATGTCCTTGAGATTGTGGACACGTGCACCGCGCACCTCGATAGCCTGCGGGCTCATCTTCTGTTCCGTCACCTTTATCACCCTACTCATGCCATAAAACGCGGTCGCGGATATACTCGCCCAGCATGGGCACGGTAAACCGCACAAGGCCGTATCCGGCGGCCTCGATGACGCGCTCGCGAATCAGGCTTGCGCGATATTTACTCGCCCAGCTCTGGGTACGGTCGCAGCGCTCAATGATATCCGCCGTGCGCGTCGGCTTGTCCTCGTCAACCGCCATAGCCTCGATAAAGAGGCGCTGAGGGCTGCGCAGACCGTAATACAGAGGTGCGTCAACCGCTTCGTAGAACTCGGAGACGGCATCCGCATGGCCATTCTCGACATCGCGCCTTTCGATGACCTGCGAGCCACGCCGGACAGCAGACCGCCACATGTAATAGCCCACCAGCTGAACCATATAGGGATGCCCCATGCTCTTGCGCGCCGCAAGGTCCGCCGTCTCCGCGTCAACGTAAAGACCAGCGTCTTTGACCGTCTGGATATACGAATCGCGCACTTTGGGCAAAGATATTGCCCCCAACGTACGCTGCTGGGCACGCCGCAAAAACGTCACGCTCGGCTCTTCGAGCAGATCGTCAACCATACTGGGCAAGCCGGCGAACGCCAGCGCAAGACCGCGCTGGTCGCTATCGGGCAAGCCCGTGGCATCCTGGTCTCCGAGCACCTGCTGATAGAGGACGGCAAGAGCCGCCAGTTCCTCGATAGACACCGATTGTGCCTCGTCAATCGCAAACAAGACGCCCTTGCCCGGACCGAGCTTCTTGAGACGCTCGTTGACCAGCCCTCGCAATGTCTCGCCTTTTGCCCGCGCCGCCTCGACCGACATCCGGCCAAACGACGGCCCAAACTCCATTGACGTCACAACGGGTTTATTCGAGCGAAGCGCGTCGGCCAAGCGGTCGCACAAACCAAGCGAAGCGGAATCGGAGACAACCGCCCATCCGCGCTCGCTGGCTAGACGTTGCAGCTCCCGCAGGAGAACCGTTTTGCCATAGCCGCGGTTTCCCGTAATGAGCATGAGCCTGCCCGGCGCTCCGGCGCCGTTGTCGAGCCCTTCCTCAAAATCTTCGATGACCGACTCGCGACCGATGAGTATCGGAGGCCGCTTACCAGCTGTGGGCTTAAAGGGATTTGGATTCATATCGGCCTCCTCGGATTGGCAAACCCTGGTAACAGTTATACCAACTTATACCGAGTTATACCAATAGCATGTGACAAAGGAACTGCCCCTTTGTCACATGTGGCCGAAAAACTCGGCGTCTGCTGCTCGCCAGGGGCGGAAGGTGGCGGGATCGACCTTTACGTGCGCCGCAGCGGGTGCGTCGTACCATTTGACCGTGTAGCCGGCGCCGTGGGCGCAAAAGACCGAGTCGGGCGTGTTGGGCAGATCGGCCTCGGGCTCGTAGGCGGCAGCCTCGATTACGCGCTCGCCATCATGGCAAGCCGCATAACCGGCGAACTCCAGGTACAGATGCCCGCGACCGCTCGTGTAGGCAGCCACCTCCAGCGCATAATCTTGCACCTCGGATGCCGGAACGCGACCCACAAGCTTCGCCCGGTCTCCCGCCATCGTCGGCGGCTCGTACTCGGCACTCATGCGCGTGGCATCCGAGAGCGCCCGGCCCACGCACTCCCCCGGCACCTCGAGCTCAAAGCGATACCACGGCTCCAACAACACCGCCGCGCCGGCCTCGCGCGCCTGCATCAAACCCTGGCGAATCGCGCGGTACGTGGCCTGGCGAAAATCGCCGCCCTCGGTGTGTTTGGCATGCGCGCGGCCGCCCGCGAGCGTAATGCGCACATCGGTGATGGGCGAGCCCGTCAGCACGCCCAGGTGGTCGCGCTCCATAGCGTTGGTGAGTGCCAAACGCTGCCAGTTAAGATCGAGCTCGTCGGCCGAGGTCACGGTGCCAAACTGCACACCCGAACCCGCCGGCAACGGCTCCAGGCGCAGATGCACCTCGGCATAGTGGCGCAGCGGCTCAAAGTGGCCCACGCCCTCGACCGGCCGCGAAATAGTCTCCTTATAGAGAATGCCGCCGGGCTCAAACTCAATCGAAAGGTCAAAGCGATCGGCCAACACCCGCTGCACGACCTCGAGTTGCACGGCGCCCATCAACTGCAAGTGAATCTGCTCAAGATGCGTATTCCAGCTTACGCCGAGCATGGGGTCTTCGTCCGTCAGCTCAGCCAGCGCTTTAAACACCGCATGGACATCATGTTCGCCCGGGAGCACCGTATAGGTGAGGACCGGCGCAATGACGGGCGCATCGCACCCGGGCTCCGCACCCAAGGCATCCCCCGGGCGAACGTGCGCAAGACCCGTCACGGCACAAATACCGCCAGCGGCAACTTCCTGGGCAAGCTCGTACTTCTCTCCGTTATAGATGCGCACCTGATCGACCTTTTGCTCCCATGCCTCGGCGCCGGAACGCCCGTCAATCATCTGTTTGGCATGCAGTGTGCCGCCGGTCACTTTAACCCAAGCCAAGCGCTCGCCACGAACACCGCGGCTGACACGATAGACACGCGCGGCGAACTCCGGCGGCCACGCCTGCTCACGCATCAGCGTGCACATACCATCCAGCAGCTCGCCCACGCCCTGATCCTTGAGCGCCGAGCCGGCAAAGCAGGGAAAGAGCCTGCGCTCGGCAACCATGCGCGAAAGCGTTGCAACGGAAAGCTCACCCGTCTCAAGAAACTCCTCGAGGGCTGCCTCGTCCAACGCGGCAGCGTCCTCCCAAGCGGCGCCGCCCGCCAGCAGTTCGTTCGCATCGAGGCAGCCCTCGGAAAGACGCTGCCCAAGTTGTGCCAGCAAAACATCGCGGCCGGGATTCTCCAAATCGATTTTGTTGATATAGATGAACGTCGGAATGTCATAGCGCGCAAGCAGGCGCCACAGGGTTTCGGTGTGCCCCTGCACGCCGTCGTTGGCACCTACCACCAAAATCGCGTAGTCGAGCGCACGCAACGTGCGCTCTGCCTCGGCCGAAAAATCCACGTGTCCGGGAGCGTCCACGAGCATGACGCGGGTATCACCGTGGTCGAACACGGCCTGCGACGAGAAAATCGTGATGCCGCGCTCGCGCTCGATGGCGTTGGTATCCAGGTGCGAGTCGCCATCGTCCACGCGGCCGCGCTTGCGAATGCGACCCGCGCAGAACAGCATGGCCTCGGCCAGTGTGGTCTTGCCGGCATCGACATGCGCCAAGATTCCAACGACCGCTTGCTTCGACATGGCTCTCCTCTTATTGCAAGCCCGTCGCACTCGGCAACGGGCATCCTCGTTCCACACTGGATGATACAATTTACGGGCCGGCGGGCGAAGCGGGCCCTATCCCCCGACCAAGCTCATCGCCCTGCGTTGCCGCGCGGCGATTTTCGTAGGTTCGCGCCTTACGAAAGCCGGCACCTCCCCTTTTGTCTGCCCGGTCTCATCTGAGGCGGTAACAATGCGAGTCCCACAACGACGCGTTTTACCAAAAATGGCCCCACGCGGGGCCATTTTCATTTCGATGAAACGCTGGTATGTGACTCGGCCCTTATGCCTCGCGCAGCCAGTCGAACGCAACGCGCGGCGTGCCGTCGGACACATACACGACGCCGGCGCGCTCGAACCCTGCCTTGAGGCTCGCACCCTGCATGGGCAGGTTGTCCGCGTGCGTATCGATACGCAGATGGTCGGCACGCTCCTTGGCAAAGGCAAACATCGCGGCCGCGATACCGTGCACGGTGCCGTCGGACGCCACGCGGTGCAGCACGGCGTACGGAGTGTCGCTGCGCCACTGACCGTCCTCGATGACGTCATAGCACTCGTCCGGGCCCGGCAAAAAGGCAAACGTCGCCACCACGCGACCGTCGACTTCGCACACATAGCTGCCACCGGCGGCGATATCGGCAGCCAGCTGCTCGGCCGAAGGCGTGCCCTCGGGCCACTGCGTGGCGTTGCCATGCGCGCGCATAAAGGCGCGGGCGGCATCATAGATAGCCATGACGGCGGGAATGTCGGTCTCGAGGGTTTTTCTGATCATCACGCGGCGACCTCACGTTTATTGGTATCACTTTGATTGAGCAATGATACCAGCGTTTGGAAAGGGCAAGGAGCGGATGGGAAGCAAAAAGCGAGCCGCCTGGTCAAAGGCCAAAAGCGAGTTTTTGGGCGCTGCCACCGGCGGCGATATGAGCGACCTGTTTGCGCGCGAGGACGAGCGCCGCGATGCCCTGGACGCCGAGCGCGATGAGGCTTGGCGCTACAAATCGTGCGAGCGCAAAAACCGCTACGACACACGCGCCGAGGCCGAGGCCGTTATGGCCGACTGCGAAAACCGTGGACGGCGTGGTTTGGCCTGCTACAAATGCGAATACTGCGGCGGGTGGCATCTGACGTCGCATCCTTGGAAATAGGCTCCGCAACGGAGCGGCGCTCACGCAGCGGCACGGCACCGACACATCGCCGGCCATCACGCGCAGGCTACGGGCGCGGCGGCACCAAAACATCGTAGCGGACGGCCTTGCCCGCAAGCTGATAGCTCGGCTTAACGCCGGCAAGCAATGGGCCCTTCACCGGCCGTTTGATAACGACCTTGCGCGGCCGCACTGCAAGCGCAGTTTTAACCAGCGTCTCCTCATCGGCACACGGCTGTTCCAGATGGTGCAAGAGCTGGAACTTCTTTTTGACCGCCGCGCTCTTGGTGCGCTCAGGAAACATGGGGTCCAGATACACCACGTCGGGAGCCGCGAGCTCATCGCGCTCGACCAGCTCAGCCGTATGGCGAAGGCCGGCAATGCTGTCCTCGCCCGCATGTAAGTGCATGCGCGCCACGGCGGCCGCAAGCGCCGAATCATCTGCCGCGCGATCCAGGGCATCCTGGAGCAGCGCCGCGATCACGCAATCCTGCTCATACAGATCGACGGTAAAGCCCGCTGCCGCCAGCAGCAGCGAATCCTCGCCAAAGCCTGCCGTGGCGTCAATCGCCCATGGTTGTTCGATGCCTTTTGTGCGCGCAGCCTTTACCAACAGCTCTTGCTGCAGACGACCCTGCTTGAGCCGTGGAAGCATGCGGCCAAAATCGGCACGCAACTCCATCGTGCCGTCGGTGAGCGTAAGGCCCTCGGACGTCCGCACGAGCTCGAGCCCAGCAGCCCGAGCAACAGAAAAGGGATCGACGACGCCCATGGACACTCCTTAGCAAACAAAACGAATACATGGGCGCCATTCATGTCGGCACCCAACCGTCCGTTATTGTCCCACATGCGACATGGTCCACAGCATCCCAATGCAAAGCACCGCCATCAATACCGTGCACACGGCAGCGATCACAGAATCACTCATGCGCCTTCCCAGCGACCGCGGCTCATCCACTTGCTTGACTCCGTACATCATGGCTCCTCCTTCGGTCCAGCTCTTACCATGGCCTCATCATCGCAGCGCCGCGCATGCGCTGCCATCGATTTGACTTACGTCCAGCTTTCCTTTTTGAAAGGTTGAACCGTGCAGGCAAGAGACGCTTTCAGGCGCATGCATCGCCGCGTTGAACTACAATGTGCTTCACCATATGTGCAGCACATAGGGTGCGCCAGGTTGGCGTACTCGTATCGAAAGGACCAGCCATGAGCTTCACTCGCAAGACACTCAAAATCCTTGCCCTGATTTATTTTGTTCTGGGCATCGCCAGTCTCGTCATAGGAATCGCCGGCATCGCGACCGGCAAGTTCGAGTCCACCTACGGATCGAACGCCATGCTCGCCGCGGCCGTGATTATCGCCAAGGGCCTCATCGATCTTGCCGCGGGCGTTGCGGGCATCAAGGGTGCCAACAAGCCTTCGCAGGTTGACGGCGCGTTTAAGCTCGGTATCGTTGCTGCAGTCGCCACGCTTGCCCAGGCGGTGCTCACGCTTCCCGCGTTTGGCGGCGACGCCATCAACTTTGGCGCCTTTGTCATCGTGGTGTACGACCTGTTCTTTGTTCAGCAGGCGCACGCCGTCAAGGCCGAGAACAAGGACCGCCTGTAAGCGCTCGCTTCTCATAGCCTCTGCAGCCAAGCAACTAAAAAGGGCCGATCGCACATCTCCGCGGTCGGCCCTTTGCATTTGCCCAGATAAAACCTGCCAAAATAAACCTGTCCCTTTTTGGTAGATTAGTGGCGGTACTCGGCGATGATGAAGTCGATATCGGTTTGAAGGGTGTCCAGGTTTGCCAGGCGCTCTTTGTCGGCGGGGCGCGTACGGTAGTAGTACGGCGTCATCTGGAACACCGCCTCGATGTCAGCCTGGGTCTGGAGCGTAATGTTCGCAGACACCCGCTGCGTTCCCACCAACTCGAGCTCGGTCGTCTTCGGCAGCTTCTCGTCGTTAAGGTACGGCGTGTCGTAGAGCACCTCCTTGAGCCCAAACAGATGACGGGCACCCGGCACCACGGTGTAGAGCGAGCCCTCGGGCGCCAGCACGCGGGCAAACTCGCGCTCGTTAAAGGGAGCGAAGAGCTCGGTCACCATATCGAAGGCGCCATCGGCCACGGGGATGTCCTTCATATTGGCCACAAAGTAGGTCGCATCGCCGCGCTTGGCGGCCAGGCGCACCATCTCCTTGCCCAGGTCGAAACCGTAAGCATCCACGTCCGGCACCGCACCCATGGCGCTAGTGTAGTAGCCCTCGCCGCAGCAAATATCGAGCAAGGTCATGGGGACGCCTGCAGACGCCGCGCGCCCAGACACCTGCTTGCGCACCAGCTCGACCATCGCATCGCGCAACGGCGCATAGTAACCGCGGTTCAGAAAGTCGCGACGACTACGCGCCTGCGACTTGGGATCGCCCATGGAGTCGCCGCTCTTGGACGAGCGCAGTAGATACAGATAGCCCTCGCGCGCACGATCAAACCGGTGTCCGCCCGCGCACACAGCACCGCGCTCATCGTCCACCAACGGCTCATGGCAAACGGGACACAACAACATGGCAACTCCTTAGCGCGAACAACACAACGCCCACCATTGTCGCACGCCTTCCCCATCTAGTCATAGAAGAGACAAGGAGTGTCCCCCAGCTGCCGGCAGAAAAGGAATGTCCCTAAGTGCCGACTAGTCGATTAGGAGTATCATCGTCTGCGCAAATAAGCGCGAATGAGCATGTTAGAGATTGAGAGCGTATGGCAGACACCGCATCTAAGCACATTGACATGACCACCGGCTCGCTGTGGCGCAATATTCCCCTGTTCGCCTTTCCCGTCGCCGCCACGAGCATCCTTGAGCAGCTGTCGAACCTCATCGCCACGGTCATCATCGGTAACTTCTCGGGCGACCAGGGAACCCTCGCCATGGCGGCGGTCGGCTCCAATGTTCCGCTTACCAGTCTTATGATCAACCTGTTTATTGGGCTGTCGCTTGGCTCCAACGTGGTCATCGCTAACGCCATCGGCCGCAACGATCAGAACATGGTCAAGCGCGCCGTCCATACCTCGATTCTGATGGCACTCGTGGGCTTTGTCGTCATCGCGCTGGGCGAGATCTTTGCCGAGCCCATGCTCGCCGCGCTCAACGTCCCTGACGAAACCATGCCGCTCGCATCGCTCTACCTGCGCGTCTTTTTGCTCAGCATGCCCT
Source organism: Collinsella sp. AM12-1 (assembly GCF_003472325.1). Classification (NCBI taxonomy): domain Bacteria; kingdom Bacillati; phylum Actinomycetota; class Coriobacteriia; order Coriobacteriales; family Coriobacteriaceae; genus Collinsella; species Collinsella sp. AM12-1. The sequence continues at coordinate 116,619 of NZ_QRLS01000003.1, forward strand.
CGATCTTGCTCTACAACTTTGAGGCCGCAATCTTCCGCTCCGTCGGCATCACCCGCATGCCGCTGCAGGCGCTTGCCGTGTCCACCGTCCTCAACATTGGCCTGGACCTCATCTTTGTCCCCGTGCTCCACTGGGGCGTCGCGGGTGTCGCCATCGCCACCGCCATCGCCTATACCGTCAGCGCAGTCACGCTCTTTATCCGTCTGCTCAAGACCGATTCCGTCGTCCGCGTCACCCCACGCGACTTAGGCTTAGACCCCGTCGCCCTCAAGCGCATCGTTAAGATCGGCCTGCCCGCCGGCATCCAAAGCGCCGTCTTTGCCGTCGCTAACATCATCATCCAGTCCGCCATCAACAGCTTGGGCACCGAGGTCATGGCGGCATCCAGCGCTGCCATGAGCCTGGAGTATGTGTGTTACAACCTGCTCAACAGCTTTAGTCAGGCTTGCACTACCTTTGTGGGACAAAACCACGGCGCGCGCCAGATCGACCGCTGCACCAAGACGCTCAAGGTCTGCCTGGTCGAAGGCGGCATCGTTGCACTCACCACCATCGTCATCATCGTCGGTCTGGGGCGCGAGATCCTGGCGCTGTTCAACAGCGACCCCAACATCGTCTCGATCGGCTATATCCGTGTGTGCTCGATCTTCCCGGCATACGCCTTTAGCATGTTCTACGAGAATATGTCCGGCTACCTGCGCGGCTTTGGCATCTCGCTCATGCCCGCCCTCATCACCATGATCTGTGTCTGCGGTATTCGCTTCTATTGGGTATTCTGCGTGTTCCCGCACTTCCGCACCTTTGCGAACATCATGATGGTCTACCCCATCAGCCTGGGCACCACGGCGTTCTTTATGGTCGTGGCGGTACTACTCTGCCACCCGGCACGCACCTATCGCGCCGCCCAAGCCAAAGCGACAGCCCGCTAATCACCACACTCAACGCCACGCCAGTCATTAATTGACAATATGCGAGCTCATATAGTCGATAAAGCGCCTCGTGGCGATAGGCATGGTGTCCCAGCTGCGCCAAGCCGCCACGACGTCGCGCGAGGGAGCATGCACGATGGGGCGCACACAAATATCGGCCCGCATGCCCTCGACGGTACGGCGGTAGAGCATGCTCACACCGAGGCCCTCCTCCACCATCGCCATAATGGTGTAGTCATCGGTGACCTCACTCGTCACATGCGGCGATAGCCCGTGCGCGGCAAACGCATCGAGCACCAGACTCTGTTCGCCCTCATCCAGCAGCACAAACGGTTCGGACGCCAGGTCGGCAAGCGTCACCTTTTCCTTTGCCGCCAGTGGATGGACGGCTGGCAACAGCGCCACCAGCTCGTCGTGATAGACCACGCGTTTCTCGAGCCCCTCGGTAAATCCACGCGCTGTACAGCAAAAGTCGACCATGCCATCGTGCACCCACTGGGCATTGCGCGTGTAATCGCCCTGCTTGAGGGTAAAGCGCACGCCCGGATGCAGGGCCCCAAAGTCGCGGATCACACGCGGCAACACAGTACGACTCACGTTGGTAAACGTCGCAATGCGAATGTCGGTCGACGAAAGCCCCAGCAACTCCTGACGCTTGCCCTCAAGCTCGGCCTCGGCTGTAACGATCTGGCGCAGATACGGCAGATACTGTTTGCCGTCGCGCGTCAGTGAGACGCCCTGCTTGCCACGCTCGATAATCGTGGTGCCCAGCTCGCGCTCGAGCGCCTTGACGGCCTGGCTCACCGCACTTTGCGTATAGCCCAGCTCGTCGGCGGCACGTTTCAGGCTGCCGCAATCGACCACCATACATACAATCTGATACCGCGATGCCATCGTGCCTCCACATCGATGTAGCCGTAAAACGTTTTGCCAGGGCTTTTTCTTCCAACATTAGTATTTCTTAATCATACTGAAGATACATTCGCTTTACTACATCCATATCTGGGAGCAGAATCCTTTTTGCGAAACCGTTCTGTAACAAAAGGAGTCCCATGGATCGCAAAAAAGCAATCGCGCTCTCATTTTCCGTTCCCGTCGCATGGGGCTTTTCGTACCCCCTCATGAAGATCGGCATGGACAGCATGAACGCCACGAGCATCGTCGCGCTGCGCTGCATCATCGCCTTTGCGGCCTGCCTGCTGCTCTTCCACAAGCACGCGGTGCGCATCAACCGTGACCTGATGGTTCGCGCCGCCATCATCGGCGCCATCATGGCAACCGAGATCACCTGCATGTGCCTGGGCTCCAGCCTCACCTCCGCCTCCACCGCCGGCTTTTTGCAGAGCCTGACGGTCGTAATCGTGCCGTTTGCCAACGCGGCCCTGCTGCGTCGCGCTCCCGAGCGCAAGGTGCTCATCGGCACCGGCATCGTCACCTGCGGCATGTTGCTGCTCTCGGGCGCCGACTTTACCAGCCTGAATCCCGGCGCGATCATCATGCTGCTCTCGGCCTTTATCTATGCCGGCCACATTATCATCGCCAAGCGCTTTGTCGAAGAAGTCGATCCGCTGGCTCTGGGCGTTTGGCAGCTGGGCTTCGGCGGCTTGTTCTCGGGTATCGCCGCATTTACCTTTGGCGGCTTCACGCTTCCCAGCACGCCGAGCGAGATCGTCGTTATCGTTGCACTCGCACTCATCTGCTCTGCCTACGGCTTTATCACCCAGACGCTCGTGCAGCCCCACGTACCTGCCGAAACCACTGGCTTCGCCTTCTCGCTCGAGCCGGTCTGCTCCGCCGTCTTCTCGTTTTTCCTGGTCGGCGAGGTCCTGAGCCCTATCGCCTTCCTTGGCGCTGCCCTCATCCTCACCGGCGTCATGGTGGCAACTGTCGAGCTTCCGCGCCTTCGCGCACATGGGCATGCTTATATGGCGGCAGCGCCCGAGCACGTCTCGTAGACCCCACTCCTCATACAGCCGCGGCATAAAGGTCTCTGACGCCTTTACAATAGATGCCGACAAAGCATCTGCCCTAAAGGAGTTCCATGGACGCTGCAACTCGCGACCGCAACATAGCAACTTGGTTGGGCGATGCGCCGCAGCCGGTACGTGACACTACGAACCAGCTACTCGAGCGCATCGCCCTTCTGCGTGCCGAGCAGACCATCTACCCGGCACAAGACGACATCCTCAATGCCCTCGCCTACACGCCGGCCGACCTGGTCAAGGTAGTCATCCTGGGCCAAGACCCCTATCACGGGCCCAACCAGGCCATGGGGCTGTCGTTCTCGGTGCCTGCGACGCAAACCAAGTTGCCGCCGAGCCTGCGCAACATCTATAAGGAACTCAACGCCGATCTGGGCTGCCCCATTCCCGCCACGGGAGACCTAACCCCCTGGGCACAACAGGGCGTCCTGCTTCTCAACACGACGCTCACCGTGCGCGAACATGCCGCGAACTCGCACGCCAAGCTGGGCTGGAGCACGCTCACCGACTACGTTATCGAACGCTGCTGTCAGCTGCCCCAGCCGGTCGTCTTTTTGGCATGGGGCCGCTTTGCCCAGCAGATGGTCGAGGGCAAGCTCGCCGCGACCGGCGCGGGCAAGGCGGGCGGCAAGTTCTGCCTTGCCTCCACGCACCCCTCGCCGCTTTCGGCCAACCGTGCCACGGCAGAACTCCCCGCTTTTATGGGGTCGCGTCCCTTCTCGGCAGCCAATGAATTGCTCGAGCAAAACGGCAGCAGCCCCATCGACTGGGGCTGCCTCGCTTCATAACCTGCCTAGCCGGCGATCCAATATTGCGGATACTTATTGATATCAATGGGGTCGCCGAGCTCGCCGATATCGCTTATGGCCTCCATGCCCATCAGCGAGCGCAAGCGATTCTCGCACTCCATGATGGGCTCATTTACGGCCTTATTGAGCACATCGAACGTCGGCGACTCAAACGTATCCATGTTGACGTTGCCGAACCACTTGCTCTCAACGTAGTCGGCCTCCTCGTCGTCTGTGGCAACCCCCACCATCTGACGAGACCACGTCTTGAGCAGCGGCTCGCGATCGGCCTCGGCGATATCGAGCACTACGTTGCCGCCAAACGAGAACGGCATGCTCTCCATCCCGCCCAGCAACTCCGGCAGCGGACAGCCAGTAGGCAGCGTCACCGTCACGCCGCTGCAGCCCGCAAACGCACCGCTCTGGATGCCGACCACCTTATCGCACAGTGCAATCTCGGTGAGGTTCGAACAGTGCGAGAAGGCGTTCGAGTCGATTACGGTTGGCTCCGTCAACACACTCGCTAAATCGGCCCGTTCGATATCAGACGGCGCCGAGACCAGCGCGGCAGTACCGTCACCGTTGTCCTCTATCTCCCATTCATGGCTCTCGGCCGCATCGCCACCCGCCTGTATTACCGTAGAGGCCTCGACCAGCGGCAGCCCCATCATGGTTCGCAGGCGATTCTCGGGCTCCAATAGGTTCTGAGCCATCTGCGCCCTAACCGCATCGGCCGTCGGCTCCGGACCCTCCCCCATAAACCAATCGGAGAGCATGCCAAATTCCACAACGCCATAATACGTGTCGTAGTCGTCGTAGCCAATGAGTCCGTAGACCCATGCATTGAGATAGTCCTGCTCCATGCCGCTGGGCACCGACAGGCGAATGCGGCTGGCCTCCTCTTGGACATCGGTTGCGCCGTCCAAGAAGAAGCCCACGCCTGGCGACGGATAGCCCAGCGTCGCGATACCGGCGCCGACCGTCAAGTTCGTAAAGTTGGCATCGTTGCCAAACACCGATGATGCCAGGTAGTTTCGAGAGCCCGCACCCGTAGCTGCGTCGTAGTCGCCATTGGTATCCGCCACAAACGATGCACTCGCGAGCCTCGGGCAGCCCATGAATGCCTGATCGCTGATTTCGATCGTTGCCGCGTGCACAGACGCCGAGACAAGATTCGTACAGCCTTCGAACGCCGACACGCCGACGTAGATATCGTTATCGGGAAGATCGATGTTCAGGTCGCCGGCGATGCCGGAATTCCTGAAGGCATAGCGATCGATATATGCCAGCTTGGGAGCCGAAGCCCAATCGACACCCCACGCGCCTCCGGTCCCCTCAAAGGCACCAGGCAGGTCCTTGGCGCCAGACAAGGAATAGCCGCCAAAGATCTCAATCGTACTCGGCAGCAGCTCAATCGTACCGTTGAGCATCGAGGGCGCACCGAGCAGGATGCTTGGCTTGCCTTCCTCGTCGCCATCGTAATAGCCGTAGAGAAGGGGCGCGTCGTCGCTTTGGGCATCGCAAGCAAAATCGTAAATGCCGTCGACAGTGACAAAGCGGCTGTCGTAGCCCTGCAGCTCGCCATCGGGCGCATACCAGGTGCAGCCGGCCGGATTGGGATTCTCGGTCGTGGCAAAGACAGCCTTTTTAGCACTCGACGCCACAAAGCCCAGGCCCGTGCAGCCCTTAAAGACATCGGCACCCACCTCAATGCTATCGGGCGTGCCGATAAACACACCTTGAAGGTTTTGGCAGTTCTCAAACGCGTTACGGCCGATGGCACTCGTCTTCTCGCCCAGATTGACAAACCTGAGCTCCGCATCGCCCGAGAAAGCATACGGTGCGATGGAATCTACTTGGAGCTGCTTGCCGCCATCCGCAAGCAAGGTGCCGTCAAAGGTCGCGGACAGGTTGCCATCCTCATCGCCTGCAGCGGACAGCAAAATCGTCTTGTCGGCGTTGGCATAATACAAGTATCCGTCTTGAGACAGGCTCATCTTAATCACGCGCGCATCGGGTGCACCGGCGGCAGCCTTGCGCTGTTCGACATACGCGACCTGCTCATCGGTTGCGCACACGATGGTCCGCACGGAACCGCCCTCAAGACTGCCGTCCTCGAGCGTCACCTTATCGTCAAACCACGGCATGAGTACCAGCGTGTCCACCGAAGTGTTGCCCGCAAAGGCACCCTTCTTGATGGTGTTGGAAATCTGCACCAGGGCAATATTGGAACCCGTATCGAGCACATAGCACAGGTCGCTTTCGAGCTGCGAATTAATGTTGTACACCAGCCCCTGTGAGTACGTGAGCTGGACACTGGGGTTGGTCGCGGGCGACACGTATACGCCGTAGGCATTCTCTAGTTCGTCCGCGTGCTCGGTAATAAAATCGAGCAGCGCGGCATCGTCGACGACCAGGGTGCAGTCCTGCAGATTGCTCACGTCAATCTGGGGCAACTCGCCCTCTTTGGACGCGTGCAGAACAATACGATCGAGCTTATTGCGATCGGGAATGACGACATGGGCAATATCGGCGGGAACATCGAGCTCGCGCGTATGGTAGGGAACGCCCAGATACTCCTTGCCATCGCGAGAGGTCAAGATACCCTCATCCGTTGCGGCATAGACGGGGTTATCCGACGCGACACGGTAGGCATCGAGCACTTGAAAGCCCGCATTGACGTTGACGTAGTACACCGAGGACGGTAGCTCTAGATTGTTGATCCGCCACGTAAAGACTTCACGCTGACGACTGTCGGTATAGGCGTCGACCGCCTGCACACCCTGCGGAACGCTGAGCGTCTCGCCCCCGCCATCGACCGACACGACCGACTCATCCACATCGACAAGCGTCTGCAGGCGTGAGTTATTGAGGCTGGTAGGGTCGTCGTCAAAGCGATAGTCCTCGTCGAGAGCATAACCCTGAAAACGCACCTTGTAGGCGGGGTCGATGGACACGATGTCGCCGGGAACCACCACATGGCGACCGGGTGTCAGCGTGTAGAAATACGGGACGGCCGCCTCGTTCTCGCGCCACCCCAGCAACAAGGCATTGAGGTAGCCCCCCGAATCGACATGGCCCGCCTGCTTCATAAAGGCTTCTTGTGTGTTGACACCCAGCAGGTTCTCCTTGGAGCTCAGCGTGCTCCAAATCACGCTTCGCTGGCCCATCGAATCGGGCTGGCCGACCACAAACAGGCGCGACCGCGCCGGTTGGATGGTAACGTTACGCGTCGTCCACGCCGTATCCTGCGACAAGCGCAGCGAGACGCTTACCGTGAGCGGCTGGCTCGAGCACAGCGCCGGATTCTTCTCGCCCGCGGCATTGGTCCACGAGTCGATGCGGAGATACGGAAACGAGGCGAACTCGTCCTTGGTGCAGGCAAGATAGTAGAGGCCCTTGTCGTCACTCCAGTGGACATCCATGGCGCAGAACAGCGTCCAGGCGTCGAGCATCTGCCCATCGTAGATTGCATCCTCCATGGGTGAAATCTGCACCTCATGGGGATCGATCAATCCATTTGCACCGTTAAACTGCGTAAAGAACGTTGCGTCTCCCATGGGGGCACCCTTTTGGGGCGCGGGGTCCGCAAGAAGATACTTGTAGGAATTGGCCGTCGAGGTGGCCGAGCCGCCACTACCGCCGTTACCGCCCGAACCGTTTCCGCCCGCACCGCCGCCGGCATTGCCGCCAGATGCTCCGCCCGCATTGATAACGGGAACGTTTTGCCCGCCTCCCGAGCCGCCAGTGCCGCCCGCGCCGCTGCCCGAACCACCCGCAACTCCTACGCCCGTTCCATCGGCGCTGCCGGTAACGTTGTAGGCGGTCGTGCCGCTTTGCCCCGTCAGATTTACCTGTCCCTGCGCATTATCGAGCCGCGCCTGCTGCTCACGTGCGCTCGTGTCCCGGCTGTCGCTATCCTCGTCATGACGATTTGCCTCGGCATCCGTCGAGAGCGGACTGATCCGATACGCCTCGCCGGACTCCGCGTCACCGTGACTGTATGCAGCGATATACCCCGAAGGATCGAAGCTCAGATTACTCTGAGCCAACTCAAAGGCGACCGCGCCAAATACGCCGACCGCAGCAACCGAAACCGCCGCTGCCACAACGCGCGTTACAGCCAAAGGCTTGGCGCGATACATATTTTTAGCGGCATGCTGAACGCCCGCGGACGCATTCCGCGGGCCTTTTAATTTGGCCGACGCCGCGTTCTTGTGCGAAGCCATATGTTGAGGATATTTAGAAAACACGTAGACCTACTCCCTCTACAACGCGTGCAGCATGTAGCGGCGGAAGCGTTCAATAACAGTTTGCGGAGCCGGCATGCTCCGATGCAGGCGTTCGGTAAAACGTCGGAGCGTGCGCAACTCGTTCGGTTTAAGCTGGCGGCCACCAAACGCATAAGCTTGATGAAGTCGAATCGCTCGACGGTATTCCCACGGGTCAATCTGGGGGAACACTGCAGCAAAGGCATCCAGGCAATCGAGCGGCTTGGTCTCGTCAAAGGCGTCGAGACCGCTTTGGTTCATCACAAGGGCAAGATAGCCGTAGAGCGCCGGCACGCATATATTCTGCTCATCGCTCTCGATAGCCCGCTTGCGTCGAACGCGCAAGACAAACCTGCGAATGAACAGGGCGAGCAGGACGGCAATCACCGCGCCGATCAAACCGACCCCAACTTTGGCCACAACGGGAATGTTATGCATTGCCGGCACATCCTCGCGATGCTTATCCTCGGCCTGTCCTGCGACCGAGCCCGCATCGAGCGTCTTATCGTTGACGCCGTTGCTCCATGCCTCGCCCACATCGATAATCTTATCGGCATCGAGCGTCTGGCTATAGTATCCAGGGGTGACCTCCACGGGCGTCCATCCCTGACCGTCAAGGTAGATCTCGGTCCACGCGTGCGCATCGGCAGCCGTCAAGTTGAGCGCCACGCCTGCCCCAACAGCAGCGGCCAGCTGATCATCTGCTGCCTGATAGCCCTCGACATAGCGCGCGGAAATTCCCTGAGATCGAAACGCGAGCGTCGCCGCCGTGGCAAAGTAGGCAGAGTTGCCCTCGTGCGCCGTGCCCAAGAACCACGCGACAAACGACGTCGCCCCCGTATAGGTTGGCGGGTTATCCGTCTGCCCCGCAAGCGAAGCCAACATCGTGCGCACGCGACTGATCACGGCTGTATCCGAAACATTCGCCCCAGCATCCCAGCTGTCGCTCGAGAACAGGTATGTATTAACGGCATCCCGCTCCTCTTCGGGAAGGTCCAGGTACTTATCGCGAACGAAAGCGGCGTATACCCGCTCGCTTTTTGCATAGTCGCTCTTGGAGGACGCCAGCCAGCTCGAATCTGCAATGACGTCATCTGATGGCACGTTATCGACGGTCACACTGTATGTTTTGGACGGCAAAGGGTCCATGCTTAGCATCGTCGAGCCCGTCAACATTGCGTCGGCACCGCTCAGCGAGCGCAGTGTATAGGGAGCATAGGTGTATCTGCGGTTGGCGCCCGAGGCATTGACTGAAATCTCAACCGCCTCGACAGGCTCGCCGCCCTCACGCTCGGTCTCGGTATCAAACGCGGCGCGTTGCTCGGCTACCGTCAAACCGTTCTGACGCAGCCATTCACGCATGCCGGACCATTCGCCCTCGTAGGACATCCAGTCGCCGCGCCCCCAAGACATGCCATCAAACGTCGTGCCCACAAAACCCTTCATGAGCAGGTCGTCATCGAGCGTCTTGTCGGCAGTAAGCGACAGCGTCGTGGACGCGCCTTCGTTCATGTCCGCCGCTTGCGAAAGGTCGCCCTCGGGCAGCGAATCATCCCCAAATCGAACGCCCTGGACTGCTTTGACGGCAGACGCCGACAGGGCGGACAACGCGGGAAGAGGCTGCACAAGGGCAACGGTCAGTGCAAAGAGAACACCGCATGCGGCGCACAGGCCACCAAGACCAAAAAGAACCTGGGGCAAACCTACCGTAGAGCCCCGCAACTCGCCAGCACGGCACTGGACAAGCCAGCCCGCAACGCCCAGTGTCATAGATATCGCAGAATCACCAGCCTGCAGCGCCATGGAAGCCGAGCCGCAGATAACGATTATTAAGAGCGTGGGCCACGAAACGCTCAAGTTGGCAAAAAGCCAGGCGAGTGAGCCGGCAAACATGCCGGCGAGCACTGCCAGCGGCACAGATTCACACAGCAGGCCGGCGTCTGCCACCAATGGAATATACAGTTCACAGATCGAGTTGACGCGAGCGATAACGGTATTGACGCACGCATAGAAGCCCCAGCGTGCCGAAGGAATCAAGAGCGCGCATAAAAGCGCTACGGACGCCGCAGCCAAGGCAATCCAGAGGGGAGCCTTTTTCGAAGCCATCAAAACGCCCAAAGCGCCCAGCGCAACGGCCACGCCAACGGCAACGGCCAGCATTATCCCCATGTACGTTGCACTCAGGCACCGAGCAATTGTGCAGCAGAAGCCCGCAGACAATAAAACCGCGGGAGCCACCGACAGGAACATAGCAACAACGCGACCATTCGAAGCGATGCGCTCCGTCGAGGTAAGAGTCACAAAGTTCATCTTAGAGCTCCAGACTCTTGATACGGGCCGAATCACTCGATACCGGGCAATGCGTGATGATGTAGTTGGCTCCGTGCTCGATGCTATACGACTCGACCGAATCCGACACATGGAGTACCGATAGATCGGTCAGACGGCCTATCTCGATATAGGCCTGTTCATCGACGCCCACCGTTACCAGCACCGTTTTGCCAATGCCCTTTGCTGCCACGAGCTTGGCATAGTGCTCGTGCGATGTTGGATAGGCAGGGCCGAGCGGCGTTGCCGTCAAAGCATCAAGCATCCTATTGAACCCACGTCGGTCATCAACGGGATAGACAGCCAAAGAGCCTTCGGGGGCAGCCACGACCACATGATGGTATCCCTGACGCATAAGCGCCAGCGATATCGATGCGGTAAAACCCAGCACCGCAGAAAGAACCTCAGCGTGGCTTGCGTGCTCAAAGTCGCACGCAAACGCACCAAACAAGATGGCAATAGCGTGGTCTTGTGGGCGCGAAGCCTCGCGCACCAGCATGTCGTCAAAACGCGTCGACAGCTTCCAGTGAATCGACTTAACGGCATCACCCTCGTGATAGGGCCTTATGTCAAAGACCTCGGAGGCATCTTGGCCGCTTCGATGGGGATCGTAGCTCGTGCCCTCAAGACCGGCAGAAGCACTTTGGTTAGGAACAACCTGGATGTCGAGCACCTCGGGATAGACCGTAAACAACCCATGAAAGTCTGCATTCCCGAGAGCAAGCGACGTAAAGCCCATCTCATCGACCAGGCGCGCGGTGTCAAGGGTAATCGTGTGCGCACCGCAGACGGTCGAATCGAGCTCCAGCTCAAACAAAGCGGGCCTGCCCGTCGCGGGGGCAAGACTTACGGGATAGACTGTCCGCGCTCCCGTCAGCTGGTTATAAACCGAAAACGACAGCTCCATACGACCGCGAAACATAAGCGGGCGATCCAGTGTGATGCGCAATACAAGAGGCGCGTTTACAACACACGACCGAGGAAGCTCAAAGCTAAGCTTAAGCAAGGCAACGCTCGAACGGCACGCCGCCACCGTAATCACGGGCATGGCGATCAACGCCGCGGCAGCAGCAAGCGCAGCCGCATTGGCGGTAAACACGAACGTGGCGAGCAGGAGCGCGACGGACACGATATAGGTAATCTTGTTGGCAATCATGGGCGTAACGTAGGACGCAAAAGGTAAACGATCCGCTACGAGCGGCCGCGAACCTGACCCATAGACGGGGCGGGAACGGCAGCGAGGATGCGGTCGAGGACGTCGGCGGCGCCAATCGATTCAATACGGGCCTGGGGGCGTAAAACGAGACGGTGGGCGCAAACAGCCTTAAATACCTCGCGCACGTCCTCGGGCACCACATAGTCGCGCTCGCGAATCAAAGCGCAGGCGCGCGCCATACGCGTGAGCGCGATAATGCCGCGGGGGCTCACACCCAGCTCAACAAGACCGTCATTACGGGTCTCCTCGCACAGGCGGACGATATAATCCAGCACCGTGTCGGCAACCTGTACATTGCCCAGGTAGTTTTGGATATCGAGCAGGTCATCGCAGGCAACCATGGGCTTAATGTCGTCGAGCGGGTTGGCATAGCGACGTGCCTTGAGGATATCGATCTGGTCCTGGCGCGACGGATAGCCAACAGACAGGCGAACCATAAAGCGATCGAGCTGGCTATCGGGCAGCGGTTGCGTGCCCGCCGAGCCCACCGGGTTCTCGGTTGCGATACACACAAAGGGACGCGGGACCTGATGCGTCTGCCCGTCGATAGTCACCGCGCGTTCTTCCATAACCTCGAGCAGGGCCGACTGCGTCTTTGCGCTGGTACGGTTGATCTCGTCGCCCAGCAGCATGTTGCAGTTGACGGCGCCCCACACAAAGCGAAACGTACCGGAGTCGCGGTCGAACATCGTAAAGCCCGTAATGTCCGAGGGCAGCGTATCGGGCGTAAATTGCACACGCTTAAAGTCCAGACCCAGCGTGCGCGAAAGCGCCAGGGCCAGCGTCGTCTTGCCGGTACCGGGCACATCCTCTAACAGGATATGACCGCCAGCGTAGATAGCCATGAGGGCCTTCTCAATCACATCGTGCTTGCCCAGCAGGGCGCGGCTCACTTCGTTGATGATGCTGCTTGACTGTTCGACGATCACGGTTACTCATTTCCTCGGTAAGCTGCCTCTGCCATCGCGGCCGCCAGCTGTGCTTTCAAAACGTTCAGATCAATGGGCTTGCCCACATGTCCGTTCATGCCCGCGGCGAGCGAGCGCTCAACGTCCTCGGTGTAGTCATTGGCGGAAAGCGCAATGATGGGAATGGCGGCGGCATCCTCATGATTAAGTCCTCGTATCTGCTCGGCCGCTTCCCAGCCGTTGAGCACGGGCATCTGAATATCCATGAGGATCGTATCGTACGTACCCGCGGGCATGCTCCGGAATCGCTCAACGACCGCTTGGCCGTTCTCGGCACGCTCGACCGCCGCGCCTCGTCTTGCCAGCAGCTCAATCACGATCATGGCATTGATTTCGTTATCCTCGGCCAACAGGAATCGCTTGCCCTCAAACTGGTAGGTAAACGACGAACCAAGGGAATCGGGAGCCGTCTCGAGCGTCTGCCCTTTAATCTTGAGCTCCTCGACCTGCTCCGGCGTGGCAAGTCGCAGCGGAATGTAGGCCGAAAACGTTGAGCCGCGTCCGGGCTCGGTATCGACGACGATCTCGCCGCCCATCAGGTCGACGAGCGCGCTCGTGATGGCCATACCCAAGCCCGTTCCGCCGTAGCGGCGCGCAATGGTGCGGTCCTCCTGCTCAAACGGCTTAAAGATCTTGCTGATGTAGCGCGGGTCCATGCCCTTGCCCGTGTCGCGCACGCGCAGCATATAACTCACGCCGTCGTCTGTCCGGTACATCTCGCGCAGGGTTACGGTAACGCTGCCGCCCCGCTCGGTAAACTTGACCGCGTTGGAAATAAAGTTGATGACGACCTGCGACAGGCGCATGCGATCGCCCACGACAAAGACGTTTTCGCAGTCCTCGAGAATAACCGAGTACGTAAGCCCCTTGTCGGCTGCCTGCGAGGTAAACATGCGTTCAATCTCGTCGGCAAACAGACGCAAATCAAACGGTGCATCGTCAATGCGCACGCGCCCGCTGTTGAGGCGGCTCATGTCGAGCATGTCGTTGATAAGCGAAAGCAAATAGACAGAAAGCTGCGAGGCGCGAGACAGGTCATCCATCAGGCGCGACTCATCCGCATGATGCTCGCGGGCAAGCGAGATCATGCCCTCGATGCCATTGAGCGGCGTGCGGATCTCGTGGCTCATCTGGTTCATATAGTCGGTGCGCGCGTTGGCGGTCTCGACGGCGCGATCGCGCTCGGCCTCCGCCTTGGCGATGCGCTCGCTTTCGGTCGTCACGTCGACTGCAGAAACCAGGTACTGGGTGCCGTTCTGTATGAGCGAAATCGTAAACCTTATGCTGAGCTGCGATTTTGCTCCATGGGGCGCATGGTAGGAGCACAGAAGGTTTAGCGGAGTCGCCCGGTCCCAATCCCTCACCTGTCGCTGCATGCGAACACGGTCGCTATCGGGGATAAAGCGGTACAGCGTCTCGATGTCGTCGCTAATACGCTCGGGCGATACACCAAATATGCGCTCGAAATTTGGGGTGATATAGAGCGGAAGACAGTCGTCGACGCGCAAAACCAGCGCAACGTTGGGCCCTTGCTGTGCAAGCGCCTCTTCAAACAGTCGACGCGCTCGGTCCGCGTCGCGCTTCTCGTGTGAACCGAACAGCCCCAATATGCCCCCTTTTTTCATTCAGGCGTTCATTCTACCAGCCCAAAAGCACTTTTCAGAGATGATGCTCCACCAAAGTACCCTATTAAGATGCAAAAACGCGCCCGACGGCATCTTGCCATCGGGCGCGTTTTGTTACTCGGGCCAAATAAACTGCGTGCGGCCGGCCTCGCCACCGTCAATGAGCAGACTCTGCCCGGTCATAAACCGGTTGGTCACGCCCACAAAGTAGATCCACTCGGCGATCTCTTGGGCGGTGGCCCAGCGCTTAAGCGGCGTGAGCTCCATAATCTGACTCCACAGGTGCTCGTCCTCCATCACGCAACGGTTGAGCGGCGTGATAACGCCGCCCGGGTCCACACTGTTGGCGATGGCCTGCGGCGCCAGGCGGTTTGCAAGGTTCTTGGTGTAGGCGATAACGCCGCCCTTGCTGGCAGCATAGGCGGGAAACTCCGATCCCGTATGTCCGCTCGCCGACCCCACATTGACCACGGATTGGATAGCAGGCGCCGGCTTGGCGGCAAGCCCCTCCCCCGCAAAGGCATAGCGCTCGGTCACGTTGATGGTGCCACGCAGGTTGGCAGCGATGTCGTCGGCCGAATCTTGCGTGCCGGCAACGTTTACGATCGCCTGAGGCTCAAGGCCGTCTGGAAACGAGTCCGGCTCGCGGACATCAACGATCAGATGGCGATAGCGCTCGTGCTCGACGGCCGCCGGCAGCAGATCAAAGCCCACGACCTCGTGGCCCTCGTCCAAAAAGCGCTGCACGCACGCGGCTCCAATGCCGCCCGAAGCGCCCGTGATCAAAACCCGCATAGGTGCTCCTTAGGCAGCTGCGTGGCGCTCGAGGTACTCGGAGCCCACATTCTCGCGCTCCCAGCCGCGCACGACCTTATAGCCCACGGGGCTCAGAAAGACCTCGCACAGCAGCTCGGCGACAGCGCCGGTCAGCGAGCACATAAGGACCTGCACCCAGGTCCAACCAAAGAACGTGTGGCTCACCACAATGGCAAAGACCAAGTTGTCGATAAACTGGCCAACACCCGTGGACACATAAGAGCGGAAGGCAAAGCTCGCAAAGTTATTCTTTTTGAGCATGCGGCCGAGCGACTGGTTGAGCGTGGAGTTAACCACGGCAGAAACGAGCATTGCCAGCGAAGAGCCCAGCACCACGTACCAGGTGCCGCCGATGGTGGCGTTAAGGGCGGCGTTGACCTCGATCATACCCGTGTCGTAGTAGGCACCCCACATGCCGGGCGTGAGCGAGCATGCCCAAAAGCACAGGCTCACGGCCAGGTTGACCAGCAGCGCGAGGATAGAGATTTTGATGGATGCCTTGGCGCCAAAGCGCTTGCAGATCATGTCCTGGCACAAAAACGAAACCCAGCTCACCACAAAGCCGCAATCGAGTGCCAGATACGGCAGGCTGATAAGCTCTTTGTTGGCCAGCAGGTTCATCATGATAACGCTCACGAAAAACAGCGAAACCGTTGCCGCGGGAATGCTCCGCAACAGGACCTTGTAGTCCTCCATGACCTTCTTGATCATTATGTACTCCTTTGGTTTTAGGTTTAACGAGCAGGATATCGGACCCGAACTGCTCGGACGCCCCGGTCTTGAGACGACGGTGGGTATGATAGCCGCTCACACGGCATCAGGCAAGCAAACGGCGCGGCAGCCCCGCAAGGCCACCGCGCCGGTGCGCTAAAACGTTACGTTGCCAAACTCCGACAGGATGAGGTCGGGGTTATGGTCGGTCGCCCAATCCACGTTCCATGGGCTCGTGAACAGCAGCAGCTTGCCGCCGCGCATATCCTCGACGCGCAGCGTGTCGCGCGTGAGCGAAAGACCCGGGATGTCGATGGTGTCGGGGTCGTTCTGGATCCAGCGAATGTCCGTATAGGGCAGCGGCTGGCGACGAACCTCAACACGGTACTCGGCCTTCAGGCGGCGCTCGAGCACCTCAAACTGCAGCACGCCGACCACGCCCACAATGACGCTCTCCATGCCGGCGCCGAGCTCGCGAAAGATCTGGATGGCGCCCTCCTGGGCAAGCTCCTCCATGCCTTTCACAAACTGCTTGCGCTTGAGCGTGTCGACCTGCGTAATGCGGGCGAACATCTCGGGGGCAAACGTCGGGATCTGCGGATACTGCACGTGGCGCTTGCCGGAGCACACGGTGTCGCCGATGCTAAAGATGCCGGGGTCGAACAGACCCACGATATCGCCGGCGTACGCCTCGTCCACAATGGCGCGGTCGTCGGCCATCATCGAGGTGCCCGTGGCCAGCTTGAGCTTGCGGTTGCCCTGCATATGGAAGGCATCCATGCCGCGCTCGAACTTGCCCGAGCAAATGCGCACAAAGGCAATGCGGTCGCGGTGGTTCTTGTCCATGTTGGCCTGGATCTTAAAGACAAAGCCGCTAAAGTCGTCCTCGGCGGGCGCGACCGGCTCGCTGGTGAGCGTATCGGTATAGGCGCGCGGCGTCGGCGCCAAGCGCAGGAACTCCTTAAGGAAGGGCTCCACGCCAAAGTTGGTAAGTGCCGAGCCAAAGAACGCCGGACTCAGCTTGCCACAGGCCACGGCATCCAGGTCGAGCTCGTCACCGGCGCCATCGAGCAGCTCGATGTCGTCCATCAGGTTCTTATGGTTCTCCTCGCCAATAAGCTCATCCATGGCGGGATCGCCCAGCTCGGCCTCGACCTCGGCGACCTTCTTGGTGGCATTGGCGTGGCCGTCGCCCTCAAAGGCGATAACGCGACGGGTCTGACGGTCGAACACGCCGCGGAAGTTGCGGCCGCTGCCAATCGGCCAGTTCATGGGATACGTATTGATACCCAGGACGTTCTCGATCTCTTCCATGAGCTCAAACGGATCGCGAGCCTCGTGGTCGAGCTTGTTCACAAAGGTGAAGATGGGAATGTGGCGCAGCGTACAGACCTTAAAGAGCTTTTTGGTCTGGGCCTCGACGCCCTTGGCGCCGTCGATGACCATGACTGCGGCGTCGGCGGCCATAAGGGTACGGTAGGTATCCTCCGAGAAGTCCTGGTGGCCGGGGGTATCGAGGATGTTGACGCAGGCGCCGTTGTAGGTGAACTGCAGCACCGAGGAGGTAACGGAAATGCCGCGCTCCTTCTCGATGTCCATCCAGTCCGAGACGGCATGCTTGGCCGAGCTCTTGCCCTTGACCGAGCCGGCGGTCTGGATGCTGCCGGTATAGAGCAGCAGCTTCTCGGTAAGCGTGGTCTTACCGGCGTCCGGGTGGCTGATGATCGCGAATGTGCGGCGCGACGAGATTTCATCCGACAGGCTTGCCATGCGGATCCTTTCTTGCATTGAGTGCATTACGTCGTTGTAACCGCACTATTGTAGCCGCCAAATCCCGCCATAGGGCACCTATCAGGACAAATTCATCAGCTGAGCTCGCTCTGTAGCGGGCAGCCGCCTCAAGGATTGTCTCGATCTGTAACAGTAAGACGGGTTTTGAGCCCCTACCTGTTACAGATCGAGACAAACTGGCAGGCGGGCAGCCAATGTCTCAATCTGTAACATCTAGCCATCAAAATCAGGCCTAAGTGTTACAGATTGAGATAAACCAGCAGGAAGATCGAGGCTGTCTCGATCTGTAACATCTAGCCGCCAAAATTGACTTCAGATGTTACAGATCGAGATAAACGAACGGAGGGACAGACGAGCCCATATTTCCCTCTTGCGCAACTGTGCATAGTGTATATATACTGTGCTTACCGGTTATATACACGTGTAGCCCAACAGCTAAGGAGCCGCTGTGGACATCATCCTATCCAATTCGAGCGACAAGCCCATCTACGAGCAGATAACCTCGCAGGTCAAAGCCCAGATCCTTTCGGGCTCACTCGCTGCGGGAGCCAAGCTCCCCAGTATCCGCGCGCTGGCGAGCGACCTGGGCGTGAGCGTCATCACCACCAAGCGCGCCTATGCCGACCTGGAGCAACTCGGTTTTATCTGCACCGTGCAGGGCAAGGGCTGCTTTGTCGCCGAGGGAAACCAGGAACTCTTGCGCGAAAACCAGCTCTGCCATATCGAAGAGTTGCTTGCGCAGGCCGCTACGCAGGCCGAAACCCTGGGCGTCACGCGCGACAAATTGCACGAGATGCTCGACCTTGTAGCCCCCGAGACCATGCAGTAGCCATCTGCAAGAAAGGCTATGCCATGCAAAACTTGCTAGAACTCAAAGGCGTTTCACGCCGCGTAAGCGACCGCTTTTCGCTACGCGATGTCACACTCACCGTGGAGCCCGGCCAGATTGTCGGCTTTGTGGGCGCAAACGGCGCCGGCAAGACAACGACCATTCGCGCCGCGCTCGGGCTTATAAAGCTCGATGCCGGCGAGGTGCATCTGTTTGGACAGCACTGCGACGCCAACGCGCCCGGCGAGGCACAGCGTCACCTGCGCTCCCGCGTCGGTCTTGTCCTGGACACGTGTCCTTTCCCCTCCACGCTCAAGGTGGGCCAGATCGAGACGCTCGTAGGCCCGGCGTACCCCACATGGAGTCGCGAAACATTCGCCAGATTTATCGACCGATTTGGCCTTGATCCCAAAGCCAAGGTAAAAGACCTCTCCCGCGGCATGGGCATGAAGCTGCAGCTCGCCTGCGCGCTCAGCCACAATGCCAAGCTGCTCGTTTTGGACGAAGCCACTGCGGGCCTCGATCCCATGGCGCGCGAGGAGCTGCTCGATGAGCTGCTCGCCTTTGTCGCCGACGGCCAGCACAGTGTGCTGCTCTCGAGCCACATTACGTCCGACCTCGATCGCGCCGCCGACCGCGTCATCTGCATCGATAACGGTTCGATTGTGTTTGACCTGCCGCGCGAGGACATTACCGACCGCGCCGGCATCGCCCACTGCACCCAAGCACAGGCCGCCGAGCTTATGGCTTGCGTCGAAGGCGCTCGCGCCGCCCACCACGCCTATAGCGTGGACGTGCTCGTGCCCAACCGTCGCGAGGCGCTCGAGGCCTTTCCCGAGATTCCCTGCGACCGGGCAACCATTGATGACTATCTGCGCCTCACGCTGAAAGGGGCTTCGAAATGAAACGCGCCTTTATGTCCGAGCTCGCCATCGTTCGCTCACTTGTCCCGAGCATTGCGGGTGTCGGCTTGTTCATATTCGTCGTGCTGACCCTTGCCAACGCATCGGACGGCGATTCCGGCATGAGCGCCGGCGCCTGCGCGGTCAGCGCCATGTCACCCATCATGGTCATGAGCTCGCTGGCCGGCTTCGACAATCAAAACGGATGGGAGCGTTATCGGGCAACGCTGCCCTTCTCGCGCAAAGACATTATTTGTGCCCGCTACCTGAGCGTTATTGTCTTCTCCGCCGCCATGGCATGTGCAGCTACGCTTTTGAGTATCGTCGCCATCCCGCTCTTCAACAGCGCGGGCATTCCTTCGACGGGACAGACGGTCTTTGAGATCGCAATAGCCTCGGCAGCATCGATGCTCATCTCCCTCATGATGGTGTTTTTGGCGCAGCCGCTGTTCTTTCGCCTTGGACACATGGAGGCGCTGCGCCTATCCGTTGGCCTGTTTGCCCTGCTCGGGTGCCTTGCCATGGCCACGCTGAGCTCCTCCAACCCCATTAGCAACTGGCTTATGTCGATTGCCGGAGCAAATCCCGATCCCGCCGTCCTCGGCTGCCTGTGCGCAGGAATTGCCGTACTGGCCCTCGTGCTCTTTGCACTGAGTTGCGCCATCAGTACCAAGGTCTATCGAGCACGCGACCTGTAGGCAGGCGCGGTATCATCGGACATGCGCCACAGATCGGCGTGGCCCATTATTGGGAAGGCGCTCAACCCGTGTCGTGGATTACAGCAGCATTTTGAAAATAACGACCCGTCAAAGGGCACAAGCTCAAGTTGAACACCCTCACACCGGGCTTGAGATGTTTGTATTGACCGTGCGCCGCCGTGCTACTTGCGCAGCGGCTTGGGCAGCGGAATGCCAGCGGCGATAACGGCGGCGATGATCATGCAGACGATACCCTTGAGCGGGAAACACATGAGCAGCAAGCCCACAACCATGACCGGCTGACGCATAACGGCGCCCATCGTCGAGGCCGTGCAGACGGCGACGCAAAAGACCGGATCGGCGCCGGTAAGGATAGCGAAGCCGTAGCCCAAGCTCACGCCCGAAAAGATAACCGGGAAGAAGTGACCGCCGCGCCAGCCCAGGTTGATGAGGGCGGGCGTCAGCATGGCCTTGACCAGACCGGTCGCGATAAGCACGCCGGCGGGAATGGTCAGATAGGTCTCCATGAGCACGTCGGCTTGGGTCTCGCCGGCAAACATGGTGTAGGGCAGGACCGTGCCACAGATGGCGAGCGCCAGACCGGCTAGCATGGCCTTGACGACAGGGCGCTCCCCTATGGCATGGGACAGTGCCTCGCTTGCATGCTCAGAGACAAAGTACAGCCAGCCGCATACGGTGCCGACCAACGCCAGCGGAATGAGCCAGACAAGTTCCAGGTTGCCCACCTGAGCGGACTCGAACCTGGGCATGCCCATGCCGCCGCCCATAAGCTGGCCGAGCAGCAGGTAGGTACCCAGACCGCCGGCAATCGCAATGCCGTAGACCACGGTCTTTTGCGCCTTGGGAAGCTTGATCGTGATCTCATCGGACGCGGACTCATCGTCATTAGCGCCCTGGCCGTCGGCGCTACCGGCGAGCGGCGCCACAAAGCCAAACACGGGCGCGGTGAAGAGCGCCGTCAGGGCAGCCTGAGTACCCAGCAGTGTGAGCTGCCTAAACTCGGCGCCAAAGCGACGCATGCGGTCGCCGACCCAGCTGCACAGACCTGCGATAACGCCGGTCAGGCCGGCCTCCGGTCCAATGCTTCCGCCAAACAGCAGCGGCAGCAATGCCGCAAGCGAAAGCTTGCCCAAGTTGTCGTACGGGTAGCGGCCGTCGCGCTTTACCTTGGCCATCACTTGGTTGAGGTCATCGGTCTTGGTGCCCGTAAGCTTTTCGTACAGACCGATCAGCAGGCCGCCCAGCAGGCAGACGGAAAACGGATACGGCAAAAAACCGAACGGACCGCTCGCGAGCTCGGGCGAAGCGACGCCCAGCATATGCGGAATCTCGGTCCATAGATAGTCGATACCGTGCTCCATCGCAAAGAAAAACAGCCAGACCGCGGCGCCTGCAAACGCACCGGTCACGGCTACGCTAACTAAAAACAGCGCACGGTTTTTGGGTTTTGCAAGGTTGTCCATCGGGGCCTCCCGTGGTCAAAATCGACAAGGATACGTTTTATTGTAAGACGGGCACAGCGCGGACGTGCCGACCATCCACGCCGCGAACGGCGCCATTGGGCGCCGCACGTGCGATAGGCCTACGGCTTAGCTGCCGATAATCGATGCGATCTCGTGCAGGTCCTCGGCAAAGTAAATGCCTTGCTGGCGCCTCGGGCTCGAAAGCCCCTTATCAATCATGTGCTCGAGCAGCGCCTTGAGGTCGTTGTAGTAACCGTTCAGGTTGTACAGGATGCACGGTGCGCTCAGATGTCCCAACGACACGGCCGACATGACCTCGGCAATCTCCTCGAGCGTGCCCGTACCGCCCGGAAAGGCGACGAACGCATCGCCGAGCTCGATCATCTTGGCCTTACGCTCGGCCATGTCGCTCGTCACGATCAGGTCATCGATACCATCGTGCTGAAACTCGGCCTCGATAAAAAAGCTCGGCTCAACACCGGTCACGCACCCGCCGGCATCGAGCACGCTATCGGCGAGCGCGCCCATCAGTCCCGACTTGGACCCGCCGTATACCAGCGCGTGGCCGTTGGAGCCAATCCATGTGCCGAGCTGCCGCACCGCAGGCAGAAACGCCGGGTCGTTACCGACGCTGGCGCCCAGGTATACCGTAATATTCATATTTTTGTCCCCCTCATCGTGACGCGCGGCGCCCGCCCTAGCGTTGGCGTCGGCGATATTCGCGCACGCGGCGCGACAGGTCGGCGAGCTCATCGCGATCGAGCTCTTCCGGGTGCTCAAGATCGTCCATAAAGCGCGCCATGGTGTCCTTTTGGCGCATCTTGATGAGCGTATTGCAGTAGTTCACCGCCACGCCCGTGAGCATGGCGATGTAGAAGATGCTGATGACGCTCAAAACGACGGTGATAGCGCGGGCAACCGGCGTTTCGGCCGGGATATCGCCAAAGCCGATCGTCGATACGGTCTCAAAGCTAAACCAGAGGCCATCGCCAAACGTAAGGGTCGAAGGGTCGGACAGCCAGACGACCGTCGAGCACAGCAGGTAGAAGATAAGGAACAGGCCGGTGATGCGCGCAAAGCCAGCCTGGCGCAACACGTCGGCAAGCGTCCTCAACTTGTTCATCGCGACCCCTTTTCCCAGACGCCCCATCACGTTGCTCGGTATTGTCGCACATCCGGCACTTGGGGACGTTCCTTTTGTGTCAAACAGATTGGGAACGTCCCTAAGTGCCAACTCCGGCAAAGAGTGTCCCCAGCGACTAGTCGTTTAAGAACGTCCCCAATGACTACCCATCTGCCGGGTGTTAGGGTGGCTGAGCTGGTATCCTTATGCGGTATTATCTCGACTCGATAGGATTGCCTGTGAAACCTTCCGCCGTCCTTCGCTTAGCTCTATATCGCACCCTAGCCGTCGCGCTTGCTGCGCTCACACTACTGAGCGCCGTCATGCCCACCCCGGCCTTTGCCGCCGACTCCGACCAGCAGGTCAAGACGGTCCGCGTTGGCTGGCTCGTCAACAACAAAGGCTTCCAGGAAGGCACGCCGGGCGAGCGCCTCTCGGGATGGGGCTACGAGTACCTCCAGACCCTCTCGTATTACACAAAGGGCTGGCAATACGAATACGTTAGCGGCACCTTCTCCGAGCTTATGGACATGCTCGAGGCGGGCGAAATCGACCTCATGCCCAACATCTCGTATTCGGCAGAGCGCGAGCAGAAGCTGCTCTTTTCCTCGAACCCCGAGGGCACTGAGCGCTACTACATCTACGCCAGGCCCGATCGCGACGACCTTGCCAAAGGCGACCCCCAGGCGCTCCAAGGCCTTACCATCGGCTGCAACGCCGGCGTTATGCAAACTATCGTCGGCCAGCAGTGGCTCGCCGACGAAGGCGTTACCTGCACCTATAAAGAAATCGACACCGGCAGTGCCCTCTTTGAGGCGCTTGCAGACGGCGAGGTCGACGCCGTCATCATGAACGACACCATTTCGTCGCCCGATGCGTCACCCATGTTCTACGTAGGCTCGAGCGACTACTATTTTGCCGTTCCCAAAAGCCGCCCTGACCTGATGAACGACATCAACGCCGCCATGGCGACCATCGCCCGCGATAACCCGCGCTATAACGAGGAAGTCAAATCGAGTTACTCGACCCAAAACAGTGGCTCGTCATCGCTCACCGGCACCGAGACCACCTGGCTCAAAGAAAACGGCAATACCATCACGCTCGGCTATCTTAAAAACCAACTTCCCTACTGTACGCAAAATGACGACGGCGAAATGGAAGGGTCGCTCGCCTCGCTTGCAACGACGTTGCACGACAAGTTTGGCATTACGGTCAATACAATCGCACTCTCGAACAACAAGCAAATGATCAAAGCCCTTTCCAACGGAACCATCGATGTCGCCCTGCCGTTGTTTCGCGACTACTGGCTCGCCGAGCAGACAGGGGTCATCCAGTCAAACTCGATGGGAACGGTTTCGCTGACCGCCATTCACAGTGGCAAAAACCTGAACAGCGACCTTAAGAACATCGCTTGTACAAAGAGCACAATCGTTAACCGTTTTGAGCTCGAAAGTCTCTTTCCGAACGCAACGGTAACCGAGTATTCGAATGACGGCGAGGTGCTCAAAGCCCTCAATGAGGGGAAGGCACGTTGCATCATTGTCTCCAGCACGCGCCTGGAAACTCTCCGCGACATCTACGACATCGAGGATTTCGAAACACAGGAACTCACCAACACGGCGCAACTATCGTGTTTAATTTCGCGCGGCAAGCCCGAGCTGCTGGGAATCATCAATAAGGGCATCGTCAATGCAGGTGAATCGCTCTCTGCAAACAGCTATTTCCCCACATCGTACTCGGCGCAAGAATCGGATGCGTTCCGACTTCTCTACCGCAACCGCATCGTCATTGCGGCAGTCGTCATCTGCATTTTGCTCACCGGCATCATCATCCTTGTCTGGTCGCTTTACCGCGCACAGACAGAACGGCAGAAAGCTGATGCCGCCAACGCCGCCAAAACCGCTTTCCTCACGCGCATGAGCCACGACATCCGCACGCCGCTCAACGGCATCCTGGGTCTTATCGAAATTGAGGAATTGAGAGAAGGCGACATGCAGGTCGCCCGCGAAAGCCGCGCCAAGGCGCGCGTTGCCGCCAATCACCTGCTGTCACTGATTAACGACATCCTCGAGATGGGCAGGATCGAGGAGCGCAAAGTGACACTCGAGCACGAATCATTCAACCTTAAAGAGCTGTGCGACAATGCGCTCGTACTGTGCAAGCTCCGCGCATCGGACCGCGGCATAACCATGCTCGACACCAGCGAGCCCTACGCTGTCGACCAATATATGATCGGCAGCCCCACCCATATTCGGCAGATCATTGTCAACCTGCTCGACAACAGCATCAAGTACAACAAGCACGGAGGCACCGTCACGTTCTCATCGACCATCAAACCGGTCGACGACGAGCACGCCGCGTTTTGCTTTAGCGTCTCGGATACCGGCATTGGTATGACATCCGAGTTTTTGGCACACATTTACGAGCCGTTTGCCCAGGAAGGCGACGATGCGCGCAGCAAGTTCCAAGGAACCGGCATTGGCATGTCTATCGTCAAATCACTCATCGATATGATGGGCGGCACGATTGAGATTTCGAGTGAGGTTGGCGTGGGGAGTACGTTTAACGTCCAGATTCCGCTCGAGATCGACAAGAACCCTCAGGCAAAAGAACGTACGGACGAGCAGGCATACAGTTGCTCGCTTGCAGACATGAACGTTCTTTTGGCAGAAGATAACGAGCTCAATGCCGAGATTGCCCAGGCTCTGCTCGAAAGCGAGGGCATCGTCGTAACTCGCGCCGCCGACGGCAACGAAGCGGTCGACCTATACGTTGGCCGTCCCGCGGGTAGCTTCGATGCGATTCTTATGGACATCATGATGCCGGGCATGGACGGCTACGAGGCAACCCGCGCGATCCGCCTGAGCGAAAAGGCCGATGCGGCCGACATCCCCATCATCGCGCTCACCGCCAACGCCTTTGCCGAAGACGCCAAGGCGGCACACGATGCCGGTATGAACGCCCATCTGCCCAAACCGCTCGACTTTAGCAAGCTCAAAAACATACTCGCCTGTATCAAGAAATACGGATCCGTTTCGCTATAGTTTGTGCTCAACCACCATGCACAGCCAGAAAGGAAGCCAACGATGTTTAGGCCCTTACGTCGAAAGAAACGCGCCATCACTGACGAGGAAGCGCGCGAGTTGCTCGCCACCTGTAAGCGCGGCGTCTTTGCCGTCAACGGCGATGATGGCTACCCCTATGCCATTCCCGTCAACTACTTCTTTGACGCCGAGCACGACAAGATTTATTTCCATGGCGCCAAGGCCGGCCACAAGGTCGATTCGCTCAGGCGTGACGATAAAGTCTGCTTTACCGTTTACGGCAACGAGTGGTACAAGGACGGCGACTGGGCTCCTTACGTCATGAGCACCGTGGTCTTTGGCCGTTGCCGCCTGGTAGATGAAGCGCCTGCGTTTATCGAGGACAAAGTCCGTCAGCTCGCGCTTAAGTACTACCCTTCTGCCGAAGAAGTCGAGGAAGAAATCGCCAAAGACATCAAGGGCGTCCAACTCTACGAGATTTCGATTGAACATCTTTGCGGAAAGCAGATTCATGAAAAGTAGCGAATGCGGAAAACGCGCTCGCTACCCTCTGCACCCCATGTGCCCACGCATTTTGACGGCGTGGGCACATGGGGCAGCACTCGAATCGAGCGCCCCCTATACCCCAAAAACGTAGCGGTCCAGGCGCTCACACGCCTCCCTTACCCGCGAAAGCGGCAGTGCCAGATTCACGCGGATGTGACAGGGCCCGTGGAACGGGCGGCCGTCCTGATACCCCACGCCCACGCGCGCCCCCTCGTCGAGCAGCCACTGAATATCGCGGCCATGCTCGAGGCACCACTCGGTGCAGTCCAGAAACACCATGTACGTGCCCTGCGGACGCGAATAGCCCACGCCCTCAAAATGCTCGTCCACGTAATCGCAGAAGTAGTCAATGTTGCCCTGGATGACCTGATTGAGCTCATCGACCCACTCGTAGCCCTGCGGCTGGTAGGCGCCGATAAGCGCGTGCATCGAAAGGACGTTCATCTCGTTGTAGTGAGTCTTGTTGGACACGGCGCACACGCGGTCGCGCAGCGTCTCGTTATAGATGATGTGGTAGCTGCCGACCAGGCCCGCCAGGTTGAACGTCTTGCTGGGCGCGTAGAGGGCAACCGTGCGCATGCGGGCATCCTCGCTCACCGACTGCGTCGGGATATGCTTGTGACCCGGCAGGATGATATCGGACCAAATCTCGTCCGAGACCACCACGCAATCATGCTGGCGATAGATGTCCATGGCGCGCTCGATCTCGTCGCGCTCCCATACGCGGCCGCAGGGATTGTGCGGCGAGCAGAACACCGCGGCATGGATATGGTTTTGGGCGAGCTTGCGCTCCATGTCCTCAAAGTCCATGCGCCACACGCCCTGGTCGTCGAGTTTAAGCGGGCTGTGGACAATGCGATAGCCCGCGGCCTCGATGGACTTGGTAAAGCCGATGTAGGTGGGACTGTGGACCAGCACCGCATCGCCCGGCTGGACATATGCGCGCAGCGTCGACACGACACCGCCCAGCACACCGTTTTCGTAGCCGATGTGCTCAGGTGCCAGGCCCTCGACGCCATTACGGCGACTCTGCCATTCGATGATGCGGTCGAAGTACTCGGGGCGCGGATCGAAATAGCCAAACATGGGGTGCTGGGCGCGCTGAATGATGTACTCCTGGACCGTGGGCACCGTGGCAAAATTCATGTCCGCTACCCACATGGGGATGCGGTCGAAGCCCTCGTCGGGTGCGCTCGGAGCCATACCGGGAATCTCACCCCAGGAGTCAACGGCGATGGAGTCCATGCCATGGCGGTCGATTAGCGAGCTAAAGTCGTATTTCATGCTGAGCTCCCATGCAAAGTGATTGTTTTGGTAGGCGTTATTGTCCAACAGCGTGAGCGGTTTTGGCGCGGGGTTTGGCGCTTAATTTGACGGGTGCAGACGAATGGCAGGTTAGCCCCGCGCGTCGTTGACGGCGGCTACGGTTAGCTGGGTTTCATCAACCGTAAAAGATATGTCGAGCCCGGCGAAGGCCAGATGATAGACGCGGTTCGGCTCGTGCTTGCTGCCTGCGCGGCGTGGGTCTTGGCGCAGGACCTCGACCAGGCCGGGGAGCTTTGTGGGCGGGACCATATCCTGCAGCGTCTGCGGGAACTCGATGTCGAGCTCTTGCCACGGCGCGTCCTCAATCCAGCCGCCCGTCGCATCCGGGTGACAGTCGGCAAATGGAATGTAGGGCTTAATGTCGTAGATGGGCGTGCCGTCGCGCAGATCGGCCCCCAGCACATGAATGATGGGGCCATCGTCGGTGAGCTCGACACGGCTGAGCTTGACGCAGGTGAGCCCGATGGGATTAGGGCGAAACGGACTGCGTGTGGCAAACACGCCCACACGCTCGGCTCCACCCAGACGCGGCGGGCGCACGGTTTTCGACCATTTTGCGTTGGTGCCGGACCTGTCCTGCGTTTTGGCATCGGCGGCTATGTCCTTAGCCGTGCCGCCGGGCGTTCCGTTTTCGAAGCGCCACAGCAGCCATAGGTGAGAGAAGGAGTCCAAGCCTTCAACCGCTGCATTGGAGGCAAATTCCGGCTCAAAGACGATGCGTCCCTGCAGATGAGGCGCCAAAAAGCTGTTGCGCGGAATGCCGAACTTCTGCGGCAGGTCGGTATATATGTGTGCGATAGGTTCCATGCCGGTCATTGTACGGCATGGAGGTGTGGGGCGTTGCGCGCAATTCTTCGCCGCGGTCCCCGTCGTGCAACCAACGGTTGCTTGGAAGGACATCGGCTGCCGCGTATGCTTAAGCCAACAAGCACCAGAAAGGAGCCGTCATGGCCTTTGCAGAAAAACTCATCGCCGTCCGCCGCGCCAACAACCTTACCCAAGAGCAGCTCGCCGCCAAGCTCTACGTCACGCGCCAAGCCGTGAGCCGTTGGGAGCGCGGCGAAGTCACCCCGGGCATCGACATGATGAAGCTCATTGCCGCCGTTACCGGAGAGCCACTGTCGCACCTGCTCGAAATGCCCGAGCACTATTGTCAGAGCTGCGGCATGGTGCTCACGCCCGACGACTGCGGCACCGATGCCGCGGGCGCCACGACCGACCATTACTGCAAGTGGTGCTACGACCGCGGCAAGTACACCTACGAGACCACGATGGAGGCCATGATTGAGGATTGCGCCCCGCGCCTGGCACAAAACACCGGTATGTCGCTCGACGAAGCCGTCTCGCTCATGGGCGCCGTGCTGCCGCAACTGGAGCGCTGGCGTACCGTGCAGGAAAACGAGGAGCGCTACGGTGCCGAGGCGCGAGCGCGCTATGGCGACGAGGCCGTCGATGCAGCAAACGAGGCACTGCTGGACATGGACCCCAAGACATGGAACGACATGAAGGAACTTGAACGCGCTATTCTGGGCCAGCTCTCGATCGCCATGGGCGACGGCGAACCGGATGGAAGCGAGGCGCGCAAGCTTGTCGCAATGCACCGTCGATGGATTGGCCTTAACTGGGGACACGAACCCCAAGACGAAGCATACCTGGGCCTCGCCCGCGGCTATCTTGCCGATCAGCGCTTTATCGACTACTACGACAAGCCCTGCGGCGCCGGTGCCACGGCGTTTCTGGTTCAGGCGATCGAGTCGCCGTCGGCTCACGCATAGACCGCAGCGGCTTTGGGTATTTCAATCGAAACCTCAACCGATTGGAGACACCATGGCTACTGATCATGAACTCGCGCTCTACGTTATGACTGGCTGCCCGTATTGCATAAAGGTCAAGCGCTTTTTGGCCGATAACGACGTGACCATTCCCGAGCGCAATATCTCGACCGATTCCGATGCCGAGCAGACGCTCATCGCCGTCGGCGGAAAACGCCAGGTTCCTTGCCTGTTCATCGACGGTAAACCGCTCTACGAGTCGAGTGACATCATCGCGTGGGTGCAGAAGAACCTGCTCTAGCACGCGCACTGCGGCCAGTTCGCGCCAACCGAGCCGAACCCATACGAACCAAACATGTACGCCAGCATCCAAAGTCGACATTTTCCGACATCTTTGGATGCTGACGTACAGCTTTTCAATCTAGTCATTGGGTGTTCCTATAGTTTTGTCAACCGTCGGGGCTACTCCCGGTAGGGCACCCGGTCGCGCATCACGGCGTATATCGCCCTGAGCCGCTTCCTCGCGACGGCCTTGAGCGCCCGCCCGTGCCCCATGCCCCGCGCCCTGCAGGCCCGGTAGTACTCGCCGTAGCGCCCCGAGGACCTCACCAGGCTGTTGCACGAGAAGATCAGCAGGGACTTGAGCCTCGCGTCGCCGCGCCTGGACGCCCTGACCGACACCTCACCGACGTTCCGGAGCTCCTCACCCTCGGGGCTATGCCGCAGTACGAGGCCAGGTGGTCGTGGTCCGGGAACCTCGCGATGTCGACCGACACCGCGAGCTGCGCCGCGGTCCTCGGGCCGATGCCGGGCACGGTGAGCAGGCACGCGTAGGTCTCGTCGCCCTCGAGCAGCGCCGCCGTCTCGGCCTCGAGGGCCCCGGCCTCGTCGAGGGCCTCCGATATCCGGGCGGCCAGGAACCTGACCTGCCTGTTCTCGGCCTCGACGAGCGCCGGCGGGGGCGCGGTGGAGGCGGCCGCGGCCTCCCCGGCGGCCTCGGCCCGCGGGCCCCCGGCCCCGGAGCGGGCGATCCC
>NZ_QRLS01000030.1:0-9297 GCF_003472325.1 Collinsella sp. AM12-1
GGACCTCGGGACGCTCTTACACCACGTCTGCGCGCGCCACCACGCCCTCGAACTTGCATACATTATTTTGTCAGAAAAGTACCATACCCTGGCAGGGTGCCATCGTTATCAAAAGTTTGGCTTTCTTTCTACATAAAAAGGCACTTTTATTCTTATTAATGTACACGCTAAACGCTAAGGGTTATCCACTTGCAAGATAGCCCTCCCGCCGCGGCCAATCAACCCCTCGACTCGCCACGACCACGGCTCAGGGCCGCAAAAGCCAGCACCGCCACGCCCGCTGCCGCCGCCGCGACCGGCGCCCACGCGGCCGCATCACCCGTCGTGGGCAGCAGACCGTCCGACGGCTGCTCAACACGAGCCCCGCCGTCCTCGGCGGCTACGAACACCCACTCGATCTCATGCACACTGCGCATAAGCTCGTTGCCCGCACTTACCGGAATTTCCACCTGCACGGTCACGTCCGTCGAGCCGCCGGCGCCAGCCGCATGGCTCGCCAATCGCACGCCGTCCGCCAGCTCCCCGTGCTCGGCCAAGGTCCCCTCGGCCACCACGGTGCCGTCGGCGGCCACGCTCACGCGCACCTGCCCCAGCGCACGCACATCGGCCTCGTCGTAGGCGCTCTTCAGATACAACGTCGTCCCTACGCCCAGGTTCTGCGCCTCCACGGTAAAGCTCGTCGACACCGCATCTCCCGGCATCAGGTCGCCCAACTCGGCGCAACCCGCCAGCACATCGCCCGTCTCCCCCAAACCGCGCCCGCGCCACTCGTGCGCGGCGCCGTCGTACACCACCGCGGGCGCGGCCGCGGCAGCCGCGGCCGGCACCCACGCCAGCGCGCACGCCACCGCCAGCGCCAGCGCTGCGGCGCACGCGCGCATCACGCGCCTCTTACCTGCGCGCACCATCTACCTCGCCTCCAGCACGCCAGCAGCACCCACACGCAGCCCCGCGGCCACGCCCCATGCGTCGTCAAACGCCTCCACAGGGTGCGATCCGGCCTGCACGGCCTGCGCCGCCACGTCCACCGTCAACGCACGGCCATCCGCATAGCGACTAGGCTCAACCACGCTCACCTCGTCAAGCAGGTTCTGCGTGGCGGCGCCCGCAGCGAGCGGCACCGTGTAGTAGTAAAACCCGTCGTCTCCCTTCACCCAGCAGCCCGCGGCCGCGTGCGCCGCAAACGTATCCATGCCATATACCTCGTCACCCACGTCTACCACGTAGTCCACGCCCGCTTCGGGCTCGTCCCACAGCACGGCGCCGTCGGCCGCCGTCCACACCGCGTTCGCCGTAGCACGCACGTACACGTCCACACTCTCCGCGTTGGCCGATACACTCACGTTGCGCTTCACCGTGTACGGCGCGTCAAACTCCTCGTTCACCACAGGCGCCACCTCACCACGCGCAAACGCATTCGTCCGCGAGCCCGTCGCGCTAAACCAAGCCGCCGTGCCCAGGGCGACACAAAACGCAAGCACCGCCACCGGCAGCGCCCTCACACGCCTCATCCTGAGCATCATGCACCACCCCGCACCGCGCCTGCGCCAAACACGTTCTCCACGCGCGCCTCGCCGTCCACCCACGCATCGTTTTCCACGGCGTTGTCCACGCGCACCTCGCCGGTCGTGAACACCAGCGCGCAGTTGCCCTCGGCCCACGTCCCCGTGGCACCGTCCAACACGCGATAGCTCGGCAAATACCGCCACGCCCAGCCGGTCTCGATCACCTTGTAGTATCCAAACGGCATACGCACGGACATGGTCGCGCTCGAGAGCGTCTCGCCGGCCGCCGGCGCGCCCAACGTCATGGTCACCACACGACGCTCGGCACCCGCAACCTCGTTTCCGGCCGCGTCCGAGCACGCCACGATCTCAAACGTGCACGTCGACCCGGCCGCCTCGGCAGGCGCAGTCTTCGTCAGTGTCAACGTGCCCGCGCCGTCCAGCGCAAATATCGCAAATCCCTGCGCGTCGGTCGCCTTATGACCCAGCTTCTGGGCCGAGCCACCCACGCCCGCGTGGTCGTACAGTCCCACGCCCACACCCACAATCGGGGTAAACGTCGGACCCTCGGCCGCACCGGCGCCCACCGATCCCGGCCCATACGCAGCCTCGACCACGCTCACGCGCAGCTCGTCTTGCGTGTACAGCCCCGTAAACGCCACCTTCACCGGCTCGTTCACGTCGGTCTGGCTCACCATCCACGCCATGTTAGCCGTGTAGTTCGACGCGGCCGGCGCCGCAGCGTCGTACGTCGCGTCGAACGCGCGCATCTGGTACGTCACGGGGTACAGGTCCATGTCCCCCACAATCGTCTCACGGCAAAACTCGTCCCACGCCCTCAGCGTCGTCCCGTCCGCAGCCAGCGCGCTCCAGCTGCTAAACATCTCGCGCACGCTCGTGTCCGGGCTCGCATTCAGCTTGTCGGCGATTATTTGGTACGGCAGCCAGTCGATGATGTTGTCATGCGTGCCGCTCTCGTCGGTCACGCTCTCCACAAAGCTACGCTGCTCGCTCGCCGCCACCTTCACGGTATGCACCTCGCCGTCGGGCATGTGGTAGCGCACGTCGAACACCGGCTCGTACACGGCCGTAAACATGTTCGTCCCAAACGGCTCCTCGGGCATCAGGCCGTACGCCGAGCCCGTCGTCACCAGCACGCCCGCGCCCGTCGCCGCATCGTAGTCATCGTACCAGCCCACAAACCTATACCCCGGCACGTCGGCCGCGCGCGCCACCAGCGCCGTCGAGCTTCCCTGCGTATCCACGCGCACCAGCGAGCGCACGTCGGTGAGCTCACTCAAGCCCATCTGGCCCAGCAACCCTCCCGCCAGCTCATCGTCTATGTTCGAGTTCACGCTCACGGTCGCGGGCCTGTACACCGGCCACAGTTCCATGGCGCCCTCCACCACCGCGTTCGGCCCCGTCAACTCGACGCCGCCCGCGTAGTCGCCCCACAGGACGTAGTCGCGACCCGCAGCGCCCGGCGCCAGCTCGGTCCAGCCCACCAGCACGTGCAGCCTCGTCGCACCGGCGTCCGAGTGCGCCGCATCTATGGCGTCCACGTCAAAGGCCGCCTGCGCAGGCTCGCCCAGCGCATCGCCCAGGTTGCGCGCCACCACCTCGGTCACTCCCGCATTCGTGTGGTACACCACGGCCACGGGCTCGTAGTTGGCCACAAACGTATAGCCATACGCAGGGCTGACAGTATAGTCCAGCACGTTATTCGTGTTCGACACGGCCGAGCCGCCCACCGTGTTGATGGTCTCCACGTACCCGTCCGACCGCTCCACCGTCCACGAGGTCACCTGGTACAGGTCGGCCGACCCAGCTGCAAGCGGTGTATCGACGTTGGCCGTCACCGCAAGCGTGATGTCGCCCGTTTTGGC
This sequence comes from Collinsella sp. AM12-1, assembly GCF_003472325.1. NCBI lineage: Bacteria > Bacillati > Actinomycetota > Coriobacteriia > Coriobacteriales > Coriobacteriaceae > Collinsella > Collinsella sp. AM12-1. Next base: position 3,392 of record NZ_QRLS01000030.1, read on the forward strand.
ATCATGGGACGCATCCTGCAGCACGGCCGCGGGGTCTGCGGGTACGTTCACAGAGCTGCCGGCAGGCACGCCGGCGCGCGCAATGTTGGTGGTGGTATCAAAGCTGTACGCTGCGTACACCGGATAGATATCCATGGCATGGTACACACGGTCGTCGGCACGCAGCAGATACGGGCTTGCGTCGGCCACGCTCGACGCCACATATCCGGCCGTCCCCAAACGCTCCGCCTTGAAGGCGCGGGCCATCTCGTCGGCCGTCAAGTCCTCGGGGCATACCCAGCCCATAAACGAGTACGTCGTCGTGCCATCAGAATAGAGCGCGCCCTCGGCAGGAAGGATGTCGGGCGATATGGTGCCCAGGCCAACGGGAACTTTGCTCTGGGCAATATCGATAGGCTCGACGTAGTTGTAGGGGCTCACCTCAGCCAGCGTTTCCCCTGCACCATTAAACAAAGGAGATTGGTATTTACGTGTCGCTGTTGCCGCATCGGCCCACCCACCAGGGTTAACATACGTATCGTTTAGGCCACTAACGCCCTCAATCAGCGCACCCGAGAGGTTGTAGAAGTTTATGTTTGCTGACGCTTTGAAAATGTAGTTTTGGCCATGATCGGCCCCCATAGTGATGCGGTCTTTCCATTTAAACCAAACGGGGCTTTGCCACTCGACAGAATTCGTGCTGGGACCATACGAGACATCACTTGCCAAAGATCCCCCCGTGATGACACGCGTCAAACCTACGAAGTTGTAGCCATAGAGAATATCGCCTTCCACGTTATACAAGGCTCCATCGGTCGTGATTCCCAGCGAAGACGAACTACCAGGGAAATCGCTCACGATCAGAGGATCGTAAAGGGCAATCGAGTCCTTCAGCAGCGCATCGGCATTGACCGGTGCAGTAAGGACTCCGGCAATCGCAGGATAATCATCCAGGGCCGAGCGACCGATACGAACTTCTCCATTGGAATCCTTAGACAGATCGGCGTGGTTTGTCCAACCCAAAAACTCGAACGTCAGCTTCATCGACGACGGTTTCGGGACCGAAGACGCAATATCGGCAAGGTCATCCTGGTAGCTCCCCCACTCCGAAGAGTAAAAGCCCGTGTAGGCATAAGTTGCCAGGCGAGTTGACGTAGCCAGGAAAGCAAAATTGTCCGACCCCTCAACCGGCAGCCAGAAGTTCACTCGATACTCGAAGCGCGCGATGTAGGTATGCGGGACAGACAGGTCGATCGCGTCCGGAATGGCATAGGTCTCCTCGTTCGAAACCTTGGTCTCGGCACCGTCTTCTGCGACCTTATACCAACCCTTGAACCGATAGCCGTAGGGCAGCGCGTCGACGGTCGAGGTCTCATCCGCACCCGAGACGACGATGGAGTAGGTGTTTTTGCCGTTTACCTTGGTCGCAACAACCTGGGCCTCGGCCACATCGGTACGCACATTTGCGCGCACGTCGCCGTCGAGCTCGTTTCCCTCGACTACCAAGTTGATATTCGAAGCATAGCTCGTGTACACGGGATAGAGATCCATGGGCTTCTCCACCGGGTCCCCCGCCTGGTACAGCTCGCCTTGCGCCTTGATGGAGGCGAGCTCAGGGCTTGTGATGGCGGCATAGCCCGCACCGGTGGAGCTGGGGATGGTCGTCCAGCCTACAAATTCGGCCGACGCGTCCACGCCGCCCGTGGTTTTATCGGCAGCGGGAGCGGCGACGTCGGGCAGGGGCTCCTGATGGTCGTACCAGTCATCGGTCGACGCCGCGATGGCAGCGCCGGTCACGTCGTGATACACCACCCGAGCCTGGCAATAGGCCACAAAGAGATCGTTGTCGGCAAAACCGTCGTAGGCGCCCGTGCCCGAATTGCGTGCGGTATAGGTGGCGTCGGTGCCCACCTGCTTGGCCGGGTCGGACACGATGGGGTCGAAGAATGCATGGGAATTCTCGGCATAGTTGGGCTCGACCGACGGCTCGCGGTACCAACCCACCAGACGGAAACCGTCGTTTATTACGGCGGTGAGACCCAGCTCGGTGTCAGACGGAAGCACGCCCTGCACGGCGAAGGAGTACGGGTCGGACGTGGATTGTTCGCTTCCTGAGGGAGCGGCGCCCGTGGGGGATACCGTGACGGTGGCGGCACCAGGGAAGTCGAACGTGGCCTTGACACTGGCTCCGTGTACGGGAATCCCCAGGTTGAAGTCCATAATCCACTTGTTCACATGTGCGCCACCCACCGTCGTATAGGCGGTATCGCGCACGGCATCGCCCTCAAAGTCGTAGTTCTTCGACTCCCAGAAGCTTCGGTTGGCGTAGCGCGCGTCATCCAACGGGCCGTACGTAAGGCCGCTCGCGTTGTCACCCACGGCGTTTATGGTCTTGGTGGTTGCACTGGCAGAAGGCTTGAAATAGCTGTCGTACACACGGACGTCGCCGTCGTCGTCACGCTCGACGATACCGGCGATGTTGACATCGTTTTGAATGATGGGAATCACAAGCACGGCGTTGTACTGGCGCGAGTGGATGTTGCCCGCATAGTGCGAGCGGGCGATGGTGCACTCGAGCCCCGCACCGCCGTCGGCGCGGGCGGCTATTCCGCCCACATAGCTTGCGTTGCCTGCGCCCACCGAAACATAGGTTGCCGAGTAGGCGTAGCAGTCGGCGGTCGAGAAGCAGTCAAGCACCTGGGCCCCGTCGTAGATGGAGCCCGCGATACCGCCGGCGTACACGGCTTGGCCCGAAACGGCACCCACGGCGATGTCGTAGGAGTTCTTCACGGACGTATAGCGGTAGGCACCCGCATCATCCAGGATATAAACGCCGGTATCCGGGTCGCGCAGCGGCGTGACGCGACAGTACTCGATGGTCGTGCCCTTGGCAGTTCCCACGATTGCGCCCAGGTAGAGGCCCTCGCCACCCAAGCCGGAGACACCGGCGGTGGAGTTGTTGACGACGCTTCCGCCCGAAACCTCGCAATTGTAGATGACGCCGCCTTCGGTCTGGCCGGCGATCATACCGCCCGCCAGGCCGGCGTTGGTGATGAGCGACACCGCATTGTTGGCCGGTGTGACGGAGCTCGTGCAATTGGTGATCTTCACGTCGGCGATCGCGGAGTTCTTGGCGTACCCCACGATGTAGCCGCCGCGGAAGTCGGCGCCCACGTAGCCGTCTCGAAAGTTGATGTCATGGATGTAGGCGCCGTCCGTGGCGGCGAACAAGCCGGTGTTTGCTGCGGGAACCCAAAGATCACGCTGGTAGTCAAGGCCTGTGATAGTGTGGCCCGCACCGTCAAACTCGCCTTTGAAGGGGCGGTCGATGGTGCCGAACGTGAGCGACCCGATTTGCGAGATGATGTTGTCAACATCGTCGGTCGACAAGTCGAGGTCGACGTTCAAGCGAACAGTCTCCCCCTCGAACTGGCTGCCGTTATCTCCGCGCGACGCAAGAATGACGGTGATGAAGTCGGCCACCGAGTTGATCTCGTGCACCCTGCCCGCCGCAGCGGCCTGGCCGTGCACCATGATGAGCGCAACGCACAAGGACGCGACGATAGCCGCCCATTTCACGATATGCCGCCGTACATAGGTCACAAGCCTGTTCAGGAGGGGTATCGGGCGATGTCTCATAGTGCCGGCCACCCTTCTGCATCGAAGATCGAAGTATGGTTGTTCTCATACTGGACGCCCTGCACGTTGGCCGTGAGCCCGTATCCGCTCGCAGGGCCATACTGTGCCTGGGCAGCTGCCGTGTCCAGGCGCATGGCCGTGCAGACAGGCTCGGAGGTCTGACCCGGCTCGAGCGCAACGGTGCAGTACCACATACCGTCGGGCCCCTGAACCCATGCCGAATTCGACCCTTCAAACGTTGCATACTCGGTTACGGATCGGCAATCGCCCGCACTATCAGTCATCGTCACGTCAAGGGAAAGACGGACCCACAGGGCATGGTCACCGGTGTTGACGACGCGCACGATACGATGCGCCCCGTCAACGCCGGTGAAAAGCTTGTCTCCATCTTGAGCAGGGACCTCGGCGCCCATGTCGTCGAGAGTCGTGATAGACGCCTTAACGTCCACCGAGCCAAACGCTATGAAGCTGTGAGTTGGAAACTCGCGCGTGATGTATGCAACCGTCTGCGCGGCAAGCACCACGGCGAGCAACGCCAGCACAGGCAAAACAGGCGCATTGCGTCGCAGGGTTTCCTTAAGATCGTTTTCCATGCGCGAAGCCTCCCATCAAGCAAAGAATGAGGAGCGCAGGGCCCCAACGTGAGACCCTGCGCATCGCTCGATGAGTTCTAGTTCGTGCCGGTCCAAGTGATGGCGGCATTCTGGATATCGCTAAACGTGGTGGTCTCGCTGTTTGAGCTCATGGCAGCAAGATAGGCCTTGATGTCCATAGTGGGTTTAACGGCGGCATCGTAGGTTTTGTTGGTCACAACCTGCGTGAACAGCTCACCTGTGTAATCATCGGCATCCGCCGTGGGGGCCAGCTTTGCGGCCTCACTGCCGCCGCCGGTGTAGACGAACAGGCCGGACTTGTAGCCGTTGTTAACGCCCGACATTGAGACCGTGTGCCCCTCAACGGGAGCCCACTGCACGGTGTTGAGCACGAAATACGAATCGCCCGTCTTGTCGAGGTTGTTCTCAACCTCGACGAACACGTAGGCAGGCTCGGAACCCTTGCCGGCACCGACGTTGGGGTTCTTGGCAATGGTGGAGTTTGCCGTGATCTTGGAGTTCTCAATCCACTTGGTCTCGGTGATGAAGCCGTCGGTGCTTGGGTTGCTGGGATCGGGCTTGGTGGGGTCGATGGGATCGGGCTTCACTTCGGGCTTGGTGATGTTGCCGACCGTGAACGTGTTGGTCTTGCTCGCAGTGACGTTGAACCATGCGAAGACGCCGCCGACGACGGCCACGCACAGCAGCGCGCACAAGGCGACGACGAGCGTCGTGCGCTTCTTTCCATTTGTAGTACTCATACTTGGTTCCTTTCTTTTCCGGGCGCGATGCGCGCCCAATGTAAAACCAGTCTTTACCTGCGCTTGCGAAGGAAGGTCCCAAACGCAAACGTTCCGGCGGCTGCAGGTGCCTGTGTAGACATCGTCGTTCTCATCGCCGTGAACGCCGCGAAGACAGCTCCCGACTGTGTGATACGTCTCTTTCTCACGCTCCCTACCTCTCTCACTTGGCCTTCGCATGCACACCGCGCGAGCGTTGATTGGCCTCGGGATCTTTGGAAAACAGCTCCATCGCGATCGTCACGGCACCGATGAGGGCGGCGCAGGATATGACGATGTAGATACCAGGTGGGGTTGTGAGGGCCACGTTGGCGTAGCCGAGGTAAGGGATGCATGCGACGGGCGTGCCGACGAGCGCGGAGAACGGCGCGGGCGCGGCGTCGTGCGAGATGTGGCCGTCGGCCGTCTTATTGGCGATGCCTTGGGTGTAGAAGAGGTGGGACTCGGCATCGACGTCGTAGACCTGGTGGGTAACCAGGGTGCCCGAGTCGAGCTTGAACGTGATGGTGTCACCCGGCTGGATGCTGGCGGAATCGGCAGGAGCGACGAAGATGAGCGAGCCGGTGGGGTAGAGGGGTTCCATGGAACCTGAGAGCACGGCATACGGGGTGAGCCCCACGAGACGGACCCCAGCGAAGCAGATGACGAGAATGGCTGCGACCACCGCGGTGACGGCGACGATCGCGTTCCAAGCGCGTGCAGCCACGGCACACCCCCTCAGCGTTTAAGCTGTGTTGCGCACAGGGCGGAAATGAGCGCAATCTCCCCTTTGCGCGCTTTCGTCTTTTGACTATACCCCCCCCCCATAACATTTCGTCAAGGCTGGGAATGCATAAAGTAGATTGGTACTTCAGCCTTGATTCTCATTTTCATTGCAACAGCCTCAGGACTCAGC
>NZ_QRLS01000031.1:0-8502 GCF_003472325.1 Collinsella sp. AM12-1
AAGGGCCCGTAGATGGGTGAATTGAACGCAATGGGGACGGAAAAGGCTGCAGCGAGAACGAGCGTACAAATCCATGCGGCCTTGTCTCTTAGGATCAGTTTGAGAAGAAGTCGACAGTACATTCAGAAGCACCTACGTTCCTCAAAGAATCGTTAGATTAAAAGTAACAGACCGGATGAAGATACGTGCGACGGGGGCGAGGCGAATGGCTGAGCGGTATCGATACGCGGGTTCAACGGTATCACATTGGCCACATAGATTTTTAACTTGCATTTCTACCCGCCCTTTTCGTAGAGTCGCCGATACGTGCTTAGCGCACCCTCGGCGCGTCCGGCAGGCTTTGCGAAATGGGATCCAGGAGACTTCGGCGCAGCATCATCTTGCGGAATGCTTCTAATGAGCCTCCCATCCTTCAAAAACAGAATCTCATCGCACAGCCTATCGACCGAATCCAAGATGTGGGATGACATGATGATGCACGTACCAGAATCGGCCAGCTTCCTGAGAATCTCGGAATGCAAGTCCACCCTGCTGGGGTCGAGCGCGTTCATGGGCTCATCTAATAGAAGGTACCGCGCGCCCGTCGCATACGCAATCGCCAGGGTAAGCTGCTGCTTCATGCCCTGGCTCAGAGTGCGGATCCTCATCTTCGCGAACTCGCCTATCTGCGTTTGTTCCACTATCTCTTCGATATCGCGAGCATGCGGCCACATATCGCAAACCATCTTGAGGTGATCTTCCGCACGCAATCCGGGATACAGCAGCGTCCCCTCACCAGGTGCATAGAAGATCATAGAACGGACCTCTCTCGCACCCGTACCCTGCACCTCATCCAGAACGATGCTCCCGTCCACGCGAGGACCCGGCAAACCTGCCATCGCACGCAGCAACGTCGTCTTTCCATGCCCGTTCGGAGCGACGAGACCGTAGACCGTACCCGGGGCAAACTCAGCGTTCACCGAATCTACGAGCACCTTCTTTCCATAAGAGATCGTCAGCGTTTGAAGGTCAATCATCGAGATCATCCCCTTTCGATCTTTGGAACACTCAGGCGCACCATCAACGGAGATACGGCGCCCAAGGCCACCAGCAGAGCGCCCGATGCGCCGACGACCTCTCCAAAAGGCATCGCGTTCGTCCCTCGCCCAAGGAACCCAATCGTCCCCACCTGGGAAGCGGGATCAAACGAGGCGAATGGAGCCAGCAGCGCGACGCCCATGCCCACGCTTTCAACATGAGCGCTCAACGAACCCAACACCAAGAGAACCGCGCAAACCATTCCGGTGACAACGGAGTTGCGGCTAATCGCTGCTGTCAACGCAGCGACGACGGAAATCACGCCGTATGCCATGACCAGCAACGGAATACTGCACAACACCGCCTCCCCCACCGTGGACGTTGTCGAAGCTCCCGCCCGAATGAGAGCGACGGGATACTCCGATCCACCCGCACCGTTCTTAATCACGGACACAACGACAGCGGGAACCATCGACACCAAAAGCAGCACCAAGCCAAGCAGGAGAGCCAGCGCAACAGCCGTCAGAAAACGCACATGCGCTGTTGCGGGGATCTGGAGAACCAGAAGGGAACGACACTGCAGGTGGGTGCACGCGAGCGATGTGACAACCACGGGCAACAGCAAAAATAAGGAGGGAAGCGCTGCCTGGAGATACGAAAGGAGGATTAATGGGGGCATCTTCGTACTTAACTCGTAAACCTTGGGGTCCGGCAAGCTCGCGATCGACTCAAGCAGAAGGGCGCGCGCCTCCGCACGAGAAGGAGTCTCCGGCTCGATTCCGATCGATTGCAGGAGAGTCGCATCTGCCGCGCCCAGCTCACCTCGAGCGCGCTCGTACGTCGCAAGGCTTCGAAACCCCTCCGCAGGCATAGGCGCGTACACGAAACCCGAAAGAGCATCCCGCATGTCTTCCAGGGCCGCTTTGCCCTCGACGTCCATATTCGCAGCGTTCTGCTCTAGATACCGATCTATTGAACGGAGCTCTCCATCCCTATACCGAACAGCGGAAACGTTATCAGCGTCAGGAAACATCTCGACCAGAGCCGGGGCCAGCATCGTCGTCGACATTGCAATCGCGCATACGGCGAGGGTAGGAGAACGCAGGAGCAGTTTCCCCATCGTTCTTACGTATGCAACGGCGAAGGCACAAGCGCTCGAACGAGTTGCCGTTCTCGATGCAGTGAAGGAACCTCTCTCAAGACAAATCGGGGATATCGGGCACGCGCAGCCGCTCTTTCCAGCAACGCAAAGCAGGCTAATTGCCAGCACCTCGATCCCGATTGCGCATACGAGGGCAATCGCGCCACGCTCGAAGCAAAGTCCAGGCAGATTCACTATCTGCGTTGTCGGGTACGGGCTATAGGCGCCGACGGTCAACTCAGTGTTCGCATACGTAAGGGGATTCAACAGGGCGAACTCACGTAAAGCGATGGATCTTCCGTAATACCCGGGAACCATCGTCACCCCCATCAGGGCACATACGAACACGATTCCAAGCGTAGGGTTATTGGCAATCTTCACGGCAAGGTGAACGACAAGCGAGATGAACGCTGCCACCAAGAATTGCAAGATGGCCGTCTGCGCGAACACCAGCCAAGCCGGTTTGATAACCGGAGTCGCATATTGAATGTAGCCTATCGGATAGAACGGCGAGCCCGGGCCATTCTTCACAAGCGCGGCGATTATCCCTGGAAGATTGATGGCGAGGACGGCAAGCATTGCAAAAACACTCGCCCATACGCTCGATGCAACAAGTCTACCCAGCTCGCCCATCGGTGCCTGGATGATGAGCTTTTCACGTTTGTTAAGACGCGCGGCAAGGAACGAGACGGCAACGGCCGTTGCGACCCATAGCAAGTACTCCTTCGATCCGTCATAATAGGTGTACTCTCCATCCGATATCTGCAGAAACGGAAGTAGGGGAGAGAGCGGTGCCAAGATAAGACGTCCCGCGGCAAGAGGGTACAGAAGCGCGGGCATGCTTGATGAAGAGGTACAGACACCGTCCTCCCCCGCATTCACAAGCGCATCCGCATAGGATGCTGACAATTCCTGCTCAACACGGGTTATTCCCGACTCGAGGTATTCGACCCGTCCGTCGATGCCAGCCGCGCTCCTGAAGACGGGCAGAGCACAAAGAACCATCAACGCAACAACGACAACACAGAGCGACCTGGAGGAGAGAAGCGACCTAAAGATCGCCTTCGAGATTTTGAGCATATTCATCGCCAACCTTAACCTCATCCAGTCGGAACAGAAGGGCCGAACAAAATGCTCGGCCCTTCCTCGCATCTAGTAGGTGCTATAGACAAATTGCCATTTATCAGTTGTGCCAAGAACACCACAGGAGCACATTGCAGCGAGGCGGGATTCCCTATGATGCGCGGATCGGCGATAGCCATTTCGGTAGGAAATCGTCTTGTAAGAGATGTTGAACATCGAGATGCTGTGCCCGCTTACGCCGCGAGGACAGCTGTAGCTCCAGTAGGTATCGACGACGTCGTCCGTATACCCGAGGGGCTCAACGAGGGCACACTGGCTGCTCTCATGGGAAGGAGGCATCGGGGTATCCGCAAAAGCGGGGGCTCCCGGCAGCAACAAACAAAGAGCGAGGCCGAGGAAAACCAAGAGCTTACACGACTTAACAGTACTGAACATAATCCTCTCCAATCTAGAGGGGTTTCGGTTGCAGTATGCTGTGATTACTTGCCGGCAAAGTCAATTTAACATAAACTGTTAAAAAGTAACCTGAGTTTTTTAAATTCTTCGGAGGTTATTATGAGTTCCGACAATCGCACTCCCCGGCTTCATTCCTTCCGCATCGCATGTGCGATAGCCTCTGCGACCCTTTGCGCCACCGCCATCGCACAAGTGGCGTTCTCCTTAAAGCCAGCAATCGAAGTGCTCGACAACCCTGTAATTGCAGACTCCCCCGCGTATCCAGCCCTTGCGATCTCGACATTGGTCCCTGCCGTCATCGGTATCGCTACGACCATCCTCAGCGCCGTTCTCGTGTGGACGATCAAGAGCGGAGACCCCTTCAAGAAAGGGTCTGCGACATGCTTGAAGGTGCTCGGCATTCTCTTCGTTGTTCAAGCTGCCACCAGCCTCTACGCCGGCTCACTCAAAACCTCCGTTTCGATGTTTGGCGGCGAGGGGGCCGTCGGCGCCCAAGAGATCGCTTCATCATTCGATTGGACCTCTCTGGTTCTCGGCATCGTCCTGTTCATGCTTTCCCAGCTCTTCTTGTACGCCCGAGAGCTGTACCTCGACTCCGACGAGATTGCGTAAGGAAACGCCATGCCCGTAATTGTTCGCCTCGACAAGATCATGGCCGAGCGAAAGATTTCCTCGAACGAACTTGCCGAAAGGATTGGAACCACGCCCGTGAACCTGTCCCGTATTAAAAAAGGGCATATTCGCGGCATTCGCTTCAACACACTCGAGCAGCTATGCCTCGCCCTTCGTTGCCAACCCGGAGACCTTCTCGAAGTCATGAGCGAAGAGGATGCCCGAAAGGAGTTCGGACTCGATTGGTCCGCCGAGGATTAGAGGGCGGTCGTACTCGCCCTGCACACGGGGATGCGAATCGGCGAGGTCTGCGGCCTTCGGTGGTGCGATGTGGATTTCGAGACGGGCCTGATCTCGATCAGACACTCGGTGGCGTACGCGAAGGGAATGGGTTCGTTCATCAAGGACACCAAGACCCATGACGCCAGGGGTATCCCCATCGACCCGGTCGGCCTACTCCCCTTCCTGAAGGAGACCCACGAGATCGACTGCGGAAAGCTGCGCTTGCGCGGCCTTACCGGGGCGGTCGAGATCGGGGACTGCTACATCCTGTCGGAGCCGGGCGCGACCTTCGCGACGACAAGCTATATCCGCAGGGCGTTCAAGACGTTCTCGGAGACCAACGGCCTCATGGGCACCAACGATGAGCTGATCACGTTCCACGGCCTTCGCCACACGTTCGCAACGCAGTGGATCCGCCAAGGCGGCGATATCAAGGCGCTCCAATCGATCCTCGGCCACAAGGACGCCATGGCGACGCTCAACGTCTACGCCGACATCGAGCCCATCTCCAAAATCCATAACATGCTGCGCGCCACGCCGTGCCTTTGGCGCGGGCACCTCGGGCCGAGGGTCGATCCGGGTCCAATGTTCCAACAGAGGATCCAGGAGTCCATCGAGACGCTCCAGGCGTTCGGCTACGGCATCACCGAGCCGGACGACCGAAATATCGCCATACGCGACGTGAAGACGAACAGTTGGCTCTAGCTCACCGAGTACGCGGCAGTGCTGGGCCCATCCCAACTGAGGTCACGGTGGTCCGATAGGGGCGCCGCCCGCGGCATGCGCCGCGGAGCGGTATCCCCTACCGAAGGGCGGGGATGCCCTCCGCTTCCAGTTCGGAATCAGCCGTCGGAGGCGTTCGGCTGACTGCGGGAACGGCCTGTCCGCTCAATGTGTTCGGCTGAGATCGGAAATCAACCCAACACGAGCCGGACACGCGCCAGACGGCTCTTCCCCGTGCGGCCTTCCCCCTTACGCTCATGTTGCAGGCATGTAACGCCGCAGCGAGCGCGCCTTTTTTGCGCCAGACAGGTACAATGATGAACACTGTACCGTAGCGGAGCGCCCCGCGCGCGCCGCAATCACGCGAAAGGGTTTCCCATGGCCGAGATCTCGTCCTCCCGTATCGTCATCACCGTCCTTGGCAAGAACCGCCCCGGCATCGTCGCCGGCGTCACCCGCGTTCTGGGCGAGGCCAACGTCGACATCCGCGACATCACGCAGTCCATTATCGAGGACATCTTCACCATGACCATGCTGGCCGACACCGCCGAGTCCAAGCTCGACTTTGCCGAACTGCAGAAGGCCCTGGCCGAGGCCGGCGAGCTTTCGGGCGTCAACGTGTCCATCCAGCGCGAGGACGTCTTTAACTTTATGTACCGCCTGTAGCGAACAGGCTGCGTGGAGACGGCCCAACGTGCGCCCAGGCGCAACGTCACCACATGGCCCGGAGAGGAGCGCACATGGCCTACGACGCCAAGAAAATCTACTACCGCTTCGACGACCACCTGAGCCGTCTGGTCTTGGATTACGAAGCAAGCCGCCAGATTTCGTCTGAGAGCGAAAACCTCTACCACGGCCTGCCGACCGACCCTTATGACGAGGGCCTGTTTGTTGAGCACAATGTCAAGCGCGGCCTGCGCAATGCCGACGGCTCGGGCGTGGTCGCGGGCCTCACTCGCATCTCGGATGTGCACGGCTACAACAAGGTCGACGGAAAGGTCGTGCCCGATCAGGGCAAGCTCACGCTTCGCGGCTACAGCATCGAGGATCTGGTCAACAATGCCCAGGCCGAGAATCGCTACGGCTACGAGGAAGTCGCCTATCTGCTTATCACGGGTTCGCTACCCAACAAGGAAGAGCTCGACGGCTTTTGCGAGCGCCTGGGCGCCTTTAGACATCTGAGCGACGAGTACGTCAAAGAGTTCCCTATGACCACGGTGTCGTCGAGCATCATGAACGTGCTCCAGCGCGCCGTGCTGCTGCTCTACGCCTTCGATGCCGAACCAGACGTGATCACGCCCGAGCACGAAATCGACGTCGCCATTTCCATGCTCGCACGTCTCCCGCGCATCGCCGCCTTCGCACACATGGCCTCGATCGCCAAGCTTCGCGGCTCCGAGGTTCACGTGCCGCACCCCACGCCCGGTCTCTCCACCGCCGAGACCATCCTACAGGTCCTGCGCGGCGGCATGGCATTCACCCGCGATGAGGCGATGCTGCTCGACGTTATGCTCATGCTGCATGCCGAGCACGGCGGCGGCAACAACTCCACCTTCGCCTGCCGCGTGCTGTCCTCTTCGGCAACCGACCCGTATTCCGCTTACGCCGCGGCTATCGGCTCGCTCAAGGGCCCGCGCCACGGCGGTGCCAATGCCAAGGTCGTGTCTATGCACGAGGACATCCGCGCGCATGTCTCCAACTGGGAGGACGAGGACGAGGTTGCAGCCTACCTGGGCAAGATTCTCGACAAGCAGGCCTTCGACGGCACGGGTCTCATCTACGGTATGGGCCACGCCGTCTACACGCTGAGCGACCCGCGTGCCGAGGTGTGCCGCCGTTACGCGCGCTCACTGGCAGCCAAGAAGGACTTGGGCGAAGAGTTCGCACTCATCGAGCGCATCGAGCGCCTGGCACCGCAGGTGATGCGCGACCACGGCATGACCAAGCCCATCTGCGCCAACATCGACCTGTACACAGGCTTTATCTACAAGATGCTCGGCGTGCCCGAAACGCTCTTTACGCCGCTATTCGCCGTCGCCCGCATGGCCGGCTGGTCGGCACACCGCATGGAAGAGCTCTTCTGCGCGCACCGTATCATCCGCCCCGCCTATCGTCCGGTGATCGAGCCGCTGGAGTACAAGCCGCTCGCCGACCGCTAGGACGCGGACCGTTATAGAACTCGAGCGTGGCCAGGGACCCAAGCCCTCGGCCACGCTTTTTATGCCAGTAGAAAGGACCGCATCAAATGATTGTGTTTTCCGATATGGATGGGACGCTGCTGACGAGCGATAAGCAAATGAGCGATGCCACCTGGGCGATGCTCGACGAGCTCGCACATCGTGGCATCGAGTTTGTTCCCTGCACGGGACGTCCACTGTCGGGCATCTTTGAGCCCATTCTCGCCCATCCCGCCGTGCACTACGCGGTCTGTGCCAACGGCGCCAGCGTCTGGCAGCTCGACGAGGATACGCCCACCGACGCCTCGCGCGCCACGTGCATCTTGAGCCGTCCGCTCGACCGTGGCATTGCCCACCGCATCCATCGCATTGCCGCCGGCCACGATGTGACCTTCGATATCTTCGCGGACGGGCAGTGCTTCCTCCCCCGCTCGCTCTACACGCGCCTGGACGAATTCTGCGGCGGCGACCCCCACATCGCGGCTTCGCTCAAGCGCACACGAACACCGATCGACATGAATATCGACAGCAAGATCGACGAGGTCGAGACGCTCGAACGCATCGCCATGTACTGGCACGACCCGGCCGATCGCGACGCCATCGCGGCGGAGCTCGACACGCTCGGAGGCATTGAGGTCACACGTTCGTACGCCATGAATATCGAGGTCATGGGCGAGGGCGCCACCAAGGGAACGGCCCTCACGTGGCTATGCGAGCACTTGGGCGAGCGTCTCGCCGACGCCTGGGCGTTCGGCGACAACATCAACGACATTCCCATGCTGCAGGCAGCAGGCCACGGCATGGCCATGGTCAACGGCGAGCCCGAAGACCGCGACGCCGCCGACGCCATCACCGAGTTCGACAACGACCACGACGGCGTCGCCCGCACCATCATGGCCGCCCTCGCCTAGTCATTGGCCAGTCACTGGGGACGTTCTTGAATGACTAGTCGTTGGGGACAGTCTTCGCGTGAACTGCATCCCATTTCTTGGACTTTGAAATTAAGGTTCG
>NZ_QRLS01000032.1:0-8080 GCF_003472325.1 Collinsella sp. AM12-1
CTATTTGCTCAATGTGTTCGGCTGAGATCGGAAATCAACCAACGTCCATGACAACGGGGTCCGGCTTAACACCAAACCCCGTTTCACGTAAAACATTATAGGCAGAGCGCTTTACTTTTAACGATACTCGTCCGCCAACTGTTTCCAAGCGGGTAGCGAATTGACAATCGTTTCGTAGCTCACGCAATAGCCCAGGCGGAACCAGCCCGGCATACCAAAGCTGTCCGAGGGAACCGCAAGCAGCTCATACTTCTTTGCACGCTCGCAGAAGGCGTTCGCATCGGGCTCCAGTGCTTTCACCCATAGGTAGAACGCGCCATCCGGCTCAACATACGGGTAGCCGTACTCCGCCAATGCATCGGTAAGCGCCGTGCGGTTGCGTGCATAGGCCTCAACGTCACTCGGCTCATCGATGCAATCGATGATCACACGCTGGAAGAGCGCCGGTGCGCATACAAAACCCAGCGTACGGGCAGCACCCGCAACAGCCGGCATCAGACGGGCAGCCTGCGGATTGGTGTTGGGAACCAAGATCCACCCCACGCGCTCACCCGGCAGCGACAGCGACTTGGAATACGAGTAGCACACGATGGTGTGCTCGTAGATCGAGGGCACCCAAGGCACCTCGGCACCGTACACGATCTCGCGGTACGGCTCATCCGAGATGAGCATAATCGGATTCTCGGGATCGCGCTGAGCGTTGGCCTCGCGCAGAACATTGGCCAGTCGCGTCAGCGTGTTGCGCGTATATACGGCACCGGTCGGGTTGTTGGGCGAGTCGATAATGACGGCTGCCGTCTTGTCGGTGATCGCCTTGAGCACGTTGTCCACGCTCAGCTGGAACGTGTCTTCATCAGCAGGCGCCACAACACACGTGCAGCCGGCCTTCTCAATCCAAACGCGATACTCCGGAAAGTACGGGGCGATAACAATAACCTCGTCGCCCGGGTTCGTAACGGCGTTGAGCGTACAGGTGAGCGAAGCCGCGGCACCCACCGTCATAAAGACGTCCTTACCCTCATAGTTCGTTCCAAAGCGGCGGTTGAGCGATTCGGCGACGGCTGCTCGACATTGCGGCAGGCCCGGAGCGGGGGTGTAGCCGTGCAACTGGTCACTCGGCAGCCCCAAGGCCTTCTTAATGGACTCCGCCACGGCAGCCGGCGCCGGAACACTCGGGTTGCCCAGCGAAAAATCGAA
Source organism: Collinsella sp. AM12-1 (assembly GCF_003472325.1). Classification (NCBI taxonomy): domain Bacteria; kingdom Bacillati; phylum Actinomycetota; class Coriobacteriia; order Coriobacteriales; family Coriobacteriaceae; genus Collinsella; species Collinsella sp. AM12-1. The sequence goes on from NZ_QRLS01000032.1 coordinate 1,198, forward strand.
TACGTTCTCCGCACCGATCTGTGCCTTGCGCTCAAGACCATAGCTAAAGATCTCGCGGATGATGGAGCTTTCCGCACCGCGAGCATACATCGTTTCGTTGATCATCTGTTCCCCTTTCGCATAGGCGCTATTGTACGCTTTAGTTGAGCAAAGTGCCGCAGCAATGTTGATTGGGGACAGACTTAAATGCGTGAAAACGCTCATTTAAGTCTGTCCCCAATCAACAGACGGCCCCATATCGCTCAAAAGAAAAAGCCTCCGCAGGTTTCCCCGCGGAGGCTTTCGCCACAAAGACTATTTGTCGGTGTCGACATCGTCATCGACATCGACGACGGCATGGTCATCGTCAGCATCATCGGATGCGGCTTCGGCATCCTCCTGCATGGCCGCCTGCGCAAAAGCCGCGGCGTCTGCCGCCAGCTCTTCCTCGCTCATGCGAGGCGCACGCTTCTTGGTCGGCATACCGGCAGCCTTGGCGTTGCGCTCCTCCTTGGCCGCCAGGATATCGCCCTCGCGCTCAAGGTAGGCATCCCACTCGTTGTCGAGCAGGGCGTTCACGGCGTCGCCTTCGACGGTCTCGCGCTCAAGCAGCACCTTCGCCATCAGATCGAGCTGATCGCGACGGGCGTCCAGGATCTCGACCGCACGACGATGGGCCTCGCGCATGATGCGCTGAACCTCGATATCGATACGGCGCGCCGTCTCCTCGGAGTAATCCTGGTGATCAGCGTAATCGCGGCCCAGGAATACCTGATGCTGCGCCTCACCAAACACTTGCGTGCCCAGTTCCTCGCTCATGCCCAGGCGCGTGACCATCTCGCGCGCCATCTTGGTCGCGCGCTCCAGATCGTTGCTCGCGCCCGACGTAATGTCATCGCACATGAGCTCCTCGGCAACGCGACCGCCCAAGAACACGGCGAGCTCGTCGAGCATCTCGTTCTTGGTCTTGAGGAAGTGGTCCTCCTGCGGAAGCTGCAGCGTGTAGCCCAGAGCCTGACCGCGGCTGACGATCGAGATCTTGTGGACCGGATCGGAGTGCTCCAGGATGTGGCCCACCAGGGCGTGACCGCTCTCGTGGTAGGCAATCGTGGTGCGCTCGGCCTCGGTCATCACGCGACCCTTGCGCTGCGGTCCGGCAATCACGCGCTCCATCGATTCCTCGACCTCGTCCATCGAGATCACGGAACGATGACGGCGAGCGGCCAGCAGCGCAGACTCGTTGAGCAGGTTCGCCAAATCGGCACCAGTAAAGCCAACGGTCATCTGGGCGAGCTTCTCAAACTTAACGTCCTCGTCCATCGGCTTGTTCTCGGCATGCACGCGCAAGATCTGCTCGCGGCCCTTCACATCCGGACGGTCGACCGTAACCTGACGGTCAAAACGGCCGGGACGCAGCAGCGCCGGATCCAGAATGTCGGGGCGGTTGGTCGCAGCGATCAGGATGACCGACTCGCTTTCCTCAAAGCCGTCCATCTCGACCAGCAGCTGGTTGAGCGTCTGCTCGCGCTCGTCGTGACCGCCGCCCAAGCCAGCTCCGCGCTGACGTCCCACGGCATCGATCTCATCGATGAAGATGATCGACGGGGCCTGGGACTTGGCCTCCTTAAAGAGGTCACGCACACGGCTGGCGCCGACACCCACGAACATCTCGACAAAGTCGGAACCCGAGATGCTAAAGAACGGCACGCCCGCCTCGCCGGCAACGGCCTTGGCCAGCAGCGTTTTACCGGTACCCGGAGGGCCCACCAGCAACACGCCACGCGGGATCTTGGCGCCCAGCTTGCGATAGCGGTCCGGATCGCTCAAAAAGTCGCGGATCTCCTCGAGCTCCTCGACTGCCTCGTCCACGCCGGCAACGTCTTCAAACTTGACCTTGGGGCGTGTGGCCTCGTTGGTCTTGGCGTTGGTCTTGCCAAACTGCATGTTCCTGTTGTTGGCGCCCATCATCTGGCGCATAAAGTAGAACATGATGGCGATAAGGGCGATCGTCGGAAGCACACTCATCGCCAAGTCGCCCCAAAAATCGGGATCGTTGGTGTTGACGATGTACTTGGTATCGGGGTGCTCCGCCATGAGCTCGGCAAGCGAATCGGAGCCGACATAGGTCGAGGAGAAGCTCTTGAGCTCGCTCGTATCGCCCTTGTCCTTTTTTGTCTTCCAGTAATGACCCGTCACGCTTCCGTCTTGAACCGTATAGGTCAGATCTTCGACGCGATCCTGCTTGATGGCGCTGACCATCTCGCTCGTCGCGAGCTTAACGGTATTGCTGGAGCTGGCAAAGCCGGAGCCCATATTAAAGAAGGCATAGCCCAGAAGCGCGCAAGCCAAAAGAAAATACAGCCAGCCCGTACGCGTGGGCTTCTTGCCTCCGGGCATCCCCGGGATCTTTGGGTCCCGGGGAGTCTGGGAATTGTTGTCGTTACGGTCGTCGGGCATCTTACGAATAAACCTCCGGTTTCAAAATGCCCAGATACGGAAGGTTGCGATAGCGCTCGGCATAGTCGAGGCCGTAGCCCACCACAAAGGCATCGGGGCAATGGGTTCCAACATACTTGGGCGTGATGGCCGAGACGCGGTCCTCAACGTCCTTCCACAGGAAGGCGGCGACCTCCAGAGAAGCGGGCTTGCGGCTCTCGAGGTTCTTCATCAGATACTTGAGCGTCAGGCCCGAGTCCAGAATGTCCTCGACGATCAGCACGTCGCGACCGCGGATGTCGATATCCAGGTCCTTAATGATACGCACGATACCCGAGGACTTCACACCGTCGCCGTAGCTCGAAACAGCCATGAAATCGATGTTGGTCGGCAGCTCGATCTTACGCATCAGGTCGCCCATAAAGACCACGGCGCCGCGCAGGACCGCAATCAGCACCAGATCCTTACCCGCGTAGTCGCGAGTAATCTGCTCGCCTAGGCGAGAGACGATACCGTCGATATCCTCCTGCGTAAACAGAACCTTCTCGATATCCGGATGTTGAGAAGCCATGACAACCCTTTCTTGTGCTTATCGCCCACACACCGCCGTATGGACGCGAACTACACATTCTAGCAGCGCACGGGGTATATTTACCAGCCCGTGCGCCATCAGCGCGGGAATACCGTCAACGTCGCACAGAATAGTAGGCACAAGTCACTATTCCGCATCGACTACGCGGAGCAGATATGCCACGCGCGTTGCGGCCGTGCATTTAAAACGCTCGTCGGCCCGAACGCCCGCGACCCACACCACGGCTCCTCCCGGAGCCGTTCTTACCACGGGCACGCCAGAGCGTTCGGAAACGGGAATGCGCGCCTCGTTGAGCAGGTCGGACACTTTCTTGCTTCGACCACTCATTCCCAGCGGGCACATCACATCCCCCGGCACAGGGTTATCCACCCACAAGCGCGCCGATCGAGCCTCAGCGGGAATCTCTCCGAACGAGCCGGCGAGCATCCGATCGCTATCGCGGTCGGCAAAGCCCAAGGCCGCCGCATCCACGATAGCGGCCACCTCTCCAGCAGCCACAAGCTCGCGGGCTCGATGCACGACATCGCATCCCGGCTCGACGGCCATCGGCTCGGCCACCAGCATACGCCCCGCTCCCAACGACAGGCGCCCGGGAACGGAGATCCAGTCGGCAACTAAGCCCTCGCGCGCCGCCGGGGCCTTGAGTGCCAGCATGCCAAACTCCACGCGCGCATCAATTCCCGCCGGGAGTGTGACCGACCCCGCACCCTCGGCAACGCAGGCGAGCACGCGCTCCACATGCCGCATCTCCGGCCGAGCATCGGGGTCGATGCGCTTAATCGCCAGCCGCACGATGCGCCGCGCGATTACCACCTCGGCCGCAGCAAGGCGCCTGGCATCGAGCACCAGCGCGCCCGCCGCCTCCTTACGCAGGCAGCTTCGAAACGCCTGTGCCGAAAGCTGAGACAAAAACGCGTCCTCATCGCCTAAGATCTCGCAGGCGGCGCCAATCGTCTTGCAGACGCTCGCGTTGCGCTGCGCCACCACCGGCATCACTCGATGGCGCACGTAGTTTCGCAGATACGAGATATCCTCATTGCTCTCGTCTTCACGCCACGGCTGACCATGTACCTGTAGATAGCCCACGAGCTCGCCATGAGTTAGGTCGAGCAAGGGACGCACCACGATATTCCTCCGGCGAGGAATGCTCGATAGGCCAGCGGGCCCCGAACCCTTAATCGCGTTCATCATAAACGTTTCCGCGCGATCCGAAGACGTGTGCGCGGTGCAGATACGAGCCGCCGTTCGCGGTGCCCCCGTCTGGGCGCAGAGCTCGCGTACATACCTCCGCGCCGCGGCATAGCGCACCTCGCGGGCCGCGGCCTCAACATTGCCCGACTCCCCATCAAAATAAGCGTGCTCCACGCACAGCGGTAAACCATATTTCGCGCAGAGCTCACGCACAAAGGCCTCGTCGCCATCGGACGCCTTGCCGCGCAGATGGTGGTTTACATGCAGCACATGCAGGCGCTCGCGAGCAATGGGGGCAACACCGCGTCCGTCTTGGATATCCAGCTTTGATGTGCACGCCATAAGAAGCAGTGCCGTCGAGTCCGCGCCGCCTGATACCATGAGCACGACAGGAGCAGCCTGCTGCTTCGTTCGGGTCTCATCGACTGCCCCGGGCACGGCATGGTGTCCGTAATGCTGTGATACCGTTGGCATTCGCTTCCTCCTCTATTCGTCCGCACCCATTGTATCCTTTGGAATCTTATGTCTCGTCTGCACCTTCATATCCTCGGCAGTGGCTCTAAAGGCAACTGCGCACTCATTGAGGGCCCGCAGGGGCTCATTATGGTCGATGACGGACTGTCTCGCCGCGAGACATTAAAGCGCATGGCAGAACTGGGGCTCTCGACAGACAACGTCTCGGCTCTTCTCATTACTCATGAGCATAGCGATCACATCAAGGGCCTCGATGTCTGGTGCAAGCACTGGCACGGCCCCCTCTTTGCCAGCAGGGGCACGCTTTCGTGCAAAGAAACCCTCGCACATCTACCCGTAGAGGAATTTGACCCCGGCGACACGCTTTCCATTGCCGGCATCCGCGTGCGAACCTACCCAACATCGCATGATGTCATCAATCCTGTCGGTTATCGATTCGACACTCTCGATGACTCCATTGGCTTTGCTACCGACACCGGAGAGCTAACCAAACAAGCTATAGACACTCTCGAAGACTGCCGAGTTCTTGCACTCGAGAGCAACCACGATGTGGCCATGCTGCGCCAAGGGGATTACCCCCGCTTCCTCCAAGAGCGAATTTTATCTGCAAAAGGCCATCTCTCTAACGACCAGGCCGCCGACGCAGCGCGTGGGCTCGTCACCGATCGAACCGAGCAGCTCATCGCCATGCACATCAGCCAGGACAATAATCGTCCAAGCCTAACCGTCAAAAGCTATGCCAAAGCTCTAGCCGCAACTCTGGATGACGAGGTCGGCAGCTCCGCCACCCTTCTCCACGGATCGCGAATACTCTCGATACGCCCCGCCAGCCAGCACCGGCCAGTAACCATTCAATAGACTGTCCTAGGCAGCAAAAGGGGCCGGGAATCGCTTCCCAGCCCCTTTTGCTGCCTTTTAATAGCGCAGAACACCAACGAAGCTAGTCAATGGAGATCTTCGTAACGTTCTTCTTCTCGACGATCTTAGGTACCGTAACGGTGAGGATGCCGTCAGCATACTTAGCAGAGAGACCCTCGCTCGAAGCGTCCTTCAGATATACGCCACGCGTCGCGCTGTACGAGCTAAACTCCTTCTGCAGGTAGTTCTTGCCCTCGTTCTCCTCGTCCTCCACAACGTTCACGCTAATGGACAGACGGCCCTCATTGAGCTCGACATCGATGTCATCCTTGGCGACACCGGTCAGATAGGCCTTGACCTCATAGCCATCGCCCTTATCCTCAACGTCAACGGGAAACGCCTTGGAAGCAATCGAGTTGTTTGCAAGGTCGGTCATATCATCAAACAGATCGAACAGCGAGCTAGCAGAAGGACGAACGCCAAAAACCGAACGATAAGGAACCATGCTTGCCATGTTTACCACTCCTTTTAGGACTGCCGAGCCATCTTCTAGGTGACTGGGACTTCTTTTGACGCTCTTATATATGCCCACCCAGTGCTTATATATACATCGACTATAAAGTTTTTTGAGTCCTGTAATATAAGCATATCTAAGTGTGAATGACTCAGGTTTTAGTAAGGTTAAGGTTCTTTGAACCAGAGCTTAAATAACGAGTATGTTCGCAGCTACAAATAACAAGGGGCTTACAATGAGCGCGTACACGTTGTTGGTAACGAGCTAAAGGGCATCATGGACGACCAAAACCAGAACAAAATATTTATGCCGACGCAGGGGGAAGATACTTCCACGCAGCCGCCACGGTTCCATCGCCCCCACATCTCGCAAGAGCCCATTAATGATCCGGAGCCCGAGTATGTGACGAGAAATCGATATCAAACACTCGAGGATGCCCAAACGGGACGTAAACATATGGGCGTCGCCTCGGGAGACCCTGTATATCTGAAAGACGCACCATTATCTAAAAACAGCGCAGTTAGTGATGAGCCGATGAAAGCATCTGCCGCTCATCAACAAAGAGGTCCTCGACCAAAGCAAACCTTGACGCATTCGGCTCGCTATCTCGAAACGCCAAAACAGGGAAAATCAATCTTTGTTTCATCAAGTAAACGACGCAAGCAGCATCGACTGACAATCCTGCTTTTGATTATTGTGGCCATAGCAGTTGCCCTTGTTATTCGATTTATCTTCTTTAAATAAAGGCTCAATACCAAAAACGATAAGATCATCTGGTGTAATAGAGTCATTTACGCTCCGTAAACGCAAAAAAGGGGGAGGCCGCGAGGCCTCCCCCT
>NZ_QRLS01000033.1:0-7646 GCF_003472325.1 Collinsella sp. AM12-1
GGGCATGCCCCGCCTCTTACACCACATCTCTGTGCGCTACCCCCGCACAGCTCCAATCATCACTTTTTTGAGAAAAATACCCCCAGCTTTAGTGGGGTGTAGTGATAATCTCGCCTGTTCGCGCTACAGTTTGTCGGAAATACCTCGATGTTAGGAACCAAATGATCACTTCCGAGCTTTTCGGCACCGCGCCGTGCGGTACCCCCGTTCATCGTTACACCCTCGACGGGCCCGAGATCTGCGTTCGCATTATGGACTATGGCGCCACGGTGCTTGGTATCGATGTGCCCGACATTCCCGGCAACGTGCGCGATGTGGTGCTGGGCTTCGATAAGCTCGAGGATTACTTTGACAACCCCGCCTGCTTTGGCGCGACCATCGGCCCTGTGGCAAACCGCACCGCTGGCGCCACGATCGCCATCGACGGCGCGGACTGGCATATGCCCGCCAACGAGGGCGCCAACAACCTGCACAGCGACCTTGAGCACGGCCTGCACAAACGTGTGTGGGATGTTGAGCTCGACGAGGTCCATAACGCCGTGCGCATGACCACCTCGCTTAAGGATGGCGAGCTGGGCCTGCCCGGCAACCGAACCTTTACGGCCGTGTTTACCGTTACGCGCACCGGCGTCTTCCGCATCGATTATGGCTGCGAGAGCGACCGCGCCACCTACGTGTCCATGACCAACCACACGTACTTTAACCTTGCAGGCCATAACGCCGGCATGGACTGCGAACATTTCTTTGTCGCCAACGCCGCCCACTACCTGCCCATTAACGAGCAGAACATCCCCACCGGCGAGATTGCTCCGGTCGAGGGAACACCGTTTGACTTTCGCGAGCTTCGCCCCGTCGCACCCGGCATGGAGGCCGACGACCCGCAGATCAAGCAGGCCCGTGGCTACGATCACTGCCTGTGCATCGATGGCTATCAGTACGGCCGCAACCTGCGCCGCGCGATGCACGTCGAGGAGATGTGGACCGGTCGTGAGATGGACTACTACACCACTGCCCCGGGCGTGCAGCTCTACACCGGCAACTGGCTGGGCGACGAGCACGCCAAGGACGACGCCAACTATGGTTGGGGCGCCGGCTTTGCCCTCGAGGCCGAGATGTACCCCGACACGCCGCACCAGCCTCTGTTCCCGCAGGGCATTGTAGGCCCGGGCCATCCCTACAGCAATGTGATCGAATACCACTTTATGAGGCACTAAGCCCGCAACGCGACATATCGCACAGCAGCGCCCGCCGGCACCACCGCCAGCGGGCGCTTTTTCATCTTTTAGGCTCGTTTTTTCTGTGACTGTATGAGTGACATATCAAAACTATGCCCATTTACTACGTTTAGCCCGGGATGCTCGACCATGCACCGGTTTTTGTTACATTTGTGAGCAGTATACCTGCGGTTTTGTTTATCTCAAATTCAACATGCTCGACGATAGCCAATCAAACGTAGTAAATGGGCATAGTTTTTGACAGGCGGCATCGCGCGCATCCCTCGCAAGGGCAAAATGATCCGTTTTCCTCCGTCCCCAAGGGATCAGTTGAACAGATTGCCAATGGGGTCGGGGGCGGAACTGGGGAGATAACGGATTTCTAGCTCTATGCCGAGCTTTTGCAACTCTTTGAAGGCGGCAATGTCCGTATCGTCTACGGCAATGGCAGGCGTTGCAGAGCGCTTGCCCTCCCTCGCCCGCATATGGCCGATGCTGATCTTGGTTATTGGCACACCGCCCTTAACCAGCGCGAGTGCATCCGTGGGCGACGCCACCATGATGAGAATCCATTGGCGCGGCGTTGCGGTATAAATGATGTCGATGGTCCTTTGCACCGAGAAAAACCGCGTCCAAACGCCTTCTGGCGCCGCCACCCTCATGGGTGCCCATTGGCGCGAATCCGCCGCGATCTCATCGTTGACGATTAAGACAAGATTGGAACCCACGGCTTCGTTCCACAGCTCAACGTCTTGCCCGTAAATGAAACGGTCATCGATACGCGTGAGAAGGATCTTGGGTTGAGCCATGGCTGCCCCATTCTGTTTGAGACCCATACGAGCGGGACGTCGGCCACCAACTCAACAGCAGGTCAAGTACCAAATGAGCACTGCAGACATCACGCCTCTAATATTAGTGCATTTAAAGTGAGAAAAGCCGTCAGAACACTTGCGCGGATGTGCGATGTCCCGTATCATAAACAGCCGTTGACGCCTCAGTTGCGTCATCACATGGCCGCCAGCGTAGCTCAGTTGGTAGAGCACCGCTCTCGTAAAGCGGGGGTCACCGGTTCGAGCCCGGTCGCTGGCTCCATTGCATTTGTGCAGCTCAGAAGCATAATTGCTTCTGAGCTTTTTCTTTGATTCGTCCTTTTTCTCATTCCCTGAGGAGTGAAAAAGAGGTGAAATCTTTTTTTAATCAATTTCACGCTTAGTTTTGCCTACACAACGCCTACATACCCCATTCCATGGCATCTAGGCACCAGGCACCACGCAACGCGCTCCAGCCCACTTTCTGCCGAGGAATACGCGGACGGAACCTCATCGATGAATGAAGATGACCCCAGCATCATTCAAATCGAGTCAGACAGCATTGCTTCTATTGTCCGTAAACGGCAATTAGGGCCATGTACCACTGATTATTACCATCAACGGTACATGGCCCTTGTATATTGATGACCGTGCTTTTTTTCAGTGCTTAAAGAGCGAAGCCATCAGGTCAGCGTTCGTCTTCAGGCGCGCGGCCTTCGCGGTGCCGGCCTTAATTGGCTGGCAATCTAGATGTTATGGGAACAATATCGTGAGGATTTGGTCTTTGGAATACTTTGCGGTGTCTATTTCGCCCTCGTAGGGGGCCATGAAGCCCCATCGCCAGACAACCAATTCCCGATCTTCCGTCTCGCTCTCGCCAAGCTCTATGAGTTCCTCGACGGACATATCGTCGCGGTCGCGTGTGGTGTTCCCGCCCGCCAGTTCCCAGCCGAGCTGGAGGGCACACGCCTCATGCGGGGTCAGGCCGTCAATGCCGATCTCGTTGAAGTCGAGCGGGGACGACCACTTGCGATACGGTAGATCATCGTACTGGAGAGCGACGTTGAGGTATTCGAGCGGACCGTAGATCTCGCGGAGGTCGCAGTACTGGAAGAGGACGCTGCAATCGATGTCTGGGTCACACGTGACCGCCGCGGCGAGCAGGTTCGCGTCCCCAGCGGTGCCGAACTCATCGAGGGGGAGGCACTCGAGGGGCGCGAAGCGGCCGAGGTATTTCCATGCACAGAGGCGCAGGAACTTCGGTTTAACCCCTTCGCGGGCGGCTTCGCGTGCGAGCTTGTCTTCGAGTTCGGCTGGTGTCAGCGGCAGGCGGATTTCGGCACCCGCGTCCGGGTCGGCGCGGTAGGTCTCGAAGGACGCGCCCTGGCAGGCGGTAACTCAGATGACAATTGCGGACTGGTCGGTCTTCTCGTTCGGGTCCATTTGACTTAACCTCTTCCTCGGAAGTGTCTCCCTGGGATCAAGGATAGCTATCCTGTCGGTCTATGGAAGGAATCGCGGGAAACGATTCGGCCGATGGCGTGAGAGAAGTCGCCGCGATGAGATGGTTGAAGCTATTTCGGCGCCGTTGCAAAAGCAATCTTGAATAATAACAAGACGCTTGGCTCGGCAGGGAGCCTTTCATGGGCTCCCTGCTGGTTTACTGGGCGTGTAGGCTAGAAGCTCGGTAGGCGTGTAGCGCGGTAGCGGTGTAGGGATAAAAAGAAGAATAAGAATAAGAATAATAACGAGCTGCTTTACTGCGGGGTGCCATTAAAGGCACCCCTTTTGTCCTGCGGGGAGCTTGGCGGGAAGTTTCGGGTGTAGGTGTGTAGCTCTGTAGGCGTGCACCTCGGTAAACATGCGAGTCGGCAGTATCGCTACTTGCACGGTCCCTGCGGGGCGCTTGCTGCGGGAGTGTCATTGTCCGGGTCATGGACGACATACCAGCTGTTCCCGTAATGGCAGACGTCCCGGCAGGTACCGTTCTCTAGAACCACGCGCCATGATTCTGACTGGCGTTTTGGACCGAGAGCCCATGAGCGAGGGCTGTACCACTCGATGCGGGCGAATGGGTATATCGTGCCGTCATACCATTTAATCCCCCAGGGGACGTATTCGCCATCTGGACGGCACTCCACGAGGGCGGTCACCAAGCGGATCGATTTCTCGCACTCCCCCACGACGACACTCCTTCCGAATGGCTAACGAACGCATGTTCTATTATAGCGCAGGGGCAGGTGAGCCGCCGTAGATGAAATCTCCCCTACCGTCAAGAAGAGTAGGTGGCTATGCGTGTAGGCGTGTAGCTCGATAGCCGTGCACGCGCATAGTTCGATAGGTTCGTGGCAATGTAGACCGTTTCCTGGTAGTCCTCAAATGCGGCAGGGTATTTCGAGTTTGTAGATGCTAAAATACGTTTGCTCTCGAAAGAGGGCTCAGCCCCGGCTGGTAAACCTGACGTTTGGCGTGGTGTGCGTGACACGCATGGCGGGCATGGCCGCGATAGAATTTTCCATGCGGAGGGGTTTGACCCCACAGCGCCCCGAGGGTTTCGGGGAGGGCGAACTGGCAGGCAGGGAACCGGGATACAGGCTGTCCAGAAGGAGGGGCGTAATGCCCCTCCTTCTTTTTTGCCACATCAATCGGTCTTATATGTTCCGCCGCGGACTTGATGTTTCCGAGATTGCGGAAATGTGCTGGAAGCCACGGCGGCATATGAAGAGGAAGTCCAGTTTTTCGGTCAATCAATTTCGAATAGGGGCGGCAACCGAACGTGGACGCGGGCATCGACGCGCTCGCCGAAGACAAGACGGCACTTGCAAAAGAACTCAACGAGCTCAATCGGCAGCGTGGGCAATTCAATGCCGTGCCGTCCTCCCCTACCGTCAGGAAGAGTAGGTGGCTATGCGTGTAGAAGTGTAGCTCTGTAGCAGCATAGCTCTGTAGCTATGTAGCCGTATAGCCGTGTAGCCATGTAGCCCCCTACCCAACTACACGGCTGCCCGCAAATCCGATCAGTCGCGCTTGCGCGGCCAGACCACCAGGCGGCTCGGCTCTTTCGCCAGGCTTTTCATCATGCCAACCAAGTCGCCGTGAGTCTCGGTGTTCAGGCAGTTGAACAGCGTGATCAGCTCCAGCCTCTGCCCAACTGGGGCATCGGTGTCATCGCCAACCGGCATATCGGCATCGAAGAGCCACTCTATGGTTGTATTCAGCACCCGGCAAAGTGAAAGCAGATTCGAGACGCGCACGGTTCCCAGATCGGCTTCGAGGCGAATGATCGTCTGCAATGTGCTGATCGGAATGCCGGCGAGATGGGCCACCTGGGTGTTCGTGTAGCCGGCACCCCTGATAATCGATTCCAATTTCGAATAGGGGCGGTCCTTGCCCGCTATCCGCTTTTTTCGGGGTGCCGGCCTGCTTCTTCTCGGCCATAGTATCTAACTCCCGTCGAATGCCGTCTCAGCATCTCGCTGAGGACAAAACCTCGATTTCGATCTCCAGCAGCCCGCAGGTCAGGCAGATGCGACAACTTGTCACATCTCAGCTGTTGAAAACTCTAGTTTTCAACAACACGCAGGTCGCGCAGATGCGTCATTTTGTCACAACGATACGCCAAATTGTCGCATCTAAGCGGCCTGCGCAAACGTCGAGTCGGAGGAAATTGCAGAACCGCAATCTAACTGCGGAAACGCAGCAAAACCGCAGGATGACAATATGGCTTCATCGGGAACGGATGTATATATAAATAGTAATTTTTATTATTCTTATTATTCTTCTGATAACTCCAACGAGGGAGACGAACCTTGTGGAGGGAGCGAAGACGGCTGGAGCGCCGAGGTCCGCCATGTGGCACGCTTCATCGCCGACTCACCTACCAAGCACTGCAACTGCATCTTTCTCGAGAAGACCATGGCTGAGATCAGCGATGCGATGAAAGCGGGCGCCAAGGCCGATGAGATATACGACGCGTGGGACCTCTACCTCGATGAGCTCATGACGAAGAACTCCGATGGCGACTCCGATGCCTTCAAGCGCTACGCGATGTTCCCGCTCAACTGGTTCCGCCGCGCGAACGGCTTCAGGTTCTACCTGAAGAAGATCCGAACGGCCAGCGGAGACACCACCGAAGGCAGCCACGACGACGCGCACGAGGGCGATTCGGAATGCACGAGTGAAGCCGAAAGGCTCGCGAGGAAGTACCGCCTCACCGCCAACAAGACGACCTCGGGCATCATCTGGACGTTCACGGGCGATTACCATTCGGCGCAGCTCGCCCCCCGAGCGAAGAACCGCCGCGAGGCCCTTCGCTGCATGTGCCCGGTCAAGGGCATCGAGGTGCCGGAGGATATCGACGAGTTGCCGGAAGACTAAGACCCGATTGGAGAAGCAATGGGACAATTGCCTGCAGACGCCCCCCCTGCAAGACAGCCCACAGCTCATGCAACTGCTCGAATTTGCTAGCTGTGCAAATGCTTCGATGTTACCGCTGCGGCAAGACGCGCGAGCCTTTTGGTCGCGCCGCGTAACTTCGTGACGTCCATTGGGCCGGCGCGTCGCCAGCCCGCACTCGGTACGGAGGATCGTATGTCTGCCGATGCACCTGAAAAAAGCGTCGGACCCGCGATTGCCCGACGCCTTAACATGCGGTGCGCACCCCGGCCGCGAACGACCTACCTGCATTCCCTTGCGGGCCCCAAACAGTTCATGGGTGCGCTAGACAGGAAGTATTGAGGTTCTTACGAACCTCAAATTCCTTTGCGTCTTTCGACGCATAGGAATTTTAACAAATTTAAGCACGCCCGCACCGATAAACCCGAGGGATACATATGAGCCCGATTTACGACACCCTCGCCGTAGCCACGGAATCGATGGAGCGCGAGCGGGGCGCTCGCCTACCATGTGGCCCTCGAGCGAACCGACATCGAGCGGTCGCTAACGCTCTTCTGCGTCTCTCAGGTGAGGAGGAATGGGGGCTCGACCGGGATGACCTCGAAGCCGGGCGGGAGTGCTGCTGCGTCTGCAACCTCGATGACGAGTACGACCCTTATCTACGTGGTCGGGCGCAAAATTAATGCAATTTCCAGCAACGATTACTTGGCGATATGTTTCGCCGTTCTTGTAATGTCGATGCGGTGTTCCATCATACGACCTAGACGATTCCAGCTACCTATAATGCTGACAGGTGAGCCATCCTCATATGGGCTTCCAAGTCTGGCCATCAGTTGAACAGCGGGTACCGTGGTATGGCATATGAACCTCACGGGCCTATACCTTGGTGACCCAATGGGTTCGGAAGCCGTAGACGAGACTGTGGTCTTGGGCAAAACCATCATGTCACCGCGTTGGAACCGTTTTGTCTCGTGGGCGGGCCTTTTGAAGCTCTTGGTCAAGCATCTGTGAGGTATTGGTCTTCGGCGTGAGCTCAACGATAACCAGGGGGATGTCGATCACGGCGTCGAGGCCGACTACTTCACGCCCCAGCTTTTCGAACGATACAAGGGCGGCGGCGTCATTCGGAGTAATCAGGTTCAGAGTCTCTCGATTCGCCGCGAGTATCATTGCAATTTCGACGCCCTCGGTAGCGCACAGAGATGTGGTGTAAGAGGCGGGGCATGCC
>NZ_QRLS01000034.1:0-6789 GCF_003472325.1 Collinsella sp. AM12-1
CGCTTCTAATAAAGAAGGCCAAGATTCGGGACGCAGTTCAATTTGAGTCTGTCCCCAATGAGCGCCCAATGACTAGGCGGAAGATTGCGGGTTCTTTACGGGGGTGCAGTGTGGGCTGTGGAAACGCGGTTCTTTCCGTACAATAGTTCAACTCGTGTAAACGCAGGGAAGGGACATTCATGGCAGACATGATCGAGATCAAGCATCTCAACAAGTACTTTGGCGACCTGCATGTGCTCAAAGATATCAATCTCACCGTCAAGCGCGGCGAGAAGCTCGTAATGATCGGGCCTTCCGGCTCGGGTAAGTCGACGCTCATCCGCTGTGTCGATTATCTTGAGGAGCCCACGTCGGGCGAGGTCGTCATCGACGGTACGCCGCTCACCAAAAAGAATCACCTGGAGATGGCTCGCAAGTATAGTTCCATGGTGTTTCAGCAGTTCAACCTGTATCCCAACATGACGGTGCTCGGTAACCTGACGCTCGCGCCTATCAAGCTGCAAAAGAAGAGCAAGGAGGAGGCGACCGAGATCGCTATCGCCGCGCTCAAGCGCGTCGGCATGGCACATAAGGCCGGTGAGTATCCGCAGAATCTCTCGGGCGGTCAGCAGCAGCGCATCGCCATCGCCCGCGCCCTATGCACCAAGCAACCCATCATCCTGTTTGACGAGCCGACCTCGGCACTCGACCCCGAGATGGTGCAGGAAGTTCTGGACGTTATGATTGAGCTCGCGCAGGAGGACATCACCATGATCTGCGTGACGCACGAGATGGGCTTTGCGCGCCAGGTGGCCGACCGCGTCATCTTTATGGAGGACGGCCGCATTCTGGAGGAGGGCACGCCCGAGCACTTCTTCGATAACCCCGAGAACCCGCGCTGCCGCGAGTTCCTGTCCAAGATTCTGCACTAGGCGCGGTGATGGACATGACGGATATGACGAGGGCGGCCGTGTCGCGCCGTCACTTTTTGCAGCTGGCTGGCGCCGGCATGCTTGCGCTGACGGGGGCCGCGCTTACCGGTTGCGGCAACTCCACCAGCGGCGAGGTCTCCGACAAGGGGTCCAAGCTTGCGGCCATTAAGTCGCGTGGCCATCTGAATGCCGGCGTTAAGAAGGATGTTCCCGGCTACGGCTATTACGACACCGCCAAGGGCCGCTTTGAGGGCATGGAAGTCGATTTGTGCTACCAGATCGCCGCTGCCGTCTTTGGCGTGAGCTACAAGGAAGCCCGCGCCCAGGAGCTTGTCGAGTTTACCGACGTAACGCCCAAGACACGCGGCCCGCTGATCGATAACGGCCAACTCGACGTGGTCGCGGCGACCTACACCATCACCGACGAGCGCAAGAAGAGCTGGGATTTCTCGACGCCGTACCGCACCGACTACGTGGGACTCATGGTCAAGAAGCGCTCGGGCTTTACCTCGATTGAGGACCTGGACGGCAAGGTCATCGGCGTGAGCCAGGGTGCTACCACGCAGGGTCTGATCGAGCAGATGATCAAGGACAACGGCTTTAGCTGCAAGCCCGAGTTTAGGGCCTTTAGCGGCTATCCCATCATCAAGAGTTCGCTCGACGCCGGCAATATCGACGTCTTTGCCATGGACCGCTCCACGCTGGCCGGCTACATGAACGAGACCGTTGAGCTGCTGCAGCCCGAGGTCAAGTTTGGCGAGCAGGGCTACGGCGTGGCGACCAAGAAGGGCTGCGACCTTTCGGCCGTGGTCGATCAGGTGATTTGCGATCGCCTGGCCGACGGCTGGCTCGACCAAGAGGTCAAGACCTGGGGTCTTGTATAGGCGCATCGTCCAAGGAAGGAATCAAATGCTCGAAGGATTATTTGACGCCGACCGTTGGTCGACGACATTTCAAAACATGGGGCCCTTCTGGGAGGGCTTTGGCGTGACGCTACAGGTGGTCGTTGCCGGTCTGCTGCTGTCGCTGGTGCTGGGCACGCTGCTGGGCGTGTTCTCTACCACTCGTTCGCGCGTGCTGCGCGCCATAAGCCGCGTGTACGTGGAGTTTTACCAGAACACCCCGTTGCCCGTGCAGGTGCTCTTTATGTACATGGCCGGCCCGCAGTTTTTGCAGGCCATAACCGGTGCCGACCAGCCGGTGCGCATCGCGCCGTTCGTGCTGGGCTTCTTAGGCGTGGGCCTGTATCACGCGGCCTACATTTCCGAGGTCATCCGCACTGGTATCGAGGCGGTTCCGCGCGGTCAGATGGAGGCGGCCCAGAGCCAGGGCTTCACCCGTGCGCAGGCATACTGGTACATCGTGCTGCCCCAGACGTTCAAGATCATTCTGCCCCCGCTGTGTAACCAGGCACTCAACCTAGTCAAGAACACGTCGGTGCTGGCGCTTGTGGCCGGCGGCGACCTTATGTACCGTTCCGACAACTTTGTGAGTCTGTACGGGTACCTGCAGGGATACATCGTCTGCTGCCTTATGTACTTCATCATCTGCTTTCCGCTCGCCATGCTGGTGCAGTGGCTCGAGCGCCGCTCCAAGGAGCGTCCGCGCGGCGTGAGCCTGGCCGAGCTGGGGCTCGACAACGTAGAGGAGGCCTAGCGCATGGAAATCTTCAACGCGACCAACCTGCTCTACATTTGGGGCGGCTTTGTTAAGACCATCGAGATCTCGGCGCTGTCGATCTTTTTCTCGCTCATCTTTGGCACGGTGCTGGCGCTCGTCAAGAGCTATGCGCCCCGCCCGTTCCGTATTTTGGTGAGCGCCTATATCGAGCTGTTCCGTTGCACGCCAAACCTGCTGTGGATCCTGTTTATCTACTTTACGGTGCAGGGTTTGGACATTGTGATTTCGACCATCGCCTTTACGCTGTTTACCAGCGCCGTTATGGCCGAGATTGTGCGCGGAGGCCTCAACTCGATTCCGTGCGGCCAGTTTGAGGCAGCGCAGAGCCAGGGTTTTGGCTTCTTTGCCACCATGCGCTACATCATTCTGCCGCAGACGTTTAAGACGATCATCCCGGCGCTGTTTAGCCAGTGCACGACCGTCATTAAGGACAGCTCGTATCTTTCGGGCATTAACGTGGCCGAACTCATGTACACGGCAAACGTCGTGATGGCCCACGCGATCGATCTGTCGCAGGTGCTTATGCTCTACGGCCTGGTGTTTGCGATGTACTTTGTGCTCAACTTTGGTATCTCGCTGCTGGTCCGCGCATATCAGAGGCGAATGGTGGCAGCGTAGAATGTGGCAAAGGGACAGCCCCTTTGTCACATAGAGAAAGGAATCGCGATGAGCGATCTGGAGAATAAGAAGAATCCTGTGGTCATTACCATCGCGCGCGACTTTGGCGCCGAGGGCCACGAGATTGGTCGCATGCTTGCCGACGAGTTGGGGATTCCGCTGTACGATAACGATCTGCTGGTGCGTGCGTCGCTGCGCGCGGGCGAGTCGCTCGACAAGATGGCCGCCTACGACGAGCGCCTGGCCGTGGAGAACATGGCGTTTCTGCCCGACCGCTACGATGCGCGTTCGTACTCGGACAAGTTGTTCCAAAAGATGAGCCAGGTGATTTTGGATCTGGGCGAGACCGAGAGCTGCATTATCGAAGGCCGCCTGTCCGATTATCTGCTGCGCAACAACCCCAACCACATTGCCGTGTTGGTGACCGCACCCTTTGAGGACCGCGTCGAGATCGTGCGCAAGAAGCGCGGCCTTAACAAAAAGAAGGGCGCCAAGCTGGTCAAGCAGCAGCAGAAGGCGCGCGAGGCGTTCTATAAGCGCTATAGCGCCGGAAAGTGGAAGATGACGAGCGGTAAAGACATCGTCGTCAACCGCGCCAAGCTGGGCCGCGAAGGCTGCAAAGACGTTATCGCCGCTGCCTACCGCTACAAAGTCGCCCAGCTCGAAGGCTAGCCGACCAAACCCCCACAAAGGGGACAGGCACCTTTGTGGGGGTTTTGTTTTAGGCCGAGGGAAAGGCCTTGGCGGCAGTGCCTATCCTCGGCTTTTGCAAAATCTCGATCTGTAACACCAAGCCAGCGAAAATGGCTCTAACTGTTACAGATTTAGATGAACCGTTCGGCCGTCAGCCCAACGTCTTGATCTGTAACACCAGGCGGCATATTTGGTCTCTAACTGTTACAGATTGAGATGCGGCGTGGGCGGCCGGCACAATATCTCGATCTGTAACAACTGCAGGGCTCAACGGACTCCAGCTGTTACAGATTGAGACAAAACGACCGGGCAAGTCCCCAACCACCACAAAGGTGCCTGCCCCATCGTGGTGGTTGGGGCGGCCGGCATAGAAAAAAGTCCCCGCCGGGCGTGTGCTCGACGGGGACTTTGCCGTTTGATGGCTAGTGCTGCAGGTGATTACTCGCCCAGCAGGCTCTTGGTGATCGAAGCGGCGGCCTTCTTGCCGGCGCCCATCGCCAGAATGACCGTAGCGGCACCGGTGACGATGTCGCCGCCGGCCCAGATGCGGGGATCGGTGGTCTGGCCGGTCTCCTCGTCGGCGACGATGTAGCCCCACTTGTTGAGCTCCATCTTGCCGCCGATCTTGGCAGCGAAGGGGTTGGCGTTGGTGCCGATAGCCGAGATCGCGACGTCGCAGGGGATCTCCTCGATGGCGCCCTCGATGGGCACCGGGCGACGGCGGCCGGACTCGTCGGGCTCGCCGAGCTCCATCTTCTGGACCTTGACGGCGCACACGGAGCCGTCCTCGCCAGCGACAAACTCGAGCGGGGAGACGAGCGGCAGAACCTCGACGCCCTCGGCCTTAGCATGGTGCAGCTCGGCGCGACGGCAGGGCATCTCGTCCTCGGTACGACGGTAGGCGATGATGGCGTGCTCGGCGCCCAGGCGCTTGGCGGTACGGACGGCGTCCATGGCCACGTTGCCGCCGCCAAAGACAACGACGTTCTTGCCGTGCTTGGTGGGGGTGTCGTACTCGGGGAACTTGTTGGCCTTCATCAGGTTCACGCGGGTGAGGTACTCGTTCGCGAAGAAGACGTTGGGCAGGTTCTCGCCGGGGACGTTGAGGAACTTGGGCAGGCCAGCGCCGGTCGCCACGTAGATGGCGTCGAAGCCCTGCTCGAACAGCTCCTCGGCCGTGGCCATGTTGCCCACGACGGAGTTGTACTCAAACTTGACGCCCATGTCCTCCAGGCCGTCAATCTCGCGCTTGACGACTGCCTTGGGCAGACGGAACTCGGGGATGCCGTAGACCAGCACGCCGCCGCCGGTGAAGAAGGCCTCAAAGACGGTGACGTCAAAGCCGTTACGGGCGAGCTCGCCGGCGCAGGTGATGCCGGACGGGCCGGAGCCGACGACAGCGACCTTCTTGCCGTTCTTGGGGGCCATCTTGGGCGTGGAGGCGAGCTCGGGGCGGTCACCCAGGAAGCGCTCGAGCTGGCCGATGGCCACGGGCTCGGACTTCTTGCCACGGATGCAATTGCCCTCGCACTGGTTCTCCTGCGGGCAGACGCGGCCGCAGATGGCGGGAAGCATGGAGTCCTCGCGAATGGTATCGAGAGCGCCGCCGAAGTCCTTCGCGCGGATCTGCTCGATAAAGCGGGGGATGTTGATGTTGACGGGGCAGCCCTCAACACAGAACGGCTTCTTGCAGTTGAGGCAGCGCTCGGCCTCGGCCAGCGCCATCTCCTCGGTGAAGCCCTTGTCGACGGGGCGGAAGTCGCAGGCGCGCTCGGCAGCCGGCTCCTCGTTATCGGGGGTGCGGGGCGACTTCATATCGGCAACGAAACGACCGTTAACTAGTGGCATGCGCAGCTCTTTTCCTCATAAGCCTTGAGGGACTCGCCCTCTTCGGAACGGTAAGCGGCCTGGCGGGCACGAAGGTCATCCCAGTCGACCAGGGTGGCATCGAAGTCGGGGCCGTCGACGCAAGCGAACTTGGTCACGCCGCCCACCTCGACGCGGCAGCAGCCGCACATGCCGGTGCCGTCAACCATGATGGGGTTGAGGGACGCGGTAATGGGGGTGTCGTACTTCTGGGCGGTGAGGGTCGAGAACTTCATCATCGGAACGGGGCCGACGCAGAAGACCTGGCTCACGGCCTTGTCCTGCAGCAGGCGCTCCAGCGGAGCGGTGACAACGCCCTGCTCGCCGTAGGAGCCGTCATCGGTGGTGATATGGATGTGGTCCTCGTCGAGGAGCTCGCGGAACTGGTCCTCCATGAGCAGGAGGTCCTTGGTGCGGGCGCCCATGATGGCGTGGACCTCGTGGCCGGTCTCGACCAGGTGCTTGGCGACCGGGAAGGCAATTGCCAGGCCGACGCCGCCGCCAATGACGGCGCAGGGGCCCTCGGCCATCTCGGTGGGAACGCCCAGCGGGCCCACGACGTCGCGCAGTGACTCGCCGGCCTCATAGGTGGAAAGCATCTCGGTGGTCTTGCCGATCACCATGAAGATGAACTCGACCCAGCCCTCGTCACCGTTCCAACCAGCTAGGGTAAACGGGACGCGCTCGCCCGTCTCGTTGGCGCGAACCATGAGGAACTGTCCAGCGTGCGCATGTTTGGCGATTGCGGGCGCCTCGATGCGGAACTTGAACACCTTCTCCGAGAACTGCGTCTTCTCCAGGATCTTATACATAGAACCCCTCTCTTGTTAGGGCCGCCGAACCGTGCCTCCACGGAAATGGACGGTAGCCCGAGTAAAACCGTACGCGCACAGGCGTTGTGCAGACATACGGTGCAAATTATACCCTCATGGACATGCTGTTTACGTGTGTCTTCGGCGGTTGGGAAAAGGGTTTATCCACTCCTTGATTCTCATTTTCATTGCAACAGCCTCAGGACTCA
>NZ_QRLS01000035.1:0-5344 GCF_003472325.1 Collinsella sp. AM12-1
ATGTGCTCTCCGTGCGAGTCAGGACTGTCCGAGCAGGCGACTTCATATGCCGCCGCGCGGCCGGGGCGAACCCCTCCCAAAGATTTTCAAAAAAGTTGTTGACGCGCGCGTAACGACTCGTCTAATATATCCCTTACGCGATGGACCTGTAGCTCAGTTGGTTAGAGCGTCCGGCTGATAACCGGGAGGTCACAAGTTCGAATCTTGTCAGGTCCACCACTTTCTTTCGCAATAAACACCCCAGCGAGAGCCGAGTCGCCGCTGGGGTGTTTATTACTGTCTCCGTGGGGGTTTAGCTCAGCTGGGAGAGCGCGGGCTTTGCAAGCCTGAGGTCAGGGGTTCGATCCCCCTAACCTCCACCATGATGGACCTGTAGCTCAGTTGGTTAGAGCGTCCGGCTGATAACCGGGAGGTCACAAGTTCGAATCTTGTCAGGTCCACCATCAAAACTGTGAAGAGCCCTGGGGCGTTGCCTCGGGGCTTTTTCTTGTCTGCGATAAATCTCATTTTGGTTTTGTGTGCTGTGCGAAAGATTGGGTAGTATAGCTATTCAATGCGGCGACCCTGCCGCGTGTTAACCGCTACGTACCGGAGGTGTTCCATGGTTCGTGTCGACATAGAGACCATCGTCATGGCCGCCGGTCCCGTGCCATCGCTTATCGTGCTTCGTGAGCGCTGCGGCAAATCGGACTCGCCCGCGCCGCTGCGTTCCCTTTCCATTCAGACTGGTTCGTTTGAAGCTGCTGCCATCAGCCGCGGCATCGATAGCGGCCGCGCCGAGCGCCCGATCACCCATGACCTGTTGCTCGATACCGTTGACGCCCTGGGCGCCAAGCTCGAGCGCATCGAGATCGTTCGCGCCGAGCCGCCGGTGTTCTACGCGACGATTGTCGTACTGGCCGATGGTGACGAGCGCAAGATCGATGCCCGCCCCAGCGATGCCATCGCCCTTGCCGTGCGCAGCAATGCTCCCATGTTCGTGGAGGACGACATCATGAATCGCCTGGGCACTGTTTCTACCCACGCCGAGGAAGTCGACGACGAGCAGGAGTTCGAGAAGTTCGACGAGTTCGTCCATACGCTCTCCCCCGATGACTTCTAAATGCGGGGCGGCCAGGATGCGGAGCGTTCGCTGATGGCCGGCGGTATGTCGGCCGAGGCGGCTGCGATCGCCCGCGAGGCCCAGATGCGCTCGGAGGCTTCTGAGGCGGCTCGCATTGCCTATGTGACGCAGGCCCGCACGCTTCGCGAACGCCGCGGCTCGTTTATCAAGATGGTTGTCATCTCCGCCCTTGTCGCGGCAATCTGCTCGCGCCTTCGTGGTACAGTTGGTGCGCTTGGGTTTTCGATCTCTACGGGCCTCGTGATCTGGGGTGTGGTCGATGCGGTAATGCTGACCAGTCAGATCAAGGTGCTCGACAAGCGCGCGATGGATATGATGCGCGCCCGCGACGCTGCCGCCAAGATCGCCGCCGAGGCACAAGAACTGTAACGACGCCAGACTCGATGGGAAGGTCTAAAGATGGCACAGGATATGCAGGACGCCGGTAACGTCTCCGCCGAGCTCGACGCCATGGTGTGTGACCTCATCGGGGCATTTTTAGACGATCTTGCCGCCGGTGAGAACCCCGGCGTTGTCGTTGCGATCGAAGATGCCGCGTCCAACCGGTATCTGGCGGCACTCGACGAGGACGGCGAGGAGGCATGCCTCGAGGCTGCCACCAACTTTATTTCCGAGCACAAGATGGGTCTTAAGGACGAGGGCCTGGGCCGTATCGCCCGCTATGCCATCGGCTACACCGGCTGCGTCGAGATTGACGGCGGCTATCACGATGCTCTGCTCGTGAGCTTCTTCGAAACCACGCTCGAGAGTGGTTTTTCGGCATATGTGCTGTATGAGGGCATGGGCGCCGGCGATGGTTTTATGTGGAGCGACCCTGAACCTGCAGGTGAGGAAACCCCTCTCATCTAAAATCGCTAAAATAAACGAGTTTTCGGTAAAAGGCTCAATATTCCCGCTGAGCGTTGTATCGCTGGGCGGGCCGCATACGCGTGCCGTTTGTATATGGATAGAAGATAGGGGAACTACATGCGCGTAGACAATCTGAGGAACATCGCCATCATCGCTCACGTCGACCACGGCAAGACGACGATGGTCGACAAGCTCCTGCGTGCCACGGACGCCTTCCGTGCCAACCAGCAGGTCGAGGACCGCGTTCTGGATTCTAACGACCAGGAGCGCGAGCGCGGCATCACGATTCTCGCCAAGAACATCTCTATCGAGTACAAGGACGTCAAGATCAACGTCATCGACACCCCGGGCCACGCCGACTTCGGTGGCGAGGTCGAGCGCGTGCTGCGTATGGCCGACGGCGCCCTGCTGCTGGTCGACGCCTTTGAGGGTCCCATGCCCCAGACCCGCTTCGTGCTGCGTCACGCTATCGACACCGGCCTTAAGATCATGATCGTCATCAACAAGATCGACCGTCCGGGTGCTAACCCCGAGAAGGCCTACAACGACTGCCTGGACCTCATGGCCGACCTGGGCGCCACCGACGACCAGCTCGAGTTCGCCATGGAGCACGTGGTCTACGCTAGCGCTATGAATGGCTTTGCCCGTCTTGACCCCAACGACGGCAACATGGACATGTATCCGCTGCTCGATATGATCATCGACGACATGCCCGCGCCCGAGGTTGACGAGAACGCCCCGCTGGCCATGCAGTGCGTGACCATCGACCACTCCAACTTCGTTGGCCGTATCGGCATCGGTCGCGTGTACTCCGGCACCATCCACCAGGGCGACCAGATCCTGGTTGTCAAGAACGACGGCTCCAGCGCTACCGCTACCGTCAAGCAGCTCTTTACCTTCGACTACCTGGGCCGTACCGAGTGCCAGGAAGTCGGCGCTGGTGACATCGCCGCCGTCGTGGGCATCGATCGCACCGATATCGGCGATGTCTACACCGATATCGAAAACCCCGTTGAGCTCGAGCCCATCGAGATCGACCCGCCGACCCTGTCCATCGTCTTTGAGGCTTCGACCTCCCCGCTCGTCGGCCGCGACGGTGACATCGTGGGCGCCCGTCAGCTCAAGGAGCGCCTGTTCAACGAGGCCGAGAACAACGTGACCATGAAGATCGAGGAGCTCGAGGACAAGAGCGGCGTCGAGGTCTCTGGCCGCGGCATCCTGCACCTGTCCGTCCTGATGGAGTCCATGCGCCGCGAGGGCTTTGAGTTCCAGGTCGGCCGTCCCCGCGTTCTGTTTAAGAAGGACGAGAACGGCAACAAGATGGAGCCCGTCGAGCAGGCCGTCGTCGAGTGCCCGGACGAGTACTCGGGCAAGGTCGTTGAGGTCTTCGGTACCTCCGGCGGCATCATGACGAGCATGGATACCTCGGGCATCGTGACGCACCTTGAGTTCAAGATCCCGACCCGCGGCATCATGGGTCTTAAGAACCGCATCATGAATGTCACCCACGGCGAGGGCGTGTTCTACCACACCTTCCTGGAGTACGGTCCCTACGCCGGCGAGATCGGCAACCGTCAGAACGGCGCCATGATCTCCATGACCACCGAGAAGGCCGTTGCCTACGCTCTGGGTACGCTGCAGGAGCGCGGCCAGCTGTTTGTTGAACCGGGCACCGAGTGCTACGAGGGCATGATCGTGGGCGAGCGCAGCAAGGCCGGCGACATGGTCGTTAACATCGCCCGTACCAAGAACCTGGGCAACCAGCGTTCCTCGACCTCCGATATCTCCGTCCAGCTGGTGCCGCCCCGCACCTTCTCGCTGGAGGAGGCGCTGGAGTATATCGCCGACGACGAGCTGGTCGAGATTACTCCCAAGAATATTCGTCTGCGCAAGCGTCTGCTCAACGCCACCGACCGCAAGAAGGCTGCCGTCCGCGCCGGTCAGGTCAACAAATAAGCGCTGGGCTTTATAGTGTTTAACAAGAAAGGGCGTCGACCGCGATGGTCGGCGCCCTTTTTGGTGCACGGGGATTGAGACGGCCTGCACCACCACAAAGGTGCCTGTCCCCTTTGTGGTAGTTGGTGGTTAAGCGGTGGGGAGTCCCGGCGTGTTAGCCGGCTGCTGCGGCTTGAGGTGGGCGTTGCGCCAGATGATTTGGATGATGTAGCCGAGCATAAAGACAAAGGCCACGCCGCTGATGAAGCCGCCTACGAGGGGAAGCCCCGTGAGGGCGCCTGCGATTACGCCACCAACGGCTGCCATGGCGTAGCGGTTCTGGCTGTGTCCGACCATGCGTGCAATCGCACACCCTGCAAAGGCACTCGACACCAGCGCGATGCCAATGACACCGCACATGAGGGCTCCGGCAAGCGACAGACCGGCGATAGAGATAATCAGCAGTAGGACGGCGGGGACGATAGCAATCGTGCCCAGAAGACCGCTCACCCACAGGGGCATGGGGCGCTGGTGGAGCATACCGGCGGCGCTGGCAGTCGCACGCGGAAAGACGAGCTCGAGCAGCAGAGCGACAAAGCAGGTCGAGAGTGCCGCGGCGACGATACCGCCGATGACATCGTTAACGGTGGAAGTATCCTCGTTCTCGGTGCGGTCGATCTTGAGTGCGCCGACCTCGGCTCCCGCGGCGCGCTCGGGGTCCTCGGAGACGTGCGCGTTCACGGTGCCGGTGATATGGGCGTTCTTGCCCAGGATGAGCTTGTCGGCCCAAACCTCGACATCGCCCTCGACGGTGCCATCGATGGTCACCGTATCGCCCGCAAGCGCTGCCGACTTGGTGGAGCCTCGCAAGGCAACCGTCTCGCCTATCGCGTAGAAACAGTTGGCGGTGCTGTCGGAATTGAGAACGACATGCTGGCCAGCAACGGTCACGCTGCCATCAACCGTGGTCTGGGCGATATCAATCGTGCGCGCCGCAAGACGAATGGCGCCGCCCACCTTGCAGTCGCGAATTGAGAGGGTATCGCCCGCGGCGATGATATCGCGGTCGATGGACACATCATCCAAGTTGAGGGCCTGACCGGCCCAGTACAGGTCACCCTCAACGCCGGACGGATTGGCGTCATTGTCGGTCGCAAGTACGTTGCCTGCGGTGTCCGTGCCGGCGAACGACGCCGTGGGAAGCACGGTGATCGCCAGCGCGATGAGCGCGAATAGGATGGTGATGCGGCCCCATGCTTTACGGCGCTGGGTCAACGGGAATTGATTGCAGGGCATAGTGAATCCTTCGTTAGATACTCGGCATATATCTAACAGGGTACCCAACGCGTGGGCGCTCTAAAAGAACCTCTCGGTTGCATTTCGAAAGGTCGTGCCGTGCCTTGATTATCGACTTTATCCGAACACCTCCCACATTCA
>NZ_QRLS01000036.1:0-4865 GCF_003472325.1 Collinsella sp. AM12-1
AAGGGCCCGTAGATGGGTGAATTGAACGCAATGGGGACGGAGAAGGCCGCGGCAAGAACGAGCGTAGAGATCCATGCGGCCTTGTCTCTTAGGATCAGTTTGAGAAGAAGTCGACAGTACATTCAGAAGCACCTACGTTCCTCAAAGAATCGTTAGATTAAAAGTAACAGACCGGATGAAGATACGTGCGACGGGGGCGAGGCGAATGGCTGAGCGGTATCGATACGCGGGTTCAACGGTATCACATTGACCACGTAGATTATTAACTTGCATTTCTAACAGTTAAGGAGACGGGTGCTTTCCAGCACACTCCTTCGATGATGCCTTCCGCTAGTTGCTATGCCGGTTTCAGCCAACAAAGAATGTGCCCGGGCGCTCAGGTTCACCGTTAGCGTTGGCAACATATGAGATGGGCCAGACCCTTGCCGCGCGCCGATTGCGCGAGAGGTGTCGGGCTCCATGTTTATTCCACCTGCTTGTTATCAACCAGCTTCGTTCAACGTCAGACATTCAAGATGTCAGACGTCGAACCTGCGCTAAAGACGCAGCTGGGGCTACTAGTTGCCTACAATCGCTCGCGAAGCTCACCTGTTCGTGCGTGAATGTCTGACAGCTCCGTCAGACATTGTCGGACATTTGATTGTTCGACAAATGCGCACGTGGTCGCGTTCGCAAAGATAACTGAACGGTCGATGGGTGCGTTGAGACCGGAGCAAACGGCGGATGCCAGAAAAATGGCCTCACAGAATCGCACCCATGGTTGATAAAATTGACCGCCCGGGCGCAAATACCCGGGCGGTCAATTCATCCCCTCGTTCGCGATCCTGTTGGGTTTTGGGGCTTTGACATGTTGTTGACGGATGGATCAGCCGTACAGCTTGATCTCCCGGGGTTCCATGTGGTCGTCCCCCAATAAGACGTCCCTGATGTAGCCCTGCGGCAGGAACTCGACGGGCAGCACTGGGTCGTCGACGTAGCCGGGCACTGGGAGTAGGCGTGGCCTTTGGACATAGCGTGGCCGCCTGCCGGCGGTCGGACTGCCACTTCAGCCAAAAGCTCAGGCGCGCGCATTAAAATAATGAATATATCGCTTGATGGGCTTTTGACCAAGCATGAACATCGCAGGTAAATCCGTGTACCAATTTTTGGTACACGGATTTACCTGCGGTTTGTTGAAAGCTCTGACACGCGCTGTCGACTTCATTAAAATCGATTGCCGATCAAGTCTTCCTATATATGCGAGCCCCAAGAAACTGCGCTGTGAACCTGAGTCCTCTATCGATCGGCCCGGTGCACCGGGCCGCTGTCCTCGAGCCGGCAACAGCTTGCCGGTCTCAAAACGTATGCCGTCCGGCACGACCGACAGCCGAGTCTTGTGCCCCACTCGAGCAGTGCCAGAACCCCGTGCCGGAACCCACGCAGACGATGGCAGGGGAATTCAGCCGCGGCCATCGAGGAGCCGACCTAGGGACGGCGCCCTCATTCCTCAATGGATTTCCGCCGCCCCTTATAGGTCTGGATTGATTTAATGCTTGATTTAATCCGGCTGAATAAGCCGACCATGGGCCGGTTGACATAATGTAAGGTAAAAGAGCAGATGCGGCCGTACGCCGGTGCGGGTGATGTGACAGAATGTAATACACGTATTGCATCTAACCGGGAGGTGCATCATGGCAACCGCCACCGCAGTCCTGAGAATCCCCGAGGACCTCTCGAACAGGTACGACCACCTGGCGAAGTCGACGGGCCGCACGAAAACCTTCTACATGACGGAGGCCCTCGCCGCGGAGATAGACAGGCTCGAATACGAGTACGGCCTCATGAATTATTCGGGAGGCGTTTGGTTGCGAGGCATGCCAGTGTGCGGGGCCTGATTCGTCAGGCCCCGCACAGGGGGACCGCGATGGTGACCACCGCGCCGCCCGAGGGGCTGTTGGCGAGCGAGACGGAGCCCCCGTGGGCGCTCGCGGCCTCGGAGGCGACGTGGAGGCCGAGCCCGTAGTGGCGGCCTCCGTCGCGCGAGGAGCGGGACGAGTCGTCTGTGAAGAGGCGCTCGCAGCCGCGTTCGAGGGCGGCGGGAGAAAAGCCCGGTCCGTCGTCGGCCACCTCGATGACGAGGTGGCCGCCCGCGACGTCGCAGGAGACCGCCACGCGCGAGCGCGCGTGCTCGGCGGCGTTGGCCACGAGGTTCGCGGCGGCTCGCGCCAGGGCGGTTCGGTCGAGTAGGGCCTCGGGCGCGCCCGCGACAGCGGGGCCCGTGGCCGCGTTGAGCGTCACGCCTCGCGCCCGGGCGATCTGGGCGGCCTCGGCGAGGACCTGTTCGCAGAGCTCGGCCGGCCGCATGGGGGCCCTCTCCGCCCCGCCGAACCCGCGCGAGGCCTCGATGAGCAGGCGCACGTAGTCGTCGAGCCTTTCGACACTGCCGGCTATGTCGCGCGCGGCGGCCGAGAGGTCGCTGTCATTCTCGTCTTCCAGCTCCTCCGCCACGAAGTCGGCGTTGGCGCGCAGCACAGTAAGCGGCGTCTTGAGGTCGTGGGCGATCGACGTCATCTGCTCGCGCTGCCCCTGCTCCGCGGCCCAGCGGGCCTCGAGCGACTCGGCGAGGGAGGCCCGCATGGCGTCCATCGCGGCGAGGACGTCGTTCACCTCGCGCACATTGGTGCTGCCGACCGCGAAGTCGAGCTCTCCCGCGCCGACGCGCCCCGCCGCCTCCGCGAGCGGCGCCATCTTGCGCGAGATCACGCGGCTCGCACGACGCGCCACGAGCGCGAGCGCGAGCGCGCTTCCCACAGCGGCGCCGACGAGCATGAGGTTCTGCGGGTTGGGAAGCAGGCTGGCGAGATCGCGCGAGACCCACTGCGGCAGGTACTCGCTGACGAGTGCGCAGGCCCCGCCGCCCTTGAGTGGGAACGCAGCGTAGGTGAAGCCCGAGCCCCCGCCCTCGATCTCCACTGTGCCCGGATCCGCGGCGAGTGCCGTACTGGCCATTTCCGTCGCATCCTCGAGCCGCGTGCCCTCGAGGTCTGTCATCAGCACGTATCCGTCCTTGTTCAGGATGAGGTAGCGGTAGGCCGTCGGCACGTCCTGCTGCCCGCAGACGCCGTCGCGTGCCAGGCCCTCCGCGACCTCGCGCGCATTGGCCGGCCCCCAGCTTGCCTCGTAGACGAAGCCCGCGTTGATCGCCACGGAGAGCACCATGAACGAGGCGAGCCACGCCGTGGCGACCGCCGCGAACGCGTAGGCGAAGTAGCGCGCGATGACGAAGGAGAGCGGCATGCCCCCGCGACCTCGCGCTCCGATCTTCAGAGCTGCCACTTGTACCCCATCCCCCAGACGGTCGCGATCGGATCGGCGCCGGCCTCGGAGAGTTTCCTCCGGGCGCGGCTGACCTGCATGGATATGGCCGCGTCGTCGGCGTCGCTCTCCCAGCCGAGCACCGCCTCGCGTATCTGCGCGCGGCTCATGACCTGCCCGGGGCGGCGGGCGAGGTACTCGCAGATGGCGTACTCGGTGGGCGTGAGCGGCACGGCCTTGTCGCCCACGGCGAGGCCGCGCGCCCCGAGGTCGATCCGCACCTCCCCGAAGGAGAGGGCGTGCGAGCGCGGTCGGCGCTCACGGCGTAGATGGGCCGCGACCTTGGCGCGCAGTTCCGCGGCCCCGAAGGGCTTGCGGACGTAGTCGTCGGCGCCCAGGCCGTAGGCGGTCACGGCATCCTCCTCGGCCACGCGCGCGGTCAGGAAGACGATGGGCCCGTCGAAGTCCGGGCGGATCTGCCGCACGAGCTCGAAGCCGTCGAGCCCCGGCATCATGACGTCGCAGAGCACGAGGTCGAAGCGCGAGAGGTCCATCCCCGGGACCGCCGTCGGGTCCGCCGCCCTGACGACCTCATGGCCGTCGCGGCCGAGGACGCGCGCGAGCGCGTCGAGGATCGCCCGTTCATCATCCACTGCCAGTATCCTCGCCATGTTGACCTCCTGAAACTCTCGTCGGAATTGTACTAGCGCCGCGCCCAGCGGTCTAGAGCCCTGCACGCAGCCACGGTTGCCTCGGCCGCGTCGCACACGCGGTAGCGCACGCCCGAGCCGCCGCGCGCCTCGATCTCGAGCCAGCCCTCGCCGTTCGACTCCCGCCCGAAGAAGATGAGCTGGAGCTCTCTGACATTGCCCCTGTCATCCGCCGCGTCCACCAGGTAGACGTAGTTTGCCCCCGCCCCGGTGGCGTCGGCGAAGGAGCTCACGTGGCTGCCGGGCTCGGGCGCGGGCGCCCACATGGCGATCTCAGGGTTGGGCAGCACGCGGTCGGCGATCGAGCGCAGCGCCGATCCCCAGCCGGCGTCGAGCAGGGCATTCCCGCCCAGGACGAGCGCTGCGGAGAGGAGGACGAGCACAGCGGCGAGCGGCTTTCTACGCATCTACCCTCCCGTCTTCGAAGCGGCAGAACCAGGCGAGAAGGACGGCGTCGGCTGCCAGGGTGAGCACGAGGCCCGCGAGCGCAGTCGTGAGGAGAGGGCTCGCCGCACGCGCGGCGTCGATAAAGGCCTCCACCCCGAGCGACCCCAGGCGAGCGGGCCAGGCGAGCGGCACCCAGCTCAGGGGCGTCGCCAGGGCACCGGTGAGCTCGCCGGTCATGAGGCCGTGCGCAAGTCCGCCCACCGAGAAGAACGCGAGGAGCACCCCCGCAGCGCCGGCGCCGATGGCGGCGTTGCGGCCGAGGCGCAGGGCCACGCCGAGCCACAGCGCGTAGAGGGGCAGGCTGCCCAGCACGATGCCCGCCCACGCGGCCGCAAGCGGAGCGGGCCCGAGCGGCAGGCGCCCGGCAACGGCGAGCACGGCCCCGAACACGCCGAGCGCCACGGCCAGCGCGGC
>NZ_QRLS01000037.1:0-3128 GCF_003472325.1 Collinsella sp. AM12-1
CGCTTCTAATAAAGAAGGCCAAGATTCGGGACGCAGTTCAGTCATTGGTACAAAGCAGCCTGTCCCCATTGCGCCAAGCGGCGTGTGCCGTTAAGCGGAAGGGGTGTTAGCGGGACTTTCTTTTGGGCATACAATGGCTATTGGTTTGCTGCGGTGAAGGTCTGTCCGCCCCGCAGCTTTTTTCTACGGTTAAAGGAGTATGTATGTCCGTTGAGGTCATGAGGTCTGTGATCGACGCTGCCGAGGGTCGCGTGCCCGTCGACACGCTGTTTACCAATGCGCAGATTGTCGACGTATATGGCCAGCGCGTGGCGCCCGGTAGCGTTGCCGTCAAGGATGGCGTAATCGTCGGCGTGCTCTACGACGGTCGCGATGACGCTGCTGGCACCTACGAGGCGGCTGAAGTCATCGACTGCCAGGGCCGCTATCTTGCCCCCGGTTTTATCGACGGGCACTTGCATATCGAATCTTCGAACATCCGCCCTGCTGAGTATGCGCGCATGGCGGCGACGCGCGGCACCACCACTGCCATTGCCGACAGCCACGAGATTGCCAACGTTTCCGGCCTGGACGGCCTGCGCTTTATGATCGAGGACGGCCGTCGCGCGCCCATTTCCATCAAGTACATGATGCCCTCGTGCGTGCCCGCGCTGCCCGATGAGCAGGCCGGTGCCGTCATTACCGCCGCCGATATGCAGGCGTTTTTTGCCGAGTATCCGGGCGATGTCTTCGGTCTGGGTGAGATGATGAACCTGCCGGGCGTCTTTATGGGCGACCCCGAGACCTGTGCTCGCATCGATGCTGCCAACCAGACGCCGTCCAAGCAGGTTGACGGCCACGCGCCGCTCGTTGCCGGAAAGGACCTCAACGCCTATGCCGCGGCGGGCATTATCGCCGACCACGAGTCGACGATTCCCGAGGAGGCACTCGACAAGCTGTCCCGCGGCATGTATGTGATGCTGCGCGAGGGTACGTGCAGCCATGACCTGGCCAACTTGTCGCCGATGCTGCTGGAAAACCCCGCCCGTGCCCGCCGCTGCTGCTTTGCGACCGACGACCGTGCTCCCTCCGACGCGCTTTCGACCGGTATGATCGACAACGCCTGCCGTGTGGCTATCGAGGCCGGCATTGACCCCGTGGTTGCCATCTCTATGGCGTCCCTCTCCACGGCCGAGGCGTTTGGCCTGGATCACGGCTGCCGCGACCCGTACGAGCTACGCGGTGCGATTGCCCCGGGCAAGCGTGCCGACCTGCTGGTGCTCAATGATCTGACGTTTGCCACGGCTCCGCATCGCGTATATGCCGCCGGTGCCCTGGTGGCGCAGGACGGCACCTTTGTGGGCGAGATTGCACCCGAGATGGCCGAGGTTGCGGCCCTTGCCGATGAGCTGCGTGCCTCCGTTAAGCTGCCGAAGCTTTCGCTCGATGTGTTCGACTATGCCTTTAAGCCGGGCGAGGCCGTTATCGATGTGATCCCGGGCATGGCTATCACGGGCATGATTCGCCCCGAGACTGACGAGGACTTGCGCCGCATTATGCTGATTGAGCGCCATGGCCGTGGCGTGTCGTTGCAGGTCGAGGGTGTCGACGGCGACGGCCCCGCCGGTCTGGGCTTGGTCGGCAAGCATATCGGTCGCGGTTGGGTGCGCGGTTTCACCATCACCGGTGGTGCCATTGCCTCCACGATCGGCCACGATTCGCATAACGTGTGCGTGGTGGGCGACAATGCGGCGGATATGATGGCTGCCGTTGAGGCCGTGGGCCAGGGCGGCCACGTGCTGGTGCGCAACGGCGAGGTCGTGGCGCGCATTCCGCTGGCGCTCGGTGGCCTTATGAGCGAGGGTACGGCCGAGGACGTTGCCGCGCAGCACGACGACTTTATGGTCAAGGCGCGCGCCATGGGTATTGAGCCGCCGCTCGACCCCATCATGGGCATCATTTTCCTGCCCCTGCCGGTGATCCCGACGCTCCGCATCCGCCCCGAGGGCATGTTCGACGTTACAACCTTCACCTACGCCGACTAGTCATCGGGGACGTTCTTAAACGACTAGTCGTTGGGGACACTCTTTGGCGTGTCGCCTGACGCCGCGACCGTGAGACCTCTGGCATGTGTGAGCTATTTGCCAGGTCCTTGTAACGTTTACGCCCGCGGAGTCTTATTTGAGCTCCCTTTGGGTACGTTGGAATCGGATACACGTTCGATTCCAACAAGCCCGAAGGGAGCTTTTCTATGTTTAAACTGATTGCATCCGATATGGACGGCACGTTGCTTGACGAAAACGGCCAGGTGCCTCCCGAGACCTACGAACTGATTCTGGCGCTACGCGAGCATGGCGTGCATTTCGCCGCATCGTCAGGTCGTCGCTACGATCGCCTGTGCGAGTTCTTTGCGCCCGTTCGCGACAAGATGGACTTTGTCGCCGCTAACGGTGCCCAGGTCTTCGCCGACGGCAAGATGGTAGACCGTGAGGTGTATTCGCACCTGGCGATTCGAAGGCTCGCCCAAGCCGTCGCGACGTTTCCCAATCTGCATCTTGCGCTTTTTGACCGAACCAAGTCCTTCTTGCTCGATGACGAGTGCAAGTTCGTGCGTGAGGTCGATAAGGACCTTCCCAATGCCGAGCGTATTTGGGAGCTGCCCGATCCCAGCGTAAATATCATCAAGGCGAGTATCTTTTGCGATGACGGTGCCGTTATGGACAGCGCTTACGTACTGCAGCGTGAACTCGGTCAGCTCTTTACTTTTGCGCCTTCGGGCAACGCGTGGATCGATGCCATGCAGCCCGGTGTGTCGAAGGCCTCGGGCATCGCACAGCTCATGGAGCACTATGGCGTCGAACGCGACGAGGTCATGGCGTTTGGCGACTCGATGAACGACTACGAGATCATTCGCTTTGTCGGTACGGGCTGTGCGATGGGAAACGCGCGCCCCGCGCTCAAGGCGGTGGCCGATCGCGTGGTGGGTTGTAATCGCGACCACGCCGTCCAGCAGGAGCTCCGTCGCGTGCTGGAGAGTCTCGCTTAATCCGGCAGATGGGGACGTTCCTTTTCTGCCGGCAGTGGGGGACAGTCCTTGCAGCTTTTTCGCTGAACTGCGTCCCGAATCTTGGCCTTCTTTATTAGAAGCG
>NZ_QRLS01000038.1:0-2037 GCF_003472325.1 Collinsella sp. AM12-1
AGGGGGAGGCCTCGCGGCCTCCCCCTTTTTTGCGTTTACGGGCAACATTCCTTATGCAATTAAATCAATTTAATCATCCACCGCTGAATATAGACGTTCACCGTTCTTTGGCCGGTTCTCTGTTCTCAATGGACTAATATTTGCTTTAGCGCACTGCTGCGCTTGTCCTGTTTTTACACGGGTCGTTTTATTGATTGTGACGGAAGGACTCACATGGCAGATGTTCATGAGCTGCTTGATACTTGGATTGCCAATGTCAAGGACGAGGAGCTCCTCGCTGAGCTCAACACGATGAAGGAGCAGGGTGATGAGGACGCCATCACCGACGCTTTCTTCCAGGATCTCGCCTTCGGTACTGCCGGTCTTCGCGGCACTATCGGTGCGGGCACTAACCGTATGAATATCTATACGGTCGGTCGTGCGACCCAGGGATTCGCTGACTACCTCAATGCGACCTTTGAGCATCCGACGGTCGCCATCGCTCGCGATAGCCGCAATAAAGGTGAGCTGTTCGTTAAGACTACGGCTGCCATTCTTGCAGCAAACGGCGTGACTGCCCTCGTGTATCCCAAGATTTCTCCTGTGCCGACGCTCTCCTGGGCCGTCCGTGATCTTAAGTGCTCCGGTGGCATTTGCATGACCGCTAGCCATAACCCAGCGCCGTATAACGGCTATAAGGCCTATGGCCCCGATGGCTGCCAGATCACCAGCGAGGCCGCCGATGCAATTTCTAAGGCTATCGCCGAGACCGATACATTCACCGGCGTGAAGTCCATGGACTTTGATGAGGCTCTTGAGCAGGGTCTGGTTAAATGGATCGACGACTCGTGCCTCGAGCGTTATTACGACGCCGTTCTCGCGCGCGGCGTGACTAACCTTTCTGCCGAGGAGATCGCTGGCGCTCCGCTTAAGCTCGTCTACACTCCGCTCAACGGCACCGGCCTCATTCCCGTTACTACGGTGCTCGAGCGCGCTGGCATCACCGATGTCACGGTTGTTCCCGAGCAGAAGGAGCCTAACGGCGATTTCCCGACCTGCCCGTATCCTAACCCCGAGATCCGTCAGGCCATGCAGAAGGGCATCGATCTCTGCGAGCAGGTTCACCCTGATTTGCTGCTTGCAACCGATCCCGACGCCGACCGTGTTGGCGTTGCCGTTAAAAATGGCGATGACTATCTGCTGCTGACCGGCAATGAGATGGGCGTTCTGCTGCTCGACTATATCTGCAAGACCCGTGCTGCCCGCGGTGAGGACCTCACTAAGAAGGTTGCCGTTACTACTATCGTTTCTTCCGCCATGGTTGACGCTCTGGCCGACGAGTACGGTTTTGAGCTTCGCCGCTGCCTGACGGGCTTCAAGTACATCGGCGACATCATTACTTCTCTTTCCGATGCTGGCGAGATCGATCGCTTTATCTTCGGTTTCGAGGAGAGCTACGGCTATCTGGCCGGCGACCACGTGCGCGACAAGGACGCCGTGAGCACTTCGCTTCTGATTTGCCAGATGGCGCAGTATTACAAGCTCCAGGGTAAGAACCTTGCCGATGCGATGCACGAGCTGTACGAGAAGTATGGCTACTATCACAACAAGACGATTTCGCTAAGCTATCCGGGCGCTGAGGGTGCGGCAAAGATGGCCGGCATCATGGCTGGTTTGCGCGAGAACCCGCCCGCGGAGCTCGCCGGTTCCAAGATTGAGGCCGTCGTGGATTACAACACCTGCGTGAACGGCCTGCCGAAGGCTAATGTCATTGAGTTCGATCTCGAGGGTGGTAACAAGGGTATCGTCCGTCCTTCTGGCACCGAGCCCAAGATTAAGCTGTACATCTTCGCTAAGGGCGCGGATGCCGCCGAGGCTGATGCAGCACTTGACGCGATCGAGGAGTCCGGTCGCAAGCTCTTGGCCTAAGGCTTTGAAAGCCTATTTCTATAGATAGACGGAGGAGGGGATCTCGGAAACGAGGTCCCCTCTTTATTACTTTTAAATACAGCTGAGAATTCCAAACTGTGTAGGAAATGTGTACGCCCAGATTCCCGC
>NZ_QRLS01000039.1:0-1885 GCF_003472325.1 Collinsella sp. AM12-1
TGCAGACCTTTCGTCATGGCCTCCTACCTTTCTTTCGGGCCCTTGTCAGGGCCGATTCGTTAGCGCCCCTCCGTGTGAGGCGTTATTGCTGACGACATATTTATATCCAAAATCAGCCCATACTTCCACCTTGCCCCCGAACGGTTTTTTATGAGGGGTGAACGGCATACACATATACTTCACGCATGGCATACTTTGACTTAATAAAGTGTATCTACGTGCTTAAACGCTTTTTTAAGCAAAAAATCTATTGGAACTAATCTTTCTTAAACCACCCTCGATTTGCATATTTCACGCAAAGGTATGAATAGAATTCGCAATTCTTGCTACGTCTCAACCATTTTGATTTTTATTCACAAAAAAGTTTGTCCTATTCATTTTTGGTAACCAGGCTACCGTTTACCAGACGCTGGGTACCGTTCGCCGGAAGCTCAGTATAAGGCCCAGCGGATATCAGCTTGCCGTACGGCCTCATTTGTAACAACTTGACTTCTCGGTATAAAAAACAGACCCGCCCCCTCATGGGAAACGGGTCTGTTATCGATTATCGTCGGCCAATTTGAATACGGACTTCGAAGGAAGTCGTGATCCTATCGATCGAACTCGGCCAGCGCCTCACCCAGAAGCCTCAGGCCCTCGCGAAGAACGTCTTCGCTCGGGCAGTAGCCCAGGCGTGCGCCGCAGGGAAGCTCAAAGCGGCTACCGGGAACCAGCAGCACTCCCCTCTCGGCCAACAGGCGCTTGCAGAACTCCTCGTCGTCCTCGGGAATATCCAGCCGGATAAACGAGGTGGATACGCCCTGCGGGGCCGTCCAGGAGACGCGGTCCTGCGTATCGATCCAAGCCTGTGCGATATCGCGGTTGCCAAACACGATCTTACGGTTGCGCTCGAGAATCTTGTCCTTGTGCTCGAGCACGTAGGTCGCCAGGGCGTCGTTGAACACGCCGCCGCAGATCATGGTGTAGTCGCGATATGTGCGGATGCGGTTGGACACCTCTTCGTTGGCCACGACCCAGCCCACGCGGGCCGCAGGCGTCGAATAGGTCTTGGACACCGAGTTGGTGACAATGGCCTTCTCGTACACGTCGGCCATCGACATAAAGGACTCGGTGTTCTCGAGCGGCAGATACACCTCGTCGCACAGCACGTAGACGCCCACCGAACGGGCAATCTCGGCAATCTGCCCGAGCATATCGGCATCGAGCGCCGTACCGATGGGGTTCGATGCGTTATTGATGCAGATGAGCTTGGTGTTGGGGCGCACCAAGCGCTTGAGCTCATCGATATCGGGCTTCCAGCCGAGCTCCTCGCGGAGCTCCCAATACTCGACCTCGGCACCCAGCGTACGCGGAATCTCGTAGAGCGGCGCATAGGTAGGCCACTCGGCAATCACGTGATCGCCGGGCTCCACAACGGCCATGATGGCGTTGAGGTTGGCGCCCGTGCAGCCATTGGTCTGCAGAATGTGATCGGGATTGACATCGCGACGATACAGCTTGGCGACCTCGGCCTTAAATTCCGGCGATCCCTCGATCCAGCCGTAGTTCATCTTCTCGCGATCCAGGCGCTCGTAGAACGTGGCGCCGTCCTGCTCGTCCAGTGCGCGAAGCTCGCCCATGGTCAGCGACGAGATCGTCGACTGGGCGATGTCCCACGTGGCGCTCTTCTCCCAAACGTTGAGCCATTCCTCAACACCGATTGTCTTGATATCCATGGCCACCTTATCTGATCTTCATTTAGCGTCATTAAACATGAATGGGGCGGTGCGAAAGATCCGCACCGCCCCAATGGGAGACATCTAATGGCAGCTAGATGTTTGTAGTAAGACCTGTACGGGTCTTTGAAAACCTTAGAGGTCCTCGCGCCAGAAGGGCATGCTCATGC
>NZ_QRLS01000004.1:0-138343 GCF_003472325.1 Collinsella sp. AM12-1
CCGAGCGCCACGGCCAGCGCGGCGGCGCCGAGCGCCGCAAGGGCGAGCAGCTTCGCCGCGACGGCGCGCCAGCGCGAGGGGACCGCCGTAAGGTTGGCGAGGCGCCCGGCAGCGCGCTCCTCGTCCACGGCGAGCCCGCAGACGATGGCGGACATGAGCGGCATGAGGGCGCCGAGGAACTGGGCGTAGGCGTCCGCGCCCAGCGCCGGGTCCCATCGGGCTACGGAGAAGTACTCGCCGCAGGCAAGACCGGCTGCCAGGCAGCAGACGAGGTGCACCGCCGAGAGCGGGGAGCGCGCCAGGCGAAGGGCCTCGGAGAGCAGGGCCAGCGGGAGAGTCATGCGCGGCGTCGGGTCGGAGAGTCGTGTCATGGCCATCACCTCTCCTCGGAGCGCGCGAACCAGGCCGCGCCCGCCGCCGTGAGCGCGGCGAACGCGAGCGCGCAGACCGCAAGGCCCGCCAGCGTGAGCATGCCATCCGCCGCGAGCGCCCCGCCGAGCGCCATGTCCGCCGCGAGTGGCTCGCCGCTCGGCAGCACGGGGATGAAGCTCGTGGGGATGACCATGCTCGCCGACGGCGGAAAAAGCTGCGGCAGCGGCACCAACGACCAGGCGAACCCACCCACGAGCTGCGCGACGAGCGGGCAGAGGATGCCCGCGAGCATGCCGAGCCGCGCCGTGAGGAAGAGCCCTGCGGGGATCATCCACGCCGCGGTCACCGTGTTGGCGAGCGCGCAGAGGAGCATCGTGAGCGTGCCCGCGGCCGTGAGACCCTGCGAGGAGAACGCCGATCCCGCGAGGTAGATGCCGAAGACCACGAGGTTCGAGAGCGTGCAAAGAGCGAGGCACCAGAGCGCCTTGGCCCACCAGGCTCGCCCGAGCGGGAAGCCCAGGCCCAGAAGCCCCCGCATCCGCGTGCGAGCGTCCGCCCGCGCGACGCACGCCACCACAAGCGAGAGAGACACGGGCAG
Organism: Collinsella sp. AM12-1; assembly: GCF_003472325.1. Taxonomy (NCBI): domain Bacteria; kingdom Bacillati; phylum Actinomycetota; class Coriobacteriia; order Coriobacteriales; family Coriobacteriaceae; genus Collinsella; species Collinsella sp. AM12-1. Next base: position 971 of record NZ_QRLS01000004.1, read on the forward strand.
GAAGAGCGCGTACCAGTAGTTCCACGCGCTAAAGATCTGCACGCCCCGGTAGGGCATCGCGCCGAGCAGCGGCATCGGCAGCGCCATGAGCACGGCCAGGCGAACCGGTGCCGCGTGGCGCGACTTCAGGGCCTCGGCGCGCAGGCCCGCGAGCAGGCCGCCTTTCTCGCCCGTCATGCCGCCACCTCCCCGCGCGCTCGTCGCCCTTCCCGGCAGAAGCTCATGAAGAGTTCCTCGAGGTCCTGCCCGGGACGAAGCGCATCCTCGTAGGCAAGGCGCCCCCCGCAGATGATGCCGATGGTGTCCGCCATCTGCTGCACCTCGGAGAGGATGTGGCTCGAGACGATCACCGTCGTACCCGCCGCCGCGAAGCCGCGGATCTGGTCGCGCAGTTCCTCGATGCCGATGGGGTCGAGGCCGTTGGTGGGCTCGTCGAGCACGAGCAGGCGTGGCCGGGCGATCAGCGCCAACGCGAGCCCCAGGCGCTGCCGCATCCCCATCGAGAAGCGCCCGGCGCGCTTCTTCCCGGTGTCCGCGAGGTCCACGGCGGCGAGCACCTCATCTATGCGGCTCTCGGGAAGGCCCAGCAGCGTGGTGCGCACGCGCAGGTTCTCGCGCGCGGTGAGGTTGGGGTAGAGCGGCGCCTCCTCGATGAGGCTGCCGATTGCGTAGAGGTCCTCGCGGCGCCAGGCGTGCCCGGCAAAGAGGATCTCCCCGGCCGTCGGCCGCAGCATCCCGCAGATCATCTTGAGCGTTGTCGACTTGCCGGCACCGTTGGGGCCGAGCAGCCCGTACACCTCGCCCTCGCGGATATGAAGGCTCACGTCGGCCACGGCGTCCTGCGCCTGGTCGCCGCGGCCGAAGCGCTTGGTGAGCCCGCGCGTCTCGAGCATGTAACCCATGGGTTCGTCCTTTCTCTTCCGGGCGCGCGGGCCGAGTCGCCGTGCCCGCGCGCCTCACCTTTCGGGTTCACCATCCATGGTGGGGCGCGTTTCTAACGAAGCCGTAACGGCCGTTGGGTTCTTTTGGCGCCAACCCTTCTCGACCCGCACATCATGATTAATTTGCTTAAAGCAACAACTTTCCCGATCGATGTAATCACCGAATCAAAACGTGTACGTCAGCCATCAAAGATGCTGGAAATGTCATATTTGGAGGCTGATGTACACAAATGCAGAATCCCGCACAACCCAGTAGCATCCTCCATATGTCTGGACTCTCTATGCTTACGCTGGATAGACATCGCCGGAACGGGTATAGTAGCGAAAGTTTTGTCGTTAACCAGCGGGGGAGTCCTGTGGGCATCAAAAAGAAGATCAAAAAGGAGCTTATCGGCACTTCCGATTACCCGTCGAATAAGATCTTTACGATCTCCAATTTCATCACCTTTACGCGCCTGATCCTCACCCTGGTATTTCTGTACCTGTTTGTGACGGATAACAACCGCGTCATCGCCATCGTTATCTACGCCGTTGCCGCCTCTACCGACTGGATGGACGGTCAGATCGCCCGCATGACCAAGACGGTCTCGTGGCTCGGCAAGGTCATGGATCCCATCTGCGACCGTGCGCTGCTGTTCACCGGCGTACTTGGGCTGGTGGTCCGCGGAGAGCTGCCCATCTGGGTCTGCGTGCTCATTATTGGCCGCGACATCTATCTGGGCATCGGCACGCTTATCGTGCGTCATTATCACCGTCGCCCCATCGATGTCGTCTTTCCCGGAAAGATTGCCACTGCACTGCTCATGACTGGCTTCTCGCTCATGCTGCTCGGGTTCCCCGTTATTGACGGCCTGCATCTTTTACCTTCAACCCTTACGGCCTTCCCGGGCCTCAACGGAAGCTCGGTGCCCCTCGGCATCTTCTTTGTGTACGGCGGCGTGATCTTCTCCATGCTCACGGCTGTCATCTACTCCATTAAGGGCGGAGCGGCCATTAAACAAGCTCTCACGCATCCCGAGGACGAGGACATCGACTTTCTGAACCCTGAAATCGAAGACTGATTCGTTGGGGTATGATTACGTACGGTTCATTATTTGCGGCACGTCCGCGATAAGTTAGGGGTTGTCATGGACAACATGGTTAACAATATGCCTCACAATGATAAGACTGCTGACGCTACCTGCGTATTCCGCGTGCCTTCAAGCGACGTCACCGTTCCCGACCTCATGGCCAACGTGCGCATCACCGCCCCCGTTCTGTCCATCGTCAAGGGTCCGCAGACTGGTGCCGCCTTTGAGCTCGAGGACGACGTGACCACCATCGGCCGCGATCCTGCGAACGGCATCTTCCTCAATGACATGACCGTTTCGCGTAGCCACGCGCGCATTATTCGCGAGGGCCTCGGCGCTCGCATTGAGGACCTGGGCTCGCTCAATGGCACCTGGGTCGACGGCGCCATTGTCAATGCGGCCCCGCTGCACGATGGTTCTTCCGTCCAGATCGGTACGTTTACGCTCATCTACCACGAGAGCACGCCGGAGCGCATCGAAACCGGTGAGTAGGGCATGGCCGAACGCAACTATCTGAGTATCGGCCAAGTCGTCAACCTTCTTCGAGGCGCATACCCCGATCTTTCGAACTCAAAAATTAGATTTCTAGAAGATGAGGGGCTCATTACCCCTCATCGTACGCCTAAGGGATACCGTCAGTACTCCAAGGAGGACGTTGATCGCCTGGAGGTCATTCTGCACTTGCAGAAGACCCGCTACATGCCGCTCAACGTGATTAAGCAGCGCTTGGAAAACGCCACGGACCTGTCAACGCTCGCTTACGAGGTGGGCTTGCTGTCCGATGTTCCGCTCAAGACGGAGCCCAAGGAGACTAAGCAAAAGCTGCATCCCATTGAGACCATTCCCGATATGCTGGGCGTCGAGATTTCGTTTATCCGCTCGCTCGCCGAGAACGACCTCATTCGCATCATCAAGAGTCCGCAGAATCGTGAGCTCGTCGATGGTCGCGATTTTCCAATCATCCGCTACTGCTCCGAGCTGTCACGCTTCCATATCGAGCCCCGCAACCTGCGTCAGTACGTGTCTTCCGCCAACCGCGAGTCCTCGATGTTTGAGCAGGTGCTCGTGAGCATGCTCGGCATGGATACCTCCGATGACGAGCGCGACGCCAAGCTCGAGCGTGCGTTTAAGAAGCTTCACGACCTGACCGAGGGTGTGCACACTGCGCTGCTCAAGAACCGCGTTTTTGAGTCGCTCAACGCCGTGGTCGAGGACGCGGACATTGATGCACTCGATGAGGAAATCGCTCGCTCCGAGTCCACCAAGGCCAAAAACGAAGAAACTGCCGCGCCGGCTTCGCACGAGGATTCTCTCGTAAAGCCGCTCAAGGTCGTCGCCCCTTCGCAATCCGGCACCGTCACCGCGGGCAAATAACCGCTGCTGATATTTCGGCAACCCATTGAAAGGTCATGCAATGTACGACTTCGAATCTCAAATCGTCGACATCCCCGACTATCCCGAGCCCGGAGTCATCTTTAAAGACATCACGCCGCTCTTTGGCAATCCCGAGGCGCTCAAAGCCATGACCGATACCCTCGCCGAGCACTTTGCCGGCATGGGAATCACCAAGGTCGTGGGTCCCGAGGCTCGCGGCTTTATGGTTGGCGTACCGGTGGCTGTAGCCCTTGGCGCCGGCTTTGTTCCCGCACGTAAACCGGGCAAGCTGCCGCGCGAGACCGTAAGCCAGAGCTACGAGCTCGAGTACGGCACCGATTCAATTGAGATCCATGCCGACGCTATCAGCTCTAAAGATACCGTGTTGATTCTGGACGACTTGATCGCGACGGGCGGAACCGTCGAGACAACAGGTAAACTGGTGCGAGATATGGGCGCGAAGCTTGTGGGTTACGGTTGTATCCTTGAGCTTGCGTTTCTCAACCCGCGCAAGAAGCTCACGCCTTCTAACGAGGACGTTGAGCTCTTTAGCCTGGTAACGGTGGACTAGCCGCTACCCTTAGATACCGGAAAGGAAGCTCCATGCGCACAGCAAACACGCACAGAAACATGGCACGCTGCGCTGCTACGGCAACCCTCGCTTGTGTTTTGGGCCTGGGCCTCGTGGCTCCGGCCTACGCCGATACCGCATCCGACCTTGCCGCTGCCCGTACCAAGCTCGAGCAGATCGGCACGCAAACCCAGCAAATTCATGAAGAACTCTCCGCACAGACGCAGGAGCTTGATCAGACTGCAGGCGAGATCACGCAAAAGCAGCAGGAGATCGCCGAAGGCCAGGCCAAGCTCTCGACCTATGTCGCCGGCGAGTACAAAACCGGCGGTCTGAGCCTGCTTCAGGTTTTGACGGGCGTCGATGACCTGAGCGATATGCTCAACCGTCTCTTCTACTACGGCAAGGTGTCCGACAAGCAGGCCCAAACCATTCAGGAGGTCAAGGACCTTAAGCAGCAGCTCACCGATAAGCAGGCCGAGCAGGAGAAGAACGTCGCCGCGACGCAAAAGAAGGTCGACGAGCTCAATGCCCAGCAGGCTGAGGCCCAGAGCGTCGTGAACTCCCTGGATTCACAGCTGCAGGCCGAGCTTGCTGCCGAGGCCGAGGCCAACGCCGCGCTGCAGGCTGGTATAAACGCCAGCACCGCCGAAAAGGCCACGGTGAGTAACGACACCGCCGGTACGACCGAGAACACCAACAAGGGTGGCGGTACGACCAACGACGGCGGAAACACGCCCGCGCCCGCTCCGCAGCCCCCGACGCCCGCTCCGGCTCCGGCTCCGACGCCTTCCGCACCGAGCCAGTCCGTTGACGGCGGTTCCGTTGTTTCGCGTGCCTATAGCAAACTCGGATACGCTTACTCTTGGGGTGGCATTGGGCCGAACAGCTTTGACTGCTCCGGTTTTGTAAGCTATTGCCTCACGGGACGCTACTGCCGTCTGGGCACCACGGTCGACTTCATGGGTTGGACCCGTGTGTCCGATCCGCAACCCGGCGATGTTGTGGTTAACTCCTACCATACCGGCATCTATATCGGTAATGGTCAGATGATCCATGCTTCTGACTACAAAACGGGCGTCATCATCAGTTCCGTCGCAGCCGGCATGAACAACAACTATATCTTCGTGCGTTACTAAGTCATCTTACACAGCGTGTGAATGTGGACCTCGTGGCTTTAAGTCGCGAGGTCCATTCTTTTTTTCTCTAATCTTGTACGGCTATCTAGTATTCAAAACTAGATAGCCGTACATTCAGTTTGCAAGATGGCTATAATTGTTGAGGAACAATTAGAAAGGACCCTCTATGAGCTGGGCACTTATCTCCGATTCAAGCTGCAACCTCTGCGATTGGCAACCGACCGCGCCCCATACCACCTTTGCATTTGCGCCCCTCAAAATTCGAGTGGGGGAGCGTGAATTCATCGATGACCTTTCGCTCGATGTTCATGAGCTCAACTGCGCTGTTCAGGCGGAGACGAACGCTTCTTCGAGCGCTTGTCCCAGCGTAGGGGAGTGGGCCGAGCTCTTCAAATTGGCAGACAAGACCATCTGCATGCCAATCTCTGAGGGCGTGTCGGGCAGCTACAATGCGGCAGCCACGGCTCGCGATATGGTTCTTGCCGAGGAGCCCGACCGGCAGATTCATCTAGTCAATTCGCGCGCAGCTGGCGGCAAAATGGACCTCATTTTCTTGCTGTTCGACCGCTATCTTGCAAGCAATCCGGATGTCTCATTCGAGGACGCTTGCGCATACTTCGATAGCCTCGAGCAAAACAGCAAGATCCTCTTTAGCCTGTGTAATTACGAGAACCTCGCCAAAGCCGGACGTATCCCTAAGGCAGCCGGCGTCATTGCCAACAAGCTCAATATTCGCATTTTGGGCACGGCGAGCGAGGCCGGTAAAATCGAGCTCGTCGGGCACACGCGTGGCGAAAAGAAGATGCTCAACAAGATCATCGACACCATGGAAGCCGAAGGTTTTACGGGCGGCGAGGTCGTTATCGACCATGTCGAGAATGAGGCAGGCGCCCAAGCACTTGCCAGCCGAATTGTGGAGCGCTGGCCAGGCTCCAAGACTATCATCATGCCCTGCAACGGCCTGGATTCCTATTACGCCGAGATGCACGGCCTCATCATCGGCTACGGCATGGGCGTAGCTTCGGGCAAATAAAGTCCAACCAATCAAAAATACGGGCGGGACAAAGCGACAGATGGCTCTTTGTCCCGCCCGTTTTATACGTCGGCTAGCTATTAAACCCATTAAACTTTAGATAGCTCATCAGGTACGCCTTCGAAACGAAGGATGAAACCGCACTGCGCACAAGCAGCGACTCACGCGTTACCTGATGCGCCGTATCGGGAACCGGCGTCGGCTCGACGGAAAACGCCGAACGAATCGATGCCTCGAGCTGATCGACCACATAATCGAAAGCCGTCGGGGCATCGTAGCTCAAACGCTGAATGTTAAAGAGCGCCTGCACCGCAGCAATAGGCAGCACCTGCTTAAAGATACAAATGGCGATGAGACGCGCAATCTGCTCACGGCCATACTGCTTTTTAACCGGAGCAGGAACGAGGCCGACCTTTACGTAGTTATTGATCATCGATGGCGTGATAACGGGTTGCTCTACGCAAATCGAAAGCGGCTCCATCCACAGCGCAACATATTCAATAACCTGATCGCGATAGAGCGTTACGTTGGGCAGCTGGTCATAGCGTGGCAGGCTCAACGCGTTGAGTTTACCCACCATATCGGACTGAATAAATGCATCCGGCAGAACCGTCGGCTGAATATCCTCAGGCTTAATGCTGACCGACGTATCGGACATCGGGATAACATGTTTAGCATGGTTCATAAGAGGCCCCCGTTCGTTTTCTATATTGTATTCTAGGTTATATAGTTTTGCATACTACATAGCCGCAAAGTAAAAGTGGTTGGACGGCACATTGATGCACTGTCCAACCACTATGTTTAAAGATAGTAACCTTACATAAGATATATTATCGTACTTATCCACGGAGAAACGCGTATGCGCTCGTTGCCGCTATGCCTCCGTCCGAAACAGCGGTCACAACCTGGCGTAAACGTTTGGAACGGATATCGCCAGCGGCAAATAGACCTGGCGTGCGGGTCGCCATGGATTCATCAGTCAGAATGCCGCCATCAGGCGCCAGATCGACTAGATGCTCAACAAGCTCGGTATGGGGCTGCGTTCCGGTAAAAACAAAGATGCCAAACGAGCCGGGCTCAAATGACTCGGTATGAGTCTCGCCGGATGCATTGTCCTTAAAGGTAATCGTCGTTGGCATGGCTTCGCCCGATAGCTCCACAATACTAGTTTGGTACCTAACTGTAATATTGTCCTTTGCGAGTACTTTCTGAACAACACCATCGGGCGCACGGAACTGGTCGCGGCGCAGCACGATGGTCACACTGTTGGCAAGGTCGGACAGGAACAGAGCCTCTTCGCATGCCGAATTGCCACCACCGATTACAAAAACCTGCTTGCCGCGGAAAAACATGCCGTCACATGTTGCGCAATATGAAACGCCACGACCGCGATACGTATCCTCGCCTGCGAAACCTGCCGGACGCGGCATGGCACCCATGCAAGCGATAACGCTCGAGGCCAGCGTATCGCCCATATCGTGATGCACCGTAAACAACGCTGCATCGGCATCGTAATCGATACCCGTAACCATGCTCCATGTAACCTGTGCTCCCAGGCCCTCTGCATGCTGCTGAAAACGCTCGCCGAGTTCGGCGCCACTCAGGAGCGGGAAACCCGGATAGTTCTCGACCTCATTGGTTGTGGCGATCTGCCCTCCCGACATGCCCTGCTCAATCACGGTCGTCGTCAGGTTGGCACGCGCAGCATAAATGGCGGCAGCATAGCCCGCGGGGCCGCCACCGATAATCGCAACATCGATCGGCTTATCGGTAGTCATGAAGCCTCCTTTCGTCGAAACGTTGTCGTTCTTTGCGCTCATACCCAAATTTACGTGAACGTGACACTCATGCACTACAATGATAAATCCGTATTACAAAGCTGAAGGGGAGTTATCGATGGACCAGGCGCAGACGAGTGACGACGCTCCCCTGCTCACGCACAGCACTCCCCAATCGGAGCAAACCACGCTCCTGGCTCAGCAAAAACCTCTCGTGACCATCGTGCACGCCTCCGTTGGCTCGGGCCACAAGGCCGCCGCAAATGCGATTGCGCAGGCATTCGACCTCATCCGCGGCACCAATGGCATCCCCGAGGATATTGAGATTGAAGTGCTCGATATCCTTGATTTTGGACGTATTAAATTCGACGGCAATAAGACCGCGGCTTCTTTTACGGGAGCCACGCGCCCCGTTTACGACCTGACCTGGCGATATACGCTTACGGGACATCTTCTCTGGGGTGGCGGAACGGCATGGTCGCGAATTATGTTCCCCGCCTTCAACGAATATATTCGTAGCCGCAGGCCCATAGCCGTGGTTGCAACGCACATCACGGCAGCCAATGTTGCCGTGGGCGCCCGCGTAATTACGGGTATCGATTATCCGGTCATCTGCGTACCGACCGACTACGAAGTCGAGGGATGGTGGCCCCACAAGGACACCGATTTATTCTGTGTTGCCAACGAATTTATGGCCGAAACGCTGCGTCCGCGCAAGGTGCTCGAAACAAAGATTCGCATTACCGGCATTCCCATTCGCGCCGGATTCGACACGGATTACGATCGCGAGGAAGAGCTAGCTAAGTTCAACCTCCCCACCGACAAGACCGTCGTGCTGGTAATGGCCGGTGCCAGCTTGCCTCAACCGTACGTTCGCTTTCGCGCGGAGATGGACCGCACCCTCCCCTTCCTACGCAGCTTCGAAGACATGCACTTTGTCTTTTTGCCGGGCAAGGATAAGGAATACGCCGCCCGTCTCAAAACGCTCTTCGAGGCCATGAAACTCGAGAACGTCACGGTTCTTGACTATGTCGATGATATGGCAGCGCTTATGCACGGCTGCGACCTGGCAATTCTCAAATCGGGCGGACTCACCGTCACCGAGTGCCTATGCGCACATCTGCCGATGATCCTGCTGGGCAAGTCCTATGGCCAGGAAAAGGCCAACACCACCATGCTCACCGGCATGGGCGCCAGCATGCATGTCACCACCGCACGAGAGCTCATCGTGACGTTGCGTCATCTCCATGATCATCCTGAGTCGCTCAAGGCACTGCTCATCAACGGAGAAGTACTACGCCGCCCCCACGCAGCCGAAGACATAGCCATCGCAACCATGGAGCTCGTAGGCAAACCCCAAAAGCGCAAACGAGCCTTCTGCCGCTTCTACTGGGGCGGAAAACCTGCGCATATCAGGTAGCGTCTTAATGTCCGCTTACCTGTGGGAGGCCCCTATATATCATCCCGTGCTCAAACATTCTCGCTTCGCTGCGAAACTGCGCGCGGGACGATATATAGGGGCCTCCCACAGGTAAGCTGCGTTAACGTACTAGCAGCTTTACCAGATTCCCCACCACTAGAACCTGCAAAGGCGAAATCAGAAAATATGAATATAGTAAGCCGATGCGAGAAAGGAGGTGTCCCTTTATCGCATCGGCTTACTAGAAAGAAAGGCTTTTATTTTTCAAGCTAGTAACCGCCCGCCCGCCTCTCACACATATCGTTCCACGCGCAGTTTCGCAGCGAGCGAAGCGACGCGAGAATGTTTGAGCATGGAATGATATGTGTGAGAGGCGGGCGGGAGGGATAAGAGCGTCCCTAGGCGACGCCGCTGGAGCCGAAGCCTCCTTTGCCTCGGTCGGTTTTGTCTAGTTCTTCTACTTCTATGAGGTTGACCGTGGGGACTTCTTGGATGACGAGTTGGGCTATGCGGTCGCCTTTATTGATTTGAATGTTAATGGAGGGATCCAGGTTGATGAGGATAACCTTGAGCTCTCCTCGGTAGTGGGCGTCAATGAGACCCGGCGTATTGACTATAGACAGGCCCTGCTTGATGGCCAAGCCGCTGCGGGGCTGGACGAAGCCGGCGTAACCGTCGGGCAGGGCGATGGCCAACCCAGTAGAGACCAGACGGCGTTCGAAGGGCTTCAGGACGCAGTCCTCGTTGGAGCGCAAATCCAAGCCGGCATCAGTGGGATGGGCGTATTTGGGAAGCTCGACGGTGGGGTCGAGACGCTTTATGTTGACGGTAATGTTGGACATGGAATCACCTTAGCTTGTCGAGCTCTTGCAGAAACTCATCGACGTCTTTGAAATCACGGTAGACCGAGGCAAAACGGATGTAGGCCACCTTGTCGATCTTGGCCAAGCGCTTGAGCACCATGTCACCCAACTCATGGGACGTGACAGCCGTCAGCGTGCGAGAGCGCAGCTCGACCTCGATGTCGTCGATAATCTCATTGAGCTTCTTAGTGTCGATATCGCGCTTGATGGTGGCGCGCATCAAGCCGACGAGCAGCTTATTGCGATCGAACCGCTGCTTGGTTCCGTCTGACTTAATGACCTCGATAGGGTCCTCGCATCGCTCGAACGTTGTAAAGCGATAGTTACACGAGCAACATTCGCGACGGCGCTTAATGGTGTTATTTGACTCCTGCATACGGGAATCAACGACGCGGGTATGTGCCTTGCCGCATTTGGGACAGCGCATGGTACCTCCTCTTAAACGATAACAAGGGTACCATGCGCAGCGCGATAATGATTACGAACGAGCAGGAACCTTAAGATGCGCACCGGCGGCGAGCGAACCATGCTCCAGATGATTGACGTTACGGATCATGTCGGAAGTCTCTTGCGTGGAAAGGCCTTCGATTGGATATTCCTCGGCAAGCGACCAAAGAGAATCGCCAGTCTGAACGCGAATGGTCTCGTAAGTAATGTTGGAAACGGACTCGGCATACGCGGCGTGACGAGCGCTAAAGACCGAAGTAGCGAGGACAAAGAAGATCGTAAGCGCAACGGCGACGGCGACAATCGTCGGAACCTTCAGGGCAACGCGGGCCGGCGCGACTACAGCCTGCTGATTGCGAGCAGGCTTTACGGTCAAAGGTTGAATGCCGGAGCGGCCACCCTGAACAACCGTAAAAGTGGGTTCTGCAGGCGTCTCGAGCTTAAGGGCGAGGTTTCCCTGGACCATATTCGTTGCGTTCATCATGTTCTCCTCTCGCGTGTTTTGCTGAGAACAGTTTTATCAAGCCGCGCGGACAAAAATGTCTAGCGCGAGAACGAATGTTCGGTTATTATTATCTTCGAACAGTTGTTCCTGTCAAGCAAAATTCGAACATTTGTTTGACATGGGTAGAGAGGATGCCCTGATGGCTCGCAAAATTACCAAGCGTCAGCAGCAAATTTACGACTTCATCAAGGAATATCAGCAGGAGAAGGGTTATCCGCCCAGCGTGCGCGAGATGGCTTCTGCCGTGGGCCTTTCCTCCCCAAGCACCGTGCACGCCCATCTCTCTGCCCTGGAGGCGCGCGGGCTGCTCAAGCGCGATGCCACCAAGCCGCGTGCCCTGGAACTCTTTAACGAGGATGGTTCCTCTGTCTCAATTTCTAAATCTGACGAGCCCACCGCACCTCGCGGAACGGTCTCGCTACCGCTCGTTGGTCGCGTCGCGGCTGGGATTCCCATTCTGGCCGAGCAGAATATCGAAGACACGTTTACTATCCCGACCGAAATCGCCACTGATCAGGGTTCCTTTATCCTTGAGGTGCATGGGAGCTCAATGATCAATGTCGGCATCTTCAATGGCGATTACATCATCGTCCGTGAACAAAAGAGTGCCATGAACGGCGAAATTGTCGTGGCCATGATTGATGGTTCGGCGACCGTCAAGACGTTCTACAAGGAGCAGGGGCGTGTGCGCTTGCAGCCCGAGAACGACACCATGGAACCTATCTATGCAACGAATCCCGTTATCCTGGGCAAAGTCGTCGGCTTGATGCGCCGGTTCTCGTAATGCAAAAACGCATAACCATATTTGATACCGTCCGCGGGTTTACGATGATTTCTATGGCAGGTTTTCACGCTTGCTATGATCTCGCCTACCTGTACGGCTGGGATATGCCCTGGTTTACCCAGTCAGCCTTTCAAGACATCTGGCGCGCCAGCATCAGCTGGGTATTTTTGTTTATCGCCGGTTGGATGTGCACCCTTTCGCGCAACAATATCAAACGTGCCGCCAAATACGCCTTAGCAGCACTCGTTGTCTGGTTGGCAACAACACTTGTCTCAGTCGACGATTCGGTTAATTTTGGCATCATCTACTGCATGGCCGCATGCACCGGCATCGTGGCGTTGACCGATCCCGTCCTTAAGAAGATAACGGCGAGATGGGGCATGCCCCTATGCCTTATGTTGTTCGCAATCACCTGGAGCATCCCCAAAACGATCTACCCTGTCCCCTACCTGGCGTGGCTGGGATTTCCGAGCCCTGGGTTTATCTCAGGTGATTACTACCCCATCATCCCGTTTATCTTTATGTATCTTACAGGATACTTCGCCGCACACATAGCGCAGGGAATCGATAAGACCGTCCCTAGCTGGGCCTACGCCAACCCCCTGCCGGCGCTCGCCAGCCTTGGACGTCACGCTCTCCCCTTTTATCTGCTGCATCAGCCCATCATTCTGGGCATTTTGGAGCTCGTCTACTCGGTGCGATAACGCTCGAGCCGCGGTGCAATACGAGCCGGCAACTTCGCCACAATGCGAACGCCGTCCTCGAGATATTCCTCATGCAGAAGGGTTCCCTGCTCATGCACCAGCGTGATGAGAGCGCCCTCGCGATACGGGATATCAGCGGAGAGCAACACATCGGTGGCAGCCGACTCGCGAGCAATCCGGTCGACGAGATCGTCGAGCCCCTCGCCCGTTTGGGCCGAGAACAGAACGGCCTCCGGATAGCGACGACGGAAACTCAATCGATCGACGCTATCGAGAAGATCGATTTTATTGAATACGGTCAGCGTCAAACGCTCTCCGGCGCCGATCTCATCAAGCACGCGGTCGACAGCCTCCAGCTGCCGCTCATAGTCCTCGTCAGACGCATCTACGACTTTGAGAATTAGATCGGCACCCAACACCTCGGACAGCGTCGATTTAAAGGCATCGACCAGGCCATGCGGCAGCTTTTGAATAAAGCCGACGGTATCGGTAATCGTCATGCCGCGACCGCCGGGCAGGCGATACGAACGCGTCGTCGGGTCGAGCGTAGCAAACAGCTTGTCCTGCGAAAGTACCGTAGAGCCGGTCAGACGATTGAGCAACATCGATTTACCGGCATTGGTATAACCGGCTAACGCGACGCGAAACGCCGGTGACTCAATGCGGTTCTTGGATTGAACATCGCGACGCTGTTCAACCTGCTTGAGCTCACGACGAAGCGCAGCGATCTTATTACGAATGAGGCGACGGTCGACCTCGAGCTGACTTTCGCCCTGACCAAAACGTGAGCCGATGCCGCCGCGCGTCTGCTCCTTGGCGAGATGGCTCCACATGCCACGCAGGCGAGGCAACAAATATTGAAGCTGTGCCAGCTGTACCTGCAGGCGTCCCTCACGCGTCTGAGCATGCAGGCCAAAGATATCTAGGATCAGTGCTGTACGATCGATAATCTTTACCGGCTCGCCCACGGCTTTCTCCAAATAGGATTGCTGCGAGGGGGTCAGGTCGTCGTCAAAAATAACGACATCGGCATCCATGCGATGCACCAGGCCGCACAGCTCTTCAACCTTACCGGAACCGATAAACGATTTAGGATACGGCTTTACCAAACGCTGCGACAAGCGTGCCACGCACTGGGCACCAGCTGTGTGGGCAAGACGCTCCAGCTCATCAAGCGAGCGATCGAGCGGCCATGCATTGTCGCACCACTCAACACCAACTAAAATGGCACGCTCGGGCTCGGGTGCCGTGGGAACAAGGGGGAAACGGGCCATTAGGCAGCCTCAATACGATGCAGGATATCCTCAACGACCTCATCGATCGTACATTCATCCATATCAAACCACGCGATACGGTCATCACGCTTAAACCACGAAAGCTGACGCTTGGCATAACGACGCGAACGCATCTTAATGAGTTCGCGAGCCTCATCCATGCTCATCACGCCATTGAAAGCATCGATGATCTCTTTATAGCCAATTGCCTGCATCGACGTCAGGGCATCACCCAGCCCCTGGCCCATAAGACCGCGGACCTCATCGACAAGACCCTGCTCAAACATCAGATCGACGCGCAGGTTAATGCGCTCGTAGAGCACCTCGCGATTACGCGTCAGACCAAACCATAGAGCATGATAATGCTCGCGTGGAACACCAAACTGACTTTTTTGCTGTGCATAGGAGACACCATCATCGTGCATTTCGAGCGCACGAATCACACGGCGCACGTTATGGGGATGAATAACAGCAGCAGATTCTGGGTCACGCTCGGCAAGCAGCACGTGCAGCGCTTCCTCGCCTATGCGCTCGGCAAGTTCCTGATACCCCGCGCGACGATCGTCCTCAAGCTCGCCCGAGGGAAAATCCATCTCATCCAGGGCGGCCTTGAGATACAGCCCCGTACCTCCGCAAAAAACCGGCAGGCAACCCAAACCAAGGAGACGTTCAACATGCGCGCGAGCGTCAGCCTGATAAAGCGCAGCAGAATATGCCACACCCGGCTCAACAATGTCGACGAGACGCAACGGCGCCGTACACTCATCGGGCGCCATCTTTGCAGTACCGATGTCCATGCCGCGATAGATTTGCATCGCATCGCACGACAGCACTTCGGACGAAAGACAAGCTGCCAAACGGTCGGCAACATCGCTCTTACCAACCGCCGTCGGACCGACGATCGCAACGGCGGAAAGACCTGCCCCGGGAGAAACCATTAGCGCGGCTCGCCCACAACGGAGCCGGACAAATACCAGGTCTTGGCAACGTCAACGTCAACATCAACGATCTTGCCAACAAGCTGATCGATGCTGTAGCCCTCGGGGATGGGCGCATGCACGGTCTGATTCTTGGGACTCTTACCCAGCAGGACCGCGTCGTTCTTTTTACTCGTTCCCTCAATGAGCGCCGGCACCACAGTATGGAGCTCACCCTGGTTATACTCGTGTGCCGTGGTCTCGATAACCTTAACCAGGCGGTTGAAACGCTCGAGAATAACCTCATGCGGCGTAGGATCGTCAATCTCGGCGGCCGGGGTACCGGCGCGCTTGGAATAGATGAAGGTATAGGCCTGAGCATAACGGACCGTCTCGGCAAGTGAGAGCGTCTGCTCAAAGTCTTCTTCAGTCTCGCCCGGGAAGCCGACGATAATGTCAGTCGAGAGCGCGATATCGGGCATGCGGTTGCGAATGCGATCGACCAGGCCCAGATAGTCCTCGCGTGTATAACGGCGATTCATCTCTTTGAGGATCCGCGTCGAACCTGACTGGACGGCCAAGTGCAGCTGCGGCATAACGGCAGGCGTCTCGACCATGGCGTCGATGGTCTCGGGCAACAGATCCTTGGGATGCGAAGACGTAAAGAAGATACGCTCCACACCCGTATCGCCCACGGCGCGCAGCAAATCGGTAAAACGCGGCTTGCCAAACAGATCGCGACCATATGAGTTAACGTTTTGGCCCAAAAGTGTGATCTCGCGCACGCCCTGGCGCACCAGACCGGTCACCTCGTCGACAATCTCCTCGAAGGGGCGGCTCTTTTCGCGACCGCGTACGTACGGCACGATGCAGTAGGTGCAGAAATTATTGCAGCCTGTCATGATGGGCACCCAAGCGTGATACTGGGTCTCGCGATGCCACGGCATGCTCATGGCATCCGTATCCTCATGCTCATTGGTACGGATATGACGCTTACCATCAAGGAACGCCTCGGCAATGAGCTCGGCCACATGAGCGATGGAATGTGTACCGAAGATGACGTTGACGTTATCGACGTTGGTAAGCAGACCCTCGCCATCGCGCTGCGCGATGCAACCACCAACGGCAACAACACGTTTGCCCGAAGGCGAAGGCGGCAGGCTCTTGCAAGAGTTGCACTGGCCGTACAGGCGAGTATCGGCGGCCTCGCGCACGCAGCATGTCATGAAGACAACGATATCGGCATGCTCGGGATCGAGCGCCATGAGACAACCAAACGAATCGAGCAGACCGCTCACACGCTCAGAATCGTGCTGATTCATCTGACAGCCAAAGGTGCGGATAAAGTAGGTTTTACCGGCAAGAATATCGCGTACGGAACGCTGGTCCATGTGCATAAGTCCTAACGATGGAAGGGAGGTGAATCGAGGCAAGCAGGAGCTATGCCACAGGCTTAACATCATCCATGACGACGTTATCCATAGCAGCTCGATTGATCTGGTGAACGTAGATAGAAAGGCGGATGGCCGTGCGCGACTCCCCGTTAATGAGGATGTCGGAGAACACGGGCGCGCAGGAAATATCAAAACCGGTTGGAATCAAAAAACCGCGCGCGATAGCCACGGCCTTAATGGCCTGGTTGACAGCACCGGCACCGACACACTGGATGTTGACGGGTACACCATCCTTGACCATGCCGGCGATGGCGCCGGCAACGGACGCGGGCGATGATTTGCTTGATACCTTCAGGCAATCCATGAAGAAACTCCTGCGATTAAAAGTACGTTTTAACTGCAATAACTGTATCGTACCGAGTGGACTCGGTAAAGGCACTATTCCTCTTTGGCAAGATCAAAGGTCACGGTGATTCGATCACGCGAAACGCGAATCTTTGGGTCGCCGCAAAGGTTGAGATAGTACCGGGCAGCAAGGTCATTAAAGTCGCGCTCCACAGCGCGCGAAAACTGTGCCATGTCATCCTTGGCAATACGTAGCCCACGACGATCCTTCGCGAGATCGACAGGAGCCGGCGCATGCGAGGATGAGTCACGCTCGCGCAGCAGACGCGCAGTCACACCGCGAACGGGCTTAATCTGCCCTGCCAAAATGCGATGGGCCGTACGCTCGGACATCTCAAGACCCAAACCCGAACAGATACGGATAAAGTCCTCGGCATCGGAGGCAAGGCCTAAACGATCGACAACCGGAAGCTCACTCTCGTCATCAATGAACAGGAGACGAGACGTATCGAGCCGACTTGACGCCTGAGCATAAAGGGTCGCGGCAATCTCGGACGGAGAGCCCAGATAGACATCGCAACCACGCAACTCCTCGAGCGCAAACTCACAAGCAGCGCGAATAATATTATGCGGACCGCGAGCACAGACATAACGCCCGTCCTCATCCTTGACGGCCTGGGGCCAGCTGGACTGATCGGCACGCTCACTGAGGCGGTCGGCCGCAACGCTCACCTTAAAGGCTGAGCCAAGATCGACACCGGACGTGACCACGCGGGCCTCGTCGGTGTTCTGCTTGATCGAAAACAATGCCATGCCACGACCGTGAACGCCCCAACGGTCCATCTTCATGCTCTCGAGCTTGGAGGTAACGCGGGCATCGAAGATTCGCTCTTGCATGTCCTGCGGAACGCCCGAACCGTTATCCAGAAAGACAAGCGTGCGGACGCCATCTTCCTTGGTCGTGGCGAGATAGACCTTGTCGGCGCCAGCATCGCGAGCATTACGGAGCATTTCGATGACGATATCCTCGACATGCTGAATGTCGTGCTTTGCCTGGCGCCGCTCGGCCTCCGAAACGCGGAGGCGGACATACCCCTCGCCAAGGTTCTCCTCGACGCGAAGGTTGCCCTCCCCCGACATCGACGCGATAAATGAGATGAGCTCGTTCGCGTCGCTCATGTTATTTAGCGATATCGACAGCGCGGCTCTCGCGAATCACGACGACGCGCACCTGACCGGGATATTCCATCTCTTCCTCGATCTGATGGGCGATATCGTGAGCCAGGACCGTGGACTGGGCATCGGAGATCTTGTCCGGCTGAACCATGACGTGGACCTCGCGACCAGCCTGCATGGCATAGGTACGCTCGACGCCGTCATGGGAGTTGGCAATCTCCTCGAGCTTCTCAAGACGCTTGATGTAGTTCTCGGCAGACTCGCGACGGGCGCCGGGGCGAGAAGCGGAGACGGCATCGGCGGCCTGTACCAGGACATCGAGCACCGTGTTGGGGTCGACGTCGGCATGGTGAGCCTCGATAGCGTGGACGATAACGGGCTTCTCACCATAACGGCGGGCAAGCTCGGCGCCGATAACGGCATGCGGGCCCTCGACGTCGTGGTCGATTGCCTTGCCCAGGTCGTGCAGGAGGCCGGCACGCTTGGCGGTCACAACATCCAGGCCAAGCTCGGAAGCCATCACACCGCACAGATCAGAGACCTCGAGGGAATGCTGAAGCACGTTCTGGCCAAACGAGGTACGGTAGCGCAGGGCACCAAGGGTCTTGACGATCTCGGGGTGCAGGTCGTGGATGCCAGTATCGAAGGCAGCCTGCTCGCCAGCCTCGCGCACGCGCTGCTGAACCAGGTCGGCAGCCTTGTGATACATCTCCTCGATGCGGGCAGGGTGAATGCGGCCGTCGGCGATGAGGTTCTCGAGGGCGACACGGGCGGTCTCACGACGGACCGGGTCGAAGCTCGAAAGAACGACGGTCTCGGGCGTGTCGTCGATCACGAGGTTGACGCCGGAAACCTGCTCGAAGGTCCGGATGTTGCGACCCTCGCGACCGATGATACGGCCCTTGAGGTCATCAGAGGGAATGTGCACGGAGGTAACGGTGACCTCGGCAGTGTGATCGGCAGCGCAGCGCTGAATCGCCAGAGACAGAATCTCCTGGGCGGTCTTGTGGCACTCGGCGCGAACCTGCTGCTCGGACTCGCGAATGATCGTGGCGGCCTCGTGGGTGACCTCGCCGCGAACCTTATCGAGGAGCTCCTTGTGGGCGTCCTCGCGGGTAAGGTCGGCGATACGCTCGAGCTCGGAGGTCTGCTTTGCGCAGAGCTCCTCGAGCTCACGGGAGCGCTTCTCGACCTGACCGGCCTGGCTGGACAGCTGATGCTCGCGCTTGTCGAGAGCGTCGTTGCGGCGATCGAGGGATTCCTCGCGCTGCATCACGCGGTTCTCGAGCGTACGAATCTCGTTCTTACGCTGCTTGTCCTCGGCCTCAGCGGCCTGCTTGTTCTTGATGATCTCCTCTTTAGCCTCGAGCAGAGCCTCTTTTTTGAGGGTCTCGGCCTGACGCTTAGCATCACCGATCAGGGACTCAGCCTGTGCGTGTGCCGACTGGATTTTTTCGTCGGCCTCGTGAAGACTACCCTGCTTGGCGGTGCGCATGTAGGCAATGGCGGCGATGGCACCCAAAACGATGCCAACGAGCGCTGCGATGATAGGCATGCTCACTCCTTTTTATGGATTCGTTACACAACAAAGCGAACCGTCCTTACGAACGGCTCGCGACATTTGAGTAATATGGGCGCAGCTTATGCGGGTCGGATACAGATAAACATATAAACAAACTCATCACAGATGAGCACATATCACAAAGCAAATGACAGTGTTTATCGTACGTTGAACCACAACAACTGTCAAATAAATGGCCCCAGCACGGCGGCTAAAACGCGGTGAACGGCAGGGCCACAAAACGCATACGCCTAAACCGCACATTCCTCGCGTTCGGCATTAAGACGAGCCTTAACGGCATCGGCGGCGATGTGATACGAGAAGCCCTTGCCCATCAAAAACCGAACCAGTTTTTCGAATCCGCGCGTCTCTGGAACACGCCGCTTGGCGAGCAGGGCTGACGCACGCGCCAAATCGTCTTCGACAGCAAAATAATCCTCGGGATAACCGGGAATGTCATCGAGCACGACATGACGGCGCTTGAGCTCGGTCTCGATTTTGCGCTGTCCCCAGCCACGCCGCTTGCGCTCCTCGATAAAGTACGAGCAAAAGCGGTTCTCGTCTAAAAAGCGATACTCGGTGGCGCGCTCGACGGCGAAATCGATCGCGAGCTGATGAAAGCCGTAGCGAGCCAGCTTGTCACGGACCTCACCCGTCGCATGGTCGCGGCGCGACAACATCTCGGTCACCATGGTGAGAGCACATTTACGCTCGATGAGCTGAACCGCCTCACGAAAGTTATCCCAATCACAGGGAAGATCAGGGCGGTTTTTGACATACAGGCGCGCGGCCCGCACGGGAATCCAAATGGACCGCTTAAAACCGCCCTCAAGCTCGCAATCGATACGTGCGCAAGGCTTTTTGGACGCATACCCGCTCGAGAACGAGGAGGCCGCCTTCTTATCGGGAAAGACGACCGTGGCCTCGGTCACCGTATACGACATGAGCGTAACCGCTACTCGTCGTCATCATCGAGCATGGCGGAACCATCGATGGCGTAAAGCTCGTCAAACTCCTCAGGCGCAGGCTGATCGGTCAGCTCGACTTCGGACGGAGCATCGTCATCAAACTCAAGCCCGCAGGCAAGGCGGACCTTATGCTCAATCTCGTCGGCGCAATCGGGGTGTTCGCGCAGGAACGCCTTGGCGGCCTCGCGACCGTTGCCGAGCTTGTCCTCGCCATAGGCAAACCAGGAGCCCATCTTCTTGCAGATGCCGCACTCGACAGCCATGTCCAAGATCGAGCCCTCCTTAGAGATGCCCGTACCGTACATGATGTCGAACTCAGCAGAACGGAACGGAGCTGCCACCTTGTTCTTAACGACCTTGGCGCGCACGCGGTTACCGATAACCTCGTCCTTAAGCTTAATGCTGTCGATGCGGCGAATGTCGATACGCACCGAAGAGAAGAACTTAAGGGCACGGCCGCCCGTCGTAGTCTCGGGGTTGCCGAACATGACGCCGATCTTCTCACGCAGCTGGTTAATGAAGATGCACGTCGTGTTGGACTTGGACAGCGAGCCGGCGAGCTTGCGGAGCGCCTGGCTCATCAGGCGAGCCTGAAGACCGACCGTAGTGTCGCCGATTTCTCCCTCGATCTCGGCACGCGGGGTCAGCGCGGCGACGGAGTCGACGACGATGGCATCGATGGCACCGGAACGCACAAGCATGTCAACGATTTCGAGCGCCTGCTCACCCGTATCGGGCTGGGAAATGAGCACCTCGTCGATATCCACGCCGATGCGTGCGGCATACGTGGGATCGAGCGCGTGCTCGGCATCGATAAATGCCACAACGCCACCCATTGCCTGGGCCTCGGCCAAGATCTCGAGCGAAAGCGTCGTCTTACCGGAGGACTCGGGACCGTAGATCTCGACGATTCGGCCGCGCGGCACACCGCCGATACCCAGTGCGGCATCGAGTGCCAGAGCGCCCGTAGGGATGGCCTCGACCTCGAGCTCGGGGCCACCGTCGCCGTACCTCATGATGGAACCCTGGCCGAATTTCTTCTCGATCTCGGCCTTGGTGGTGGCGATCATCTCATCGCGCTCTTTACCCGTCGTGCGAGCATGAACGGTACGTACGGGACCTGAATTCTTGGCCATGAATAGCCCTCCTCTTAACAACCTGCATCGATAATAAACGAACGGCTGTTCGTGGTCAACCGTTCAGATAAATCATATGCAGCCGACCTTTCCAAAACCCAACCAAACGCCGACCAAACACTGACCAAATGCTTGACCACAAAGGACCAAATATGAACAAGGCAGGCAAAATTACGTCTACAACCAGCACAAACGCCAAATAAGCCTAAGGTCCCTATCTCCACAATTAAGGGGCCCGAAGGCCCCTTAAAACACGTCTATTCCATAGAGTTGAGCACAAGGGCAATGCGACCCAATGCCTCCGTGACCGCATGGGCACGAACACACGAACGGTCGCCCTCATAGTGGCAGCGCACAGAGTCCACGACCGGCACTCCCCCATCGGCGGAACGATGCGCCCAGCCAATATAGAAAGTGCCCGCAGGATCGTCCTCAGTACCACCGCCGGGGCCGGCATAACCCGTTGCGCTCACTGCAATATCGCTCTGGTACAGCTCCAGCGAACCCGACGCCATCTCGCGCGCAGTTTGATGCGACACCGCGGTGTAGCGGTCGAGCGTCTCCTGCTCAACACCCAGCACGCGATGCTTAATCTCATCGCAGTAGGTCACCGCACCGCCACGCAGCACCGCCGAGGCGCCCGGGATATCCGCAATCGTCGAGGCGATCATACCCGCCGTCAGCGACTCAGCCGTCGAAACCGTCACCCCCCGAGCGCTCGCGCGCTCGACGATATCGCGCGCCAACTCCTCGTTATGTGCGGAAATCTGCTCAAAAGAGTCCGTCATACCCACCAGGACCTAGACCGAAAAGACGATCTTGCGGCAGTTCCAGAAGTACTGGGCGCCCGAGATAACGGTCAAGACAACGGCAACGGCATACAGGAAGCGCGACACCGAGTAGATGCCGAGCGTCAGCGCCACCGGGCCAAGGTGCAAGCCGGCCATCGCAAAAACGCACAGGTAACCGCAGATGGAGACCATCGTGGTCGCCGTCTTGTACTTGCCTAGCTTGTCGGCGGCAACGACCACACCGGCCGCACTCGCGACCATGCGTAGGGCGCTCACCAGCAGCTCACGGAACAGGATGATGAACACCGACCACACGGTTACGGCGCCAAAATCCAAGAACAGCAGCAGGGCCGAGAACACGAGCAGCTTATCGGCGATGGGGTCCAAGAACTTGCCGAAGTCGGTGATCTCGTTGCGCGAGCGCGCCAGATAACCGTCAACCTTATCGGTGCACGACAGGATCACATACAGAATGAAGGCAGCGGCGGCGAGCGGGCCGTCGAAGGTGCTCCAATTCGTACCGGCAACACTCGTGTGAGACAGCGCCGAGACGATCATGAACACCGGGATAAAGACGATGCGCACGCACGTCACGATGTTGGCGGGCGTCCAGACACTCGTCAGTTCCTTATTGCTCTCGTTAGCCACGACGCTCTCCTACTCCACAACATGGCCGATAAGCTCATAGCAGAAGCTATCGGTAAACTCGACAGTCAGAATATCGCCCACGGACGCCTCGCTGGCGTCCAAGTGCACCGCGCCATCGGAATCGGGCGCCTGGAACCAGGCATGGCCGATCAGCTCGGCGCCGTCCTCGGTCTCCTCGATGCCGTCGACGATCACCTGGGCGCGCTCGCCCACATGTGCGGCGGTGGCGGCAAAACCGAGCGACTCGGCCAGGTCCATGGCCTCCTGGGCGCGCTCGAGCTTGACCCCTTCGTCGAGCTGACCCTCCATCTTGGCGGCCAGGCTGCCCTCCTCACGCGAGTAGGCAAAGACACTCGTGTAGTCAAAGCCGACGGTGTCCATAAAGTCGATAAGGTCGCGGAACTCGTCGTCGGTCTCGGTCGGGAAGCCGACCATGGCCGTGGAACGGATCACGATGCCGGGGATGCGCTCACGCAAATCGTGGAACAGGTCCTCGAGCTCCTGACGCGAACCGGAACGGCGCATAGCCTTGAGGATGCGCGCGTCGCAGTGCTGCACGGGGATATCGATATAGGGCAGCACCTCGGGCGTATCGCGAATCGTATCGATAAGCTCGTCGGTCATGCCCTCGGGCTGCAGATAGAGCACGCGGACCCAGACGTTGTGCGGGCGCACGGCCTCGGCGACGGCACGCAGCAGCTGCGCCAGATTGCGCGGCGAGCCCTCGGCGGCGTCCTCATCGGCAAAGTCGTTACCCCAAATGCCCGTGTCCTGGCCGATCAGCACGATCTCGCGCACACCGCCAGCAACCAAGTCGCGCACCTCGGAGATAATGCTCTCGGCATTGCGCGAATGATAGCGACCGCGAATGTAGGGGATCATGCAGAAGCTGCAAAAACGATTGCAGCCATCGGAGATCTTGACGTAGGCGACAGCGCCCTCGACGGTACGCTTGACCTGCGGGATATAGGCTGCGATCTCACGCTCGACACCCAGCACGCCATCGATGACCGCCACGATGCCGTCCTCCTCGTCGGCCTTCACAAAGGCAGCGATCTCGGGCAGCTCGTCAGGCAGGTCGTCGCCATAACGCGACGGCACACAGCCGCACATGACGATGGGGCAAGAACGAACGCCGTCCTGAACCTCGTTGGCGAGCTCGAGCGTGGTCTCGATGCTCTCGGACGTTGCGGAGGCGAGGAACGAGCATGTATTGACGATGGCGATATCGGCATCCTGCGGGTCGAATGCCTCCTCGTAGCCTGCGGCGGTCAAAAGAGAACGCATGCGGTCGGTGTCAACCTCGTTCTTAGCGCACCCGAGGGTGATATAGAGCACGGAGCCCAACGGTGTATCCATGTTGGAGAGCGGTCCTTTCGAAAGATATTAGCGGTAGTTGGTGAACTGTAGCGGCTGGCCGTAGTCCTGGTCGCGCAGGAACTGGATCACGGTCTGCAACGCATCCTTCGAAGCAGAGGAAACACGCAGCTTGTCGGCCTCGATGGTCACCTTGACCTTGAGCTTTTGGTCCTTGATGTCCTTGTTGATCTTCTTGGCGGTCGCCTGGTCGATACCCTCGACGATATGGCCGAGCACGCGCACGGTGCCGCCCGATGCCGCCTGCGGAGCATCCCAGGACACGGCCTTGAGGTCGATGCCGCGCTTGATGAGCTTGGAGCTCAGCACGTCGATAATCTGCTTGGAGACAAAGTCGGCCGGGGCGTTGATCGTAAAGAGCTTGTCGCCCTTCGAAAGCTCGATCGTGGCGCCGGAATCCTTAAGGTCATAGCGCTGAGAAATCTCGCGCGTGGTCTGCTGGAAGGCGTTGTCGACCTCTTGCATGTTGACCTCGGACACGACGTCGAAGCTGGAATCTTTAGCCATGATGTTTCCTTTCGCGTACGAGCGGCTTAGTAGCTATCGTACGAATAGTCGGTAGAATCGGTGGGCGTCTGACCGTCAGTTGAGGTATCGGCGCCATCCGTGGACTGGGCATCGGTACCGTCGGTGGCATCGGTACCATCGGTGGTGTCGGTACCATCAGAACTTTCACCATTCTTGGAATCAGACGTCTCCTTCTTGGGAACGGTGATCGTCACACGCGCCACGCCCGAGGTCTTGGTGTCGTAGCGGACCTTTTCGCCGTTCTTGGTAACGGTGACATCGGAAGGCTTGGACGTGGTGATCTCGATCGAGGACTCGGGCGTGTACTCCTGCTCAAAGGGGCCAGTCGCCTGGGCGCCATAGACCGACTTGCCGTCAACCTTGACCTCAATCCACGCGGTTTTTCCCTTGGCAACGGAGACTTTAACCTTCGTGACCTCGTTCTCTTCCTTCTTGGCCGCCGTCTTGGTAGCGTCCGAATCAGTCGACTCATCCGTCGCCTCATCGGTGTCTTCGTCCTCGTCGATCGTTTCGGTCTTCTTAGAAGACTTCTTGGTCGTCGTCTTGGTAGTAGTGGGCGTCTCGGGCGTGTTCTCGGGCGCCGAAGATGCGCAGCCGCGCAGAAGCACCACGATGAGCACAATCAACAGCAGCGCAACGGCGCCGATGCCGGCGTAGACGATACGCGGATCGAGCCCGTTGTTTTGAGGAGTACGGGATCCGCCGCGTCCACGACTGGAACTGCTGCGGCCGCCTGCCTGAGGCATACGACCCCGATTGCTATCGAAACGGCCGCGATAGCCACCCTGGACCTGAGGGCTGCGCTGACCCGAGCGGGGCGCAAGTTCACCGCGGCCTTGATAGCCACGCTGGCCCGAACGCGGAGCCGAAGAGCGCTGGCCATACGGCTGTGATTGAGAGCGAAAACGCGGCGTCACCTGCGTGGTATCGGCATCCGCATAGCCACCGCGAGAGCGTCCCGTAGAGGCACCACGGTAACCGCGATCGGAATAGCCGCCGTCGCCGTAGCCGGCACGAGGGTCACGCGCCACGCCGCGGGCAGCGGGAAGTGCACGGTCCTCGGGCATCGGCGTACTGCGGAACCGGTCACGCTGTGAGCGAATCTCCTCGCCCGAACCCGTCTCGGTAATATAACCGGCCTGCTGAGGACGCTGTCCATAGCGAGTCGAACGACCGCCCTGAACCATCAGGAAGCGCCCGTTATCGACCGAGGAACGCGAATTGACGTAGCCGGCGGCGTCCTGAAAACGACCGCCCTGCTGCGACGTCTCGCGTTCGTATGCCATCAGGTCGTCAAAGTAGGCATTGACGACCTCGCGCGGATTGAGGCCCAAAAAGCGAGCATAGCTCGAAATCATGCCCTGCGCATAGCCGCGCGGCGGCATCGAAGCAAAGTTACCGGTCTCGAAAAACTCGATGATCTGCGGCCTGATTTTGATGGTGTTGGCGACCTGCTGAATGGAAAGGCCCATTCGGCGACGCTGCTCGAGCAGCATGTCACCAAAGCGTGCAGCCATCAGAATCCTCCAAACTCACGATCTTCACGTGCCATCTCGGCGTCGACAGATTCCAGCGCGGCAAGCCCTTCCTCGTCCAACAGGACCTCGCGCGGCTTGGAACCGTCGGGCGGGCCGACGACACCCTTTTCTTCCAGCATGTCCATAATACGCCCGGCGCGCGCATAGCCAACCTTCAGACGACGTTGCAGGCCAGATGTGGAGCCAAGCTGCGATTCCACCACAATACGGGCGGCTTCCCAGATGAGCGGATCATCGTCTTGTGGCTCGGCGACTCCGGTGCGGACAATGCCGCCGCCACCCGCCATGGACATGGAAGCGGGCGCCACGGCAGACAGGATCTCCTCGTGGTAGTCGGGCTCACTCTGCGACTTAACAAACTCGACGATCTCGTTGATCTCGTCGTCTGAGACAAAGCAGCCTTGGATACGGCGGGGCTTGCCCCAGTCGACCTTTGAGAACAGCATGTCGCCCAAACCGGTGAGCTTTTCGGCACCCATCTGGTCGATGATGACGCGCGAGTCGATGCCCGTGGCGACGTTAAAGGCGATGCGGTTGGTGATGTTGGCCTTAATAAGACCCGTCACCACGTTTGAGCTGGGACGCTGCGTAGCCACGATAAGATGAATACCGGCGGCACGGCCCAGCTGTGCAATACGCACGATCGAGGCCTCGACATCCTTACCGGCGACCATCATCAGGTCCGAGAGCTCGTCAATAATGATGACCAGGTAGGGCATCTTTTGCGGCGGGTTGTCGTAATGCTCAAACTCGCCGGCGGCCTGCTTTTCGTTGTAGGTCGAGATCTTACGCACGTTAAGGCGCTCGAAGACCTTCAGGCGACGTTCCATCTCGGACACGGCCCATTGCAAAGCGCTCGCAGCCTGCTTGGGTTCGGTAACGACCGGCACATAGAGATGCGGCAGGCCGTTATAGCCCGCGAGCTCGACGCGCTTGGGGTCGACCATGATCAGGCGAACATCCTCGGGAAGCGCGCGCATGAGCAGGGTCGTGATGATGGAATTGATCATCACCGACTTACCAGAACCGGTCGTACCGGCAATCAACAGGTGAGGCATCTTGGCGAGGTCGGCGACAACCGGCGTGCCCTCGGCGTCGCGGCCGATGGCGAGCTCGAGCGGACCGCCCTTCACATAGGGCAGCACGTCACCCAGATTGACGTTCTGGCGCTTACGGTTGGGAATCTCGATGCCCACGAGCGAGGTGCCGGGAATCGGGGCAAAGATACGCACCGACTGGGCAGCGAGCGAAAGCGCGATATCGTCCTCGAGGCTCGAAATCTTGCTCACGCGCTCGCCCTCGCCAGGTTGCAGCTTAAAGGTCGTCACCGTAGGGCCGGCGATCCAGCCGACCACGCGAGCACTGCGGCCAAACTCCAGCAAGGTGGACTGAAGCGACTCGGCAGTCTGTTCCAGCTCCTTATCAGAAGACGCGGAGGACGCCGACTGCGGGTTAGCGTGCAGGATTTCGAGCGGCGGAAGCTTGAGGCCATCCTCTTCTTCGCCCTCGTTATCTGCGGGGGCATTGTCCGCTCCCCCATCGATAGCCATAGCCGATTCGACAGCACTCGTGGCAGGCGTATCTGCAACCTTGGGATGCTTCAAAAAGTCGGGAATCTGAGGTGCTGCCGAGACAGGATTCACGGCAAACGGCGGCTCGGACTCGTCGATCTTATCGGGGTCGTCTTCCATCGAAAGCTGACCGGTAACCTGGTCGCGCTTTACATGGCGACGCGGCAGCAAAGTTGTCTTTGCGGTCACAATCGGAACCTCGTCGTCCTCGTCATCGCCCTCGGTGAGCTCAATCTCACTCTCGGACCAGGACGGATCGGGCTCACTTGTATTCAACTTAGGCGCAGCCTTGCCCTTCTTGCCATGGCGGCGCGGCAACAGCGTCGTCTTAGCGCGCTCAGCTTCCACGGCATCGGACACGTCGACAAACGGATCATCGTCCTCGTCGTCATCGTCCAAAACCGGGTCCACATCGTTGCCCATGACCGTGGTCACGGCAGCATCGGAGCCCTTTTGACGAAGAATGCTCAGGTGCGGACGGGCAACGCCGGGCACCGACAGGGCTTCGTCGTCACCCCACGGGCTGGCGTTAACATCGGCACGACGGCGCTCGGCAAAATCGGCCGCACGGTCGCGAGCAGAGCGCAGCACGCCACCCACCGAAAAGCCGATGATGACCAGGCCCACGACGACAAGGCCCAGCAGGACTACCATCGCGATAGGCTTACCCAGGGCATTCTGCAGCGCACTCGCAATAAACGCACCGATGTAGCCACCCGAGGCGGACAGATTTTGCGGCGTGAACATGAGGTCACACGAGCCACTCGTACCCGGCACCATCAGCGAAAGAATGGAGACGACGGCGATAAAGACCACGGCGCCGCCCGCAACAGAGCGCACGTTGAGCGGCGAGTCCTCGCCTAAAAAGAGCGTGGCGGCAAACAGCAAAATGACGATCGGCAGAACGTAGGCGCCCAGACCAAAGCCCAGGTGGTAGAAACCGGCAACCGCAGCCGTAACGGGTGCGGTCGCCGGCGAAATCACGGCAATGAAGGACGCAATCGCCAAAACGGCAATGACCACGCCGGCGATATCGCGATTGGCTGAGGGCTCGACCAAGGGCTCAAAATCATCGAAGTCTGCCTCGTGGCCCTTATTGGCACGCAGATGGGAACCGGCACCCTTAGCAGATGCCGGTTGGTTATTGGCCTTATTGCCTTTGGCGTTTTGTGCTGATCCGCGCGCCAAACTAAACCTCCATGACGACCGGGATGATCATCGGACGAGTGCGCGTACGGCTCCAGATAAAGTTGGAGAGTGAATCGCGTACGGCCTTGCGAATGGCATCGGAACCGCTGCTCGTAAAGCTGAACTTGCCCTTCTCGATCGTCTTCATAATGGATGCGGAGGCATCCTCGGAGAACTGGTCGTCGATGGCAAACGAGACACCACGGCCCGAGAACTCGATGGCCTCGATCTTCTTGTGCTTGAGCGAGACGATGGCAACAGCGGTAACCATACCGTCGTTGGCGAGCTTCTGGCGATCGCGCAGAACGATGGGGTCGGTATCGCCGATACGTAGGCCGTCGACGTAGACGACGCCGGACTCGACGGGCGTACCGCGCTTGACGATACCACCGCGCATCTCGAGCGTGTCGCCGTTATCGAGGATAAAGATATGATCGTCCTTGAGACCCATCTTGCGGGCCAGCTGGGCATGAGCGCGCAGATGCACGGCCTCACCGTGAACCGGCATAAAGTACGTGGGCTTGGCCATGGCCATCAGGAGCTTGAGCTCCTCCTGGCTACCGTGACCGGAGACGTGGACGAGAGCGCGGTTCTTATCCCACACGTCGCAGCCGAGCTTGGCCAAGCTGTTAACGACCTGCTGGACAGCTTTCTCGTTACCGGGAACGGGAGTTGCCGAGAGGATGACGGTATCGCCCTCGTGGATGGAGAGCGTCTTGTGCTCGCCGTTGGCCATGCGCGAAAGGGCCGACAGAGGCTCGCCCTGCGAACCGGTGCACATGACGACAATCTTGTCGTCGGGCAGGTTGTCAATGTCGAAGGCATCGATAATATCGGCATCGTCGATGTTGAGGTAACCGAGCTCGCGCGCCACGCGTGTGTTGGTGAGCATGGAACGACCGGTCACGACGACCTTACGGCCGCACTTGCGGGCGGCGTCACAGATCTGCTGCAGACGATGGATGTGGCTCGAGAACGACGCGACGAACACGCGGCCCGGAGCATTCTTGATGGCATGCAGCAGATTGGGGCCAACCTCGGCCTCGGACTTGGTAAAGCCGGGAACCGTGGCGTTGGTAGAGTCGGAAAGCAGCAGGTCGATGCCCTGCTTGGCAAAGCGGCTGATAGCGGCATAGTCGGGCGTGACACCATCGATGGGCGTCTGGTCAAGCTTAAAGTCGCCCGTGTGCATAACGGTGCCCTGATTGGTGCGGATGAACACGCCCAGAGCGCCGGGGATGGAGTGCGTCATCGAGAAGAAGTCGAGCGAGATGCCGCCGAGGTTGACATGGCTACCGCCCTTGACCTCGCGGAATTTGGGTGCGCGGATGCGGAACTCAGAAAGCTTGCCCTCGATAAAGCCAAGCGTCAGCTTGCTCGAAAAGATGGGCACCTTATTGTTGAGGTCCTGCAGCAGGTACGGAAGCGAACCGGTGTGGTCCTCGTGGCCGTGGGTGACGACGATACCGCGGAGCTTCTCCTCGTTCTCCAGAACATAGGTGTAGTCGGGAAGCACCAGGTCAATACCGGGCTGGGAATCGTCGGGGAACATGAGGCCAGCGTCGACGAGCACCATGTCGTCGCCGCATTCGAAGACCGTCATGTTCTTGCCGATGCCGTCAAGGCCGCCGAGCGGAATGATCTTCAAAGGAGATGGTTTTTTAGCTGCCATAGGTTCGTGTGGTTTCCTTTCTTCGAAACGGGTCTGGAACAACCGACGGGGCGCTTCTGGCAAACCGACCGCCGGGAACGTACAAACATGCATCACAGAGTCGATGCAGTAACCTCAGTATGATACCCATTTGCACAACAACAGACCACCCATGCATCAAAGCCCCATCTGAACCGGTCTATCCCGCCGGTCTGGTCTCAGCGGGCCCGGCACGGGCTAAGTTTCCTGCTCTACAGTCCTGCGCAAGACGGAAAGCACATTAAGTGCTTTCCTTTGCGTGCGGAACTCGCGATAAACTTAGCCCGTGCCGGGCCCGCTGAGATCAGACCTGCCAAAATAGGACAGCTTTATTTTGGTCGGTTTTATCTGGGGCAATGACGCGCATGCGATTGTCAAAAGATCTGAATTCAAATAACTGAATAGACTGTCTGACACAATCGCAACCCACACCAACCAGACCTTTTGCTATTCCCGGCGGGGGCCGCGGGTAAAGTTTATCGCGAGTTCCGCACGAGCCGGAGAGCACTTAATGTGCTCTCCGTGCGAGCAGGACTGTAGAGCAGGAAACTTTACCCGCGGACCCCGCCGGGAATAGCAAAAGGGCGACCCCTGTCCGGAGTCGCCCTTTTTGAGCTGCTTATGTGTTGCTGTTACTCGGCGTCGTGGTGACGGCGGGGCTTGCGGCCTCCGTTATCGCCGGGGCGGCGCGGACGGTCGCTGCGCTCGGAGCGCTCGCGACGCGGACGCTCGCGGCGCTGGAAGTGCTCGCCGTCGCCCTCGGAGGCACCTTCGGCGCGAGCCGGGGCCTCGGGCTTATCCAGACGATCGAGCGAGATCTTGCCGCGATCGTCGACCTCGATGACGACGACCTTGACCTCGTCGCCCACGTTGAGGACGTCCTCGACCTTCTCCACGCGGCCCTTGGCAACGCGGGAAATGTGCAGCAGGCCGTCCTTACCGGGCAGCAGGTTGACGAAGGCGCCGAAGGGCTGGATGGAGACCACGCGACCGGTGTACTCCTCGCCCGGCTCGGGAACCTTGATGATGAGCTTGATGCGCTCGACAGCCTGGTCGACAGACTCGCCAGTGCCGCCGACAAAGACGGTGCCGTCCTCCTGGATGTCGACCGAAGCGCCGGTCTCGTCCTGGATACCGCGGATGACCTTGCCGCCGGAACCGATGACGTCGCGGATCTTATCGGTCGGGACCTGGATGGAAACGATGCGCGGAGCGGTGCTGCGCGTGGTGTGGCGCGGCTCGGGAATCACGTCGAGCATCTTCTGCAGAATGAAGGCACGACCCTCCTTGGCCTGCTGCAGGGCGCGGGCCAGGATGTCGAAGGTGAGGCCGGTGGCCTTGTTGTCCATCTGCAGGGCGGTGATGCCCTCGGTAGTGCCGGTGACCTTAAAGTCCATGTCGCCCAGGAAGTCCTCGAGACCCTGGATGTCGGACAGGACCACGGTCTTGCCCTCCTCCTGGATCAGGCCCATGGCGATACCGGAGACCGGGCGCTTAATGGGCACGCCGCCGTCCATAAGGGCGAGCGTGGAGCCGCAGGTCGAAGCCATCGAAGAGGAGCCGTTGGACTCCATGACCTCTGAGACCACGCGGATGGCGTAGGGGAACTCGTTCTCGTCGGGGAGCACCGGAAGCAGGGCGCGCTCGGCCAGGTTACCGTGGCCGATCTCGCGACGCTTGGGGCTGCCCATGCGGCCGGTCTCGCCGGTGCAGAAAGGCGGGAAGTTGTAGTGGTGCATGTAGCGCTTGCCCTCGGTGGGCTCGATGGTATCCAGACGCTGGCCCTCGTTGAGCATGCCGAGCGACAGGACGGAAAGCACCTGGGTCTGGCCACGCTGGAACAGACCGGAGCCGTGAACGAGCGGCAGGTAGTTGTCCTTCACCATGATGGGACGGATCTCGTCGGCGGCACGGCCGTCGACGCGCTCGCCGGTCTCAACGACCATGGTGCGCATGGCCTTCTTCTCGAGCTTCTTGAGCGCCACGGGGATCTCGCGCTCCCAAGCGGCCTGCTCCTCCTCGGTGAACTCAGCGCGGATGGACTCCTTCAGAGCCTCGACCTTACCGATACGGGAGAGCTTGTCGGCGTCGCGCAGGGCGGCTGCCATCTCGTCGTAGTGGGCGAAGATGCGCTCCTGAACCTCCTCGACGGGCTGGTCGAGCGGGTACTCCTTCTTGACGATGGGGCCGTTGACCTGCTCCCACTCGGCGACAAACTCGTCCTGGGCCTGACAGAAGGCAGCAAGGGCCTCCTGGCCAAACTTCATGGCGGCAAGCATGTCGTCCTCGGAGATCTCCTCGGCGCCGGCCTCGACCATCGAGATGAAGTCGGCAGAGCCGCCCAGCTCCAGGTCCAGATCGGAGTTCTCGCGCTCCTCATAGGTGGGGTTGACGATAAACTCGCCGGTCTCCACGTTACGGCCGATGCGCACGCAGGCAAGCGGGCCTTCGAAGGGCACGCCGCCGAGCGTCATGGCCAGGGAAGCGCCCATGACGTTGATGACGTCGAAGGGGTTGACCTGGTCGGCGACGAGCGAGGTGGCGACGATGTGGACCTCATTGCGGAAGCCGTCCGGGAAGCTCGGGCGAATCGGACGGTCAATCATGCGCGCGGTGAGCGTGGCCTTCTCGCTGGGACGGCCCTCACGCTTGAGGTAGCCACCCGGGATGCGGCCAGCGGCGTACATCTTCTCGTTGAAGTCGACGGTCAACGGGAAGAAGTCGTAGTTCTTGCGCTCCTTGGAGACGACCACGGTGTCGAGCATCGTGGTGTCGCCCTGCTTGACCAGGCAGGCGCCGGTGGCCTGCTTGGCAAGCTCGCCCGACTCAAAGGTGTAGGTCTTGCCGTACAGCTCAAAGGTCTTGGATACGAGTGTCATTGTTCTCCTTTACCCCACAGGCCCCTTGCCTGCGGGCTTCTCATGTGACGCGGGCCCCCTGCCCCCGCCACGCTTCAGAGCGTGATTGTTCGCGCCCTTACACAAAAAGAGCGCCCCGCTGCGCAGGACGCTCTTAGCATGTACAAATCCTTACTGGATGTTGTCGCGGATGCCCAGAGCCTTGATGAGCTCACGGTACTCGACGATGTCGTTCTTCTTGATGTAGGAGAGAAGACGACGACGACGGCCGACGAGCATGAGCAGGCCACGACGGGTGTGGAAATCCTTCTGGTGGGACTTCATGTGCTCGGTCAGCTCCTTGATGCGCTCGGACAGGATGGCGACCTGAACCTTGGGGTTGCCGGTGTCGACCGGGGAGTTACCGAACTGGGCGGTCAGCTCCGCCTTGCGCTCTTTGGAAACAGTCATTGTTTCACCTTTCGTTTCGCGTCGCCCGCGGGCGACTCTATTCGCCTCGGACTGGGAAGCCGCCGGTGGAGCGAGCAACCAAGGTCGAGGTACCAACAGGTCGGTATGTTACCACAAGCAGCCCGCGCCTGCGCATCATCACCGACCCAACATGAATTCCATCGCACGGAGGCGCTGATCGGTGTGCGTGGCGGCCCAAACATGCGAAAGCCCGAGCAAGAACGCCGCCGTATGCGGGTCGATTTTCTCGGCCATAAGCGCATCGAAGGTCATCGACATGAGGGCGCGCAGCCACGCGACCTCACCGGTCGACACCAGCTCGGCACCCGGAACGCTCGATGCGCACGACCCGCACATGAGACCGCCCGCCTGGGGCGAAAAATACGACAGCATGGGGTCTCCGCACAGCACGCAGGCCGAAAAATCGGGTCGATAGCCAACGTGCGACAGCAGCTTAAAGACATATGCCGCCACGAGCAGATCCATATGGGCCGTGTCGAGCCCGCTGCCCACCAGGGCGAGCGCCCGCTGCGTGATGGCAAAGGTAAACGGGTCCTCGGCGTCCTCGAATGAGCACACGCGCGCGACCTCGGCAATCGCGCTTGCGGCGCAGGTCGTCTCGTAATCGGGCGCGGCGCCGAGCGGCGCTTCCATAAGCTCGGCCTGGGAAACCACGTCGAGCGAGCGTCCATGTGCGAGCAACATATCGACGGTACAGAATAGCTCGCAGCGCGCAGCCAGGCGCCCACCGGGTTTGCGGGCGCCCTTTGCCACGGCACGAACCTGCCGACCCCGCTCGTCAAGCATCGTCAGGATCAGGTCCGTCTCTTTGAGCTTGGTCTTGTCGAGCACGAGCACTTTCGTGCGATATGTCCGGGAGCCCGCCATGCGCGCTGCGCGTCCTTAGTCCTCGGCGTTGTAGCCAAAACGGCGAATCTGAGCCTCGTCGTCGCGCCAACCGGCCTTGACCTTCACGTCCAACTCCAAAAAGACCTGCGTGCCAAAGATGCGCTCAAGATCGCGACGGGCGTCGATACCGATATGCTTGATCATCTCGCCGCCCTTGCCGATGATGATGCCCTTTTGGCCCTCGCGCTCGACGTAAATGGTGGCGTGCACGCGCAGCACCTTCTTGGTCTGCTCGAGCGCGTCGCAGATCACGCCAACGGAGTGCGGGATCTCATCACGGGTGCGGCGCAAGACCTTCTCGCGCACAAACTCGGCAACGAGCGTCTCGTCGGAAGCATCGGTGCCCATGTCCTCGGGGAACCAGCGCGGACCCTCGGGCAAAAAGTGCGCAACGGTCTCGATAAAGGCATCGACGTTGAAGTTCTTGACCGACGACGTCACGATCTCGTCGTCATATTCCATGAGCTCGTGGGCGGCCTTAAGCTGCTCCATGACCTGTGCGGGTTCGGCCTCATCGGCCTTGGTGAGCACCAGGACCTTCTTGCAGCAGGCGCTCTTGACGCGCTCGGCAACCCAAGCGTCTCCCCTGCCGATCGGTTTGGTGGCATCAATCAAAAACGCAACGACGTCGACATCGTTCAGCTCGAACAACGCGCTCTTGTTGAGCTCGGATCCCAGACCGTCCTTGGGCTTATGAATACCCGGGGTATCGACAAAGACCAGCTGGTAGCCGGGGCGGTTAACCACGGCTCGCATGCGGCGGCGGGTCGTCTGGGCAACAGGCGAGGTGATGGCGACCTTTTTGCCATAGCAGGCGTTGAGCAGCGTGGACTTGCCGGCGTTGGGACGACCGACCAGGGCAACGAAGCCGCTGCGGAAACCGGGTTCCACGTCACCAAAGCCCATAGGACCGTCGTCCTCGTCGCATAGGGCGTCGAGTTCCTCATCGCTCATGCCCTCAAACGGGTCGAACTCCTCGAGCTCCTCGGTATCCACCGCGTCCAGGGACTCGTCGTCCAAAATATCATCGGAAGGCTGCATATTGTCGGACATGGGAATCCCTTTCTAAATAAAGCCGAGTGCGTGGGCAAATACCAGCAAGCCCACAATCGCGGCGGTGATGGAAAGAACGTATACAGAGGCGGCGGCGATGTCCTTCGCACGCTTGGCCAGCGGATGAAGCTCCTGGGTCGCCAGGTCGACGATCGCCTCCATAGCGGTATTGCACAGCTCGCCGTGAATCACCAGGCCGCAGCAGATGATAACCGTGGCCCACTCGGCAATGTCGAGGCCGACGATGCAGCCGGCAATGACGGTACACACGCCGGCCGCGAGCATGACCTTGATATTACGCTCGGTTTTAACGGCGGTGACGAAGCCCTCCATGGCGTAGGAGAACGACTTTAAAAAAGACGGATGGTCCTTGTTCGATCCGGGAATCATAGACGGCTCCTAGTCGTGGGCATGGTTGGTGATGGGACCGACGTGGACCAACTTGGGGTCCTCGCCGCGCTCGAGCGCCAGATCTCGCAGGATGGCATCCTCACGGGCCTCCATGACCTCGGCCTCGTCGTCCTCGATGTGGTCGTAACCCAGCAGATGCAGCATGCCGTGCACGAGCATCAGTCGGCACTCATCGGCGGGGCTATTGCCAAAACCGGGGGCCTGACGGGCAATAACCTGCGGAGCCAAGATAATATCGCCGAGCTCGAGCGTCTCATCGGCGGGAATGTCATCGTCAAAGGCCGAATCGCACTCGAACGAAAGCACATCGGTGGTGCGGTCGATACCGCGCCACTCGTGGTTAAGCTCGTGCATCTCGTCCTCGTCGACATACGAAAGGGAGATCTCGACTTCACGTTCAACGCCCTCAGCGGCAAGCACAACCTCGCAGATGTGCTCCACCTCCTGCGCGTCGAGCAGCGTATCGAGCTCGGCATCGTTGCTGATCAATACACTCAACGGGACTCCTTTCGGTCGCGCGAGCGCTGCTCACGCACGTCATCATAAGCATCATATGCCTCGACGATACGACCCACCAGGGCATGACGCACCACGTCGGCACGCTCGAGGTGAGAAAATGCCACATCGTCGACACGGCCCAAAATCTTCTCGACATCCGCCAAGCCGCCACGACGACCCACCAGGTCGCGCTGGCTGAGGTCGCCGGTAATCACGAACTTGGAGTTGAAGCCCAGGCGTGTCAGAAACATCTTCATCTGCTCGGGCGTGGTATTTTGCGCCTCGTCGAGCACCACGAAGGCATCGCTCAGCGTACGACCGCGCATGTAGGCGAGCGGCGCAATCTCGATCACGCCGCGCTCCATAAGCTCATCGGTGCGCTCGCGATCCATCATGTCAAAAAGGGCGTCGTAGAGCGGACGCATGTACGGATCGATCTTTTCCTCGAGGGTGCCGGGCAAAAAGCCCAGGTTCTCCCCCGCCTCGACAACCGGACGCGTCAGGATCAAACGACCCACCTCGTGACGCTTAAGCGCGGCGACGGCGAGCGCCATGGCCAGATAGGTCTTACCGGTACCGGCAGGACCCAAGCCAAAGGTGATGGTATGCGAGCGGATGGCATCCACATAGCGCTTTTGCCCGAGCGTCTTGGGGCGAATGGCACGGCCGCGGTATGAAAGCAGCACGTCATCGCGAAGCGATGTGGCCTCATGCTCGCCGTCGCGCAAGACGGCCAGGCAACGCGAGACATCGTCGGCAGAAAGGGTACGGCCGGCCGCCGCCTCGCGAAAAGCATGTTCGAAAAAGCGCGCCACGAGCTCGACCTCGTCCGGGTCACCGCTCACGGCGATGCTATCGCCACGGGCGACCACATGGGCGCGAACCAAGCTCTCGAGCGCACGAAGGACGCCGTCGCCGGCGCCCAAAACGCGCGAGGGATCAATCCCCTCGGGAACGGTAAGTCTAATCTTCGAGGCTTCCATGAACCTCCCTGCGCGCATGGATCAAGCCGGAATCATCAACTTCGATGATAGCAACATCGAGCAGGCACGGGGCTGTAAGTCCACAGGTATCGTCAAGACGGGCATGATGGAACGAGCCGAGCGTTAGGTTGTCACCATACTCGAGCACGGCGCGCTCAACGGTTCCCACGCGACGACGAGCGTCGGCAATGGCGAGCTCCTGAGCAGCCGCGCGCATGCGGCGGCTGCGCTCGGCCATGACCTCAGGTGGTACCTGGTCGGGCATGTCGGCGGCGAGGGTGCCGGGGCGCTTGCTATAGCGGAACACGTGCATACGCGAGAAACCCACACGGCGGCACAGCGCTAGCGATTCCTCGAACTCCTCGTCCGTCTCGCCGGGGAAGCCGACAATAACGTCGCAAGAAAGTGACGCCTGCGGCAGATTGGCACGAATCATACGCACTGTGTCCTCAAAGGCCTCGGCGCTATAGGGACGGCCCATGCGATGCAGAGTCGCCGTGCAGCCGGAC
This sequence comes from Collinsella sp. AM12-1, assembly GCF_003472325.1. Lineage (NCBI taxonomy): Bacteria > Bacillati > Actinomycetota > Coriobacteriia > Coriobacteriales > Coriobacteriaceae > Collinsella > Collinsella sp. AM12-1. The sequence goes on from NZ_QRLS01000004.1 coordinate 39,373, forward strand.
TGCACGGGCAGGTGCAAAAACGGGGCGATACGCTGCGGATAGCGCGCCATAACCTTAAGCAGGCGCTCAGAGATATCCATGGGCTCGACCGAGGAAATGCGCACATGCGGAATAGATGTGCGCTCCATAATGGCCTCGAGCAGCTCATCGATTTCGACATGCTCGTCGGTCGCGCTCTTGCCATCGTAGGCACCCAGGTTCACACCGGTCAGCACTACCTCGGGCACGCCGGCCTCCTGGGCCTCGCGAACTTGCTCGAGCACGGACTCGACGGGCACGGAGCGCTCGGGGCCGCGTGCCTTCCACACAATGCAATAGGTGCAGCGATGGTTGCAGCCGTCCTGAATCTTCACGCCCAGGCGAGAGCGACCGAGTGCATCGACCACCTCGCCATCGCTGCAGGCGGGAACGCTATCGGACTCAACGCCCAGCACCTCGCAGACACGTTCGGCGACATCGATCTTGGACGGCTCGGCGATCACGCGATCCGAAAGCTCCAACAACTCCTCGGGATGCAAATTGACCACGCATCCGGTCACGACCACATAGGGCTCGTTTGGATGGGCCAGCGCATGGCGGACGGCCTTACGGGTCTTGGCCTCGGCCTCGCCCGTAACGGCACAGGTGTTAATGACGATCAAGTCGGCATCTTGGGGCTCCACCATGGCAAAGCCCAGGCGCATAAGATCGGCAGTGATGCGGTCAGATTCAACCCGGTTGACACGGCAGCCGAGGTTGACGACGGAAATATGGGGTGCGAGCACGCGGGCTCCTTAATCGAGGATATCGTCGAGGGCACTCTTGATACGGTCGGTCACCGACTTCTTACCGAAAGCGACGTCATCGCCCATCTCATCGGCAAAAGCACGGAGCAGCTCGCGCTGCTTATTGGAAAGATTGGTGGGAACGACCACGCGCAGTTGCACGATCAAGCGGCCACGCGAACCGCCACCGCCAATGCGCGGCATGCCGTAATTATTGACGCTCACGGTGTCGCCGTACTGGGCGCCGGCGGGAACCGTCACCTTAACGACCTCGTCGGGCATAATGCCCTCTACCTCGATCTCGCAGCCGAGCGCAGCCTGAGCAATCGAGATATCGCTCACCAGGTACAGGTCGTCACCGTTGCGCTTAAAGCGCTCATGGTCGGCAACGCGCACGTTGACAATCAAGTCGCCCGAAGGCTCGCCGCGAAGACCGGCCTCGCCAAAGCCGCTCACACGCAGCTGTCGACCGGTCGAAACGCCGGCGGGAATATCGATGTCAATCTTTTCATGCGAAGGCGTGCGGCCCTGACCATCGCAGGTCTCGCAGGGATGGTCGATAACCGTGCCCTCGCCATGGCAGTCGGGGCAAGGCGAGGAAGACTGAACCTGGCCCAAAAACGATCGCTGAACCGTCGTGACGTAGCCCGTACCGTGGCAGCGGCCGCACTGCTTTTCCTGTGCGCCCTCTGCCCTACCGGTGCCATTGCAGTCCTCGCAAGGAGCAAGGCGGTCATAGCTGATTGTCTTTTTGCAGCCGAGCGCCGCCTCCTCGAGCGTCACCGAAAGCGAGATGGCCATGTCACGACCGCGACGACGCTCGCGACGGCTGCGGGCGCCACCGCCGGCACCGCCGCCAAAAAACGACGAGAACAAGTCGTCCATGCCCATACCACCAAAGATATCGTTGATATCGACGTAGCCCGAACCACCAGGGCCGTCGGCAGTGCCGTAACGGTCGTAGTTAGCACGCTTCTGCTCATCGGAAAGAACGGAATAGGCCTCGTTGAGCTCCTTGAACTTGGCCTCGGCCTCGGGGTCGTCCGAAACGTCCGGGTGTACGGTACGGGCCTTCTTTAGAAACGCGCGCTTAATCGTCCGCGCGTCGGCATCCTTGTCGACGCCAAGTACCTCGTAGTAATCCCTATTTTCCGACACGACCGAATCCTTCCGACTTTCATTATTGTCACAGTGCGTCCTATACCCAAGCTGGGCCGACCGCAAACAGAGGGTTTGATGTTATTGCATTCCGTAAGGCGAAAGCATGGCCCGTTGCGAGCAGCTCGCGAACCAAACCGACACGAGCGCGAACATGAAGCCATTGGCAAAACCGTTGGCAAACTGCATCGCACCGCGCTTCCACCACAGCAGGCTGCGATGAAGCACGCCGTCCGAAAGCACCATGAACAGGCCCATGGTAAACGGAATAAAGCACATCACGGCAAAGGCCGAGAACACGCCCGAGATGGCCGAGAGTACCAAAAACGGCGCCACGATGCCCATCAGGTAAAAACCGGTACGAGCTTTGCTTTCCAAGCGCTCGGCCTCGACATGGGCACGGCCGACTAGATCACCGCCAGCGGCACCGTTAGTGCCGGCGTGACCCATGCCGCTAATGCGGACCTCGTCGCCATCGTGCGTGCCGGCAGGAAACTCAATCGTCTGCTCGGAGGTTACGCGAGTACGACCGCTGCCTCCGCAATCAGGGCAGGGGTCGGCCACGACCTTACCGGAACCGCCGCACTCGGGGCAGACAGACTGGAACGTGCCCGCACCAAACAGGAAGGACAAGTCGACGTCGATGTGCCCGCGGCCACCGCAGCTCGGGCAGGTATGGGCATGCTCAGACGAAACGGAGCCCGAGCCGCCGCAGTTGCTACAGGTGTCGAAGCGCGTGTAGCGGACGGTCTTGCGGGCACCGCCCTTGGCCTCCTTGGCGTCGAGTTTGATATCGACGACGACGTTGGCGCCGTTCTCGGGATTGTAGGCAGCCTGGCCGTGACGCTGCTGGCCCCAGGCACCGCCAAAAGGAAAGCCGCCCTCAAAGGGATTGCCATAGCCCGCGCTGCCGGCGTAGCCGCCGCCATAGGGCGAAGCCGTAGGAGCTCCGGCAAAGGGATTGCCAGAACGCATAGCATCGTAGCGCGCACGTTTTTGCTCATCCGAAAGCACGGCGTAGGCCTCGGAAACCTCTTTAAACTTTTCCTCGGCACCCGGCTCTTTGTTGACGTCCGGATGGAGCTTGCGGGCCTTTTGCTGGAAGGCCTTTTGAATATCACGCGAGGTGGCGTCCTTGGAGACACCCAGAATCTCGTAGTAATCTTTTTCGTTCATCGTCGCCATGCGCGGCAACCTCCTGCTCACAGCAGCGTATATATTCCGGTAATTCTACCCGAGCGGCCTAAGCTAGATCCCAAAACAGCTCGAACAGAACATTTCCATCGAGCCAGCCCAGGTGTGTCGGCGCCAGACGAGCTCGAACATGGCCCGCGACGACATCTGCCGAAGTGAAGGGTCCCTCATGGACCCCGAGCGTCTCGGGCACCCAAGTGGCAAGACCCAATTCGAGCGCGCGATCGCAGGCAGCTGCCAGCTCGCCCGTTGGGATGACGCAAGTCGCACGAACCAACAGATCGGACGCAATACCGCGCGTCATGCGACAGGCGAGCATCAGGTCTTCGGCCGAAGCCTCTCGCTGCGACAGGTATTCGGCCTCAAACGACGTCGCGTCATCGTCACGTTGCACTAGACGCACACGGTACGCGTCACCTCGAGCAGACACGCCGGGGAACAAACCTGCAAGACGGTCGAAATCCCCAGTATCAAGCATACCGGCGGCAGAACGGCCCAGGCCCAGGTAGCCCCGTCCGGTCCAGTAGGCAATGTTATGGGCGCATTCATGGCCGTCGAGCGCATAGCTCGCCACCTCATACGGGTGATAGCCGGCGGCACCCAGGAGCTCGCGCGCCACGTCCATGCAGGCGGCCTGAAAATCCTCGTCGGGCTCGAGCGACTCGTCACGGCACGCCATGCGATAGAGGGGCGTCCCCACCTCGAGCGTGAGCGGGTAAACCGACACATGATGCGGAACCGCCGCCAGCACGCCCTCGAGCGTACGCTTCCAACTCGCTGCGGTCTGCCCGGGAAGTCCGCACATAAGGTCGCACGACACGTCAAGCCCAGCGTCCTTGACCGTCGCGATGGCAGCGAGCGCCCGATCGGCATCGTGAATGCGGCCGATGGCGGCAAGTTCGGTGTTATCGAGCGTTTGCACGCCCAGAGAAACGCGTGTGACACCAACCTTGGCAAGCGCAGTGGCAAGCTCGACGGTCAGCGACTCGGGATTGGCCTCGCAGGTAAACTCAGCAGGCTCACACCACAGAGAGATACGCCGGGCAAGCTCTACTAGACGCTCCCCTGCCAGCGATGGCGTGCCGCCGCCAACATAGACGGTGCGGATGCCTTCAAGCGCCCCGGCGTCGCCAAACGCATCGAGGCGCGCATACAGCTGCTCAAAATAGGCATCGAGCGCAGCGCTCAGATCACACGGAGCCACACTCCGTGAGTCGAAGTCGCAGTACCGGCACTTTTGAGCGCAAAACGGCACGTGCACATACAGTGCGGTAACGGCCACTCTTAGGCCTCCAACGGGTGAGCGGGCACCGACTCGCCAGCGGCAAGCGCGGCCTCGCGGGCCACCACATCACGCTCGATATCATCGACCAATGCCATGAACTCCTCATACGTGGAGCAGCGCACCACCTGCGCGCGCCAGGCTGCAGCATGGGGCATGCCTTTTAAGTACCAGCTTGCGTACGTGCGGGCACGCGACATGAGCGGCAGGAGCTCATGCGTCAGCGTTAGGTGCTCACGCAGGGCGTCCAGGCGCTCAACGGAGCTGCGAGCCGGCACCGGTATGCCATCGAGCGCAAGGGCGCGAGCATCACCGAACACCCAAGGATTGCCATAGATACCGCGCGCGATAAACACCGCGCTGGCACCCGAGTTGCGCAGATGCTCCGCGGCATCCTCAGCCGAGAACACGTCGCCCGAACCGATGACGGGAATCTCGACGGCGTCGGCCACCTCATCGACGACCGACCAATCGGCCTGGCCCGTATAGAGCTGCGTGGCGCAGCGACCATGCACCGCCACCGCTGCTGCCCCCGCCCCCTCGAGCATCTGGGCAAACGTCGCGGCATTGCGATCTTCGGCGTAAAAGCCCTTGCGAATCTTTACGGTCACGGGCACATGCGCCGCGCCCACCGCCGCTTGGACGATCTTCTCGGCTAGGTCGGGTGTGCGCATGAGCGCCGAGCCCTCGCCCTTGGTGACGACTTTGCGGGCCGGGCAGGCCATGTTGATATCGATGAGCGACAGGCGGTCACCCACGCGCTCCTCGACGGCGGCGACGGCGCTCGCAAACTGATCGGGCTTGGAGCCAAAGAGCTGCACGCAAATCTGCTGCTCCTCGTCGGCCGGTAGCACCAGGCGCCACGTCTTATTGCTGGCATAGGCAAGGCCCGCCACACTCACCATCTCGCTGTAGGCAAGATTGGCACCGCGGCGACGGCACATGATGCGATAGGCGGGATCGGTCACGCCCGCCATGGGAGCCATAAGGAACGGCTGCTCGGCATAGGCACCCAGCAGCCGCTGACTATATTCGGAGATTGCCATAGACCTACTCGTCCACCTTGAGAATCGCCATAAACGCCTCCTGCGGGACCTCGACCGAGCCGATGGCCTTCATGCGCTTCTTGCCCTCTTTCTGCTTCTCGAGCAGCTTGCGCTTACGCGAGATATCGCCGCCGTAGCACTTGGCAAGTACGTCCTTGCGACGCGCCTTGACGGTGGAGCGGGCAATAATCTTGTTGCCGATAGCACCCTGGATGGGCACCTCGAACAGCTGACGCGGGATGATCTCCTTAAGCTTGTCGCACAGGCCACGGGCCAGGCCATAGGCCTTGTCCTTGTGGACGATAAACGACAGCGCGTCCACCTCGTCGCCCGAAAGCAAGATGTCGAGCTTCACAAGCTCGGATGGACGGTACTCGTTGAACTCGTAGTCGAGCGAGGCATAACCCTTGGTACGGCTCTTGAGCTGGTCAAAGAAGTCCAAGATGAGCTCGGCGAGCGGCATATCGAAGCGCATCTCGACCGATTTGCTCGTGAGGTGGATCATGTCGGTCGTGACGCCGCGGTGCTCGATAGCGAGCTGCATGACGGCACCCGTGTACTCAGGCGGGCAGATGATCTTTGCCTTGAGGTAGGGTTCCTCGATACGCTCGATGCGCGTGGCCTCGGGAAGGTCCTGCGGACTGCGGACATCGATCATTTCGCCGTCGGTCTTGTAGACGTGATAGTCCACCGAGGGACTCGTGGCAATGAGGTCCAGGTTGAATTCGCGCTCCAGGCGTTCCTTGACGACTTCCATGTGTAGCAGGCCCAGAAAGCCCACGCGGAAGCCAAAGCCGAGCGCCACCGAGGTCTCGGGCTCCCACACCAACGACGGGTCGTTGACGTGCAGCTTATCGAGCGCGTCACGCAGGTTCTCGTAGTCCTTGTTATCGATCGGGAACAGGCCCGTATAGACCATGGGCTTAGCCTCGCGGTAGCCGGGAAGCGGCTCGGGGCAGGGATTCGACGCCCACGTGAGGGTATCGCCCACGCGAACGGCCTCGGGATCCTTCAGACCCGTGACCACGTATCCGACCTCGCCGACGGTCAGCGCATCGACCGGGGTCTCGGCGGGACGCTTGACGCCCACGCCATCGACCAAAAAGTCGCCCTCGGCCTGCATCATGCGCAGGGTATCGCCCTTTTTGATGGAGCCGTCAAAAACACGGACCGTGGCAACCACGCCGCGGTATTCATCAAAATAAGAATCCAGGATGAGTGCCTTGAGCGGCGCATTCGCATCGCCCTTGGGTGGCGAGATCAAAAAGACAATGGACTCCAGCAGATCGTGGATGCCCTCGCCGGTCTTGCCCGAGACACACACGGCATCATCGGCAGGGATCGCCAAGTCATCCTCGATCTCGGTCTTAACCTCATCGGGATGAGCCGAGGGCAGGTCGATCTTGTTGATGGCCGGCACAATGTCCAAGTTGGCGTTCATGGCGAGCGTCGCGTTGGAAACGGTCTGCGCCTCGACGCCCTGAGTGGCGTCCACGACGAGCACCGCACCCTCGCAGGCGGCCAACGAACGCGAGACCTCGTAGGTAAAGTCAACGTGGCCCGGCGTATCGATCAGGTTGAACTGATACGTCTCGCCGTCGTCGGCGTCATAGGACACGCGAACGGCATTGGACTTGATCGTGATGCCGCGCTCGCGCTCGATATCCATAGTGTCGAGCAGCTGCGACTCCATGTCGCGCTCGTCAACGGTATGGGTGAGCTCGAGGATACGGTCACTGATCGTGGACTTGCCATGGTCGATGTGCGCAACAATTGAAAAGTTGCGGATGTGGGAAATGTCAATTGAAGTATTCATGCGGACTATCTTACCCGAGCGATACAAAAAATGGAGCCTGTTCCATAAAACAGGCTCCATTTATGCGCGTAATCTGTGTGGTGTGAAATTTACAACTTAGGCGTTGATGCTGTTCACGAGCTTGGCAAGACCGGACTTGCGGTTGGAAGCCTGGTTCTTGTGGATAACATGCTTGGCGGCAGCCATGTCGAGACGCTTGGTGACGGTCTTGAGGGCAGCCTGGGCCTTCTCGGCGTCGCCCTCGGCGACGGCAGACTGGACGTGCTTGGTCAGCGTCTTGAGCTCGGACTTGACAGCCTTGTTACGCATGCGAGCTGCCTCATTGGTGCGGATACGCTTCTTCTGAGACTTGATGTTTGCCACTTCTGGAGTTCCTTTCGAGTTCCTTGCAAAAAATGTATGACACCTCTGAGACACGGTGAGGTCATGCAAGCGCCTACTATAGCACGCTCCCCCTCAAAGGGATAGAACGAATTTGTCAAATAGGCAGGTATCATCACGATTTTCTCAAGATGTTCGTAATCCAGAGCAAAAGCGCGGTCTGAGAATCGGCCGAACCCTTCAGCGCGAGCTCAACATCGACCGCGCCCTCGAGCGCGGCAACGAGCTCTGCCATCGAAAAGCGACGTGCCCAGGTCAGGTGATTCTTGACCTGCCAGGACTGGAGCTTAAGCGTGGCGGCGAGCTCGCGACCCTGCCCGCGCGCATCGAGCGCCTTGGCAACGATAAGCTCGCGGATGCGGCCGCACAGCAATGTGTAAGTCCACACGTAGCTCTTGGCGGGCAGTAGATTGAAGAGCTCGAGCGAGCGTCGCATGTCACGGGCCGAGACCGCATTGAGAAAGTCCCAGGGTTGAACCTCGGCCGTACGTACAATCCAGCGCTCAACGTCGGCAAGCTCAATCTGGGGCGCCTCGACCATCTGGGCAAGCTTTGCCAGGTCGTTATCGAGCATGCGCGTGTTTTCGCCCGAACGCGAGACGAGCTCCTCAGCAGCAGCCGTCGAAATGGACTTACCGTGCTGCGTCGCCATCTGCTGAACGCGGCGCGGGAGCTCCCAGCGCTTGGTACCCGAACAGTCGATAACGGCCTTCTTGTCGATCTTGGCGATCGCCTTATACAGGCGCGTGTTCTTGGCAAGCGAGTCGGCGATGATGAGGCAGACCGTTGTGGGGCTGGGACTTGCCAGATACTCAACGAGCGGCTCCGAGACCGCTTTGGCGAGCTTTGAACAGCCATCAAGGATTACCAGGCGAAACTCGCTGCCCATCGGAAAGGTGTTAAGCGATCCGATAATGGACTCGATATCGGGGTCCTTGGTCATGTCGCGCTCGTCGAGGTTGAACTCGACCATACCCGACTTTTCCAGACGCGCTTTCATACGCGAGACGGCGTGATCGCGCTTGACTCCGTCGGTACCGACGATCAGATATGCCGGCAGCAGACCGGTTTCGGACATAGCGCTCCCCTCTCGCAGACTCTCGAATTCGTACCGTGCCATTTTAGCCCAGGGGCCAGCCGCGCGCCAACGATGTCATCACGGTCGCTGGCATCGCATCGCAAAGCCCTTCGCAGTTGGCGTGACGGTAATGTCGCCGTGTTCGATGGTGCACGCGAACACACCACCCGCTTCCTTCACGGCATCAATGCAGGCATCAGACGGATGCCCGTATCGATTCCCCTCGCCCGCGCTCGCGAGGGAAAGCTCGGGTCTCAGAATCTCCAGCAGCGCAGCATCAACTGAAACCTTAGAGCCGTGATGCCCAAGTTTAAGGACATCGATATCCCCCACCTCCTGCACGAATTCCCGTTCTTGGTCGAGCTCGGCATCACCGGTGAGGAGCATACGCAGACCCTTGCCTTCCTGAACATAAGAGAGCAGCAGGACAAGCGAATCCTCATTTCCCTCGCCATCCACGGACTCGAATGGCCACATCACGCGGGCGCAAAATGAGCCGATATCGACCGTATCCCCACGGCGCACCTGCCGATACTCCACGCCAGGTCGGTTCAATACCTCGGCAGGAGCATCCTCTAGCGCCTCGGCCGCAACGGCAATCGTTCCAACCGAAAACTGTTCGAGCACATCGGGAAGACCACCCCAGTGGTCCTCATCCCAATGCGTCACAAAGACGGCATCGATATGGTGCACGTTATTGCGGACCAACGCCGCCACCACGCGCTCGTCGAGTCCGCAGTCGACGAGTGCTACTGCGCCGCCCTGGCGGATAAGAATCGCATCGGCCTGGCCCACATCGAGCACCGTCACCGAAGGCGGAGCGAATCGATCCCAGTAGACGTACGGAATCGCAGCCAAGAGCACCAGGCATGCAAGCCCCACCGCCATAGGACGTGCACGGGGACGCGGCCACCGGACAAGCAGAACCGCCAGCAAACACGGCACTAGGTAAATCCACATGCTATCGGGCGGCACGCTCACGGATGCACCCGGCACGGCGGCAAACAGCTGCTCGAAAAACAGCGCGCAACGGGCGGCAATCATGGGCACAACGAGCGCCAAAGTCCGCAACGGTCCCACGAGCGAAAAGGGAACCAGCACGATCGACATAGCGAGCAGTACGCTCACCACCGGACCGATGACCGCATTTGCCAGCGGAGCAATGAGCGAGAACGTTCCGAAGGCAGGAATGGTAATGGGAAGGGTCGCCAACTGCGAGCACAGCGTGACGGAAAGCATACTGGCAATGCCCGATGGCACACCTAGCTCACCCAAAGCGTAGGTGGCGTACGGGCAAAAGCACAGGATGGCAAAAACGCTGGCACATGAAAGCTGAAAGCCCATCTCGAACAGCACCGTCGGCCTCAGTAGCACAAAGATGGACATGGTAACAAAGAGTGCCGATGCGCCGTGCCGGCGACGCCCCGCGCCGTTTACGACAAGCGTCGCGAACACCATGCAGCACGCGCGCACGGCCGAGGGAGACGCGCCCGTAAAGGCAGCGTAGCCCACAAGCGTTATCGCCAGTATCGCCCGCTGAAGACCACGTGAGCACCGAGTCTTTTGCAATAAACCCTCGATTACAAACCCCACGATAGCCAAATGGCTGCCCGAGACGGCGATAAGATGCGCCGTTCCCGTCACCGAAAACCAGTCGCCCGCCGGCTGGGCGCGCAGCTCGGCCGAACGACCGCAGACGACACCGGCTATGAGCGCACGCGCCGGGTCGGTCGCAGCCGCGATGGACGCAAGCAGCCCATTTCGCAGCCGAAGCAGCGGCCCCGGAAAGCCCTCATCGACCGACACAATCCGAACGGCTTTAACCTTGCGCACCTCGCCTCGGAGCACGCGCGATCGTCCATACGCATCGTTCTCAAAACGTGAAACGCGACCGATAACACGCACGTGCGCCCCGACCTTGAGCTCGCGGTCAAACGATAGGCGAACCGTTGCCAGGTTCTTACCGTCCGCGCGTGCCTCGCAGGTATAGGAATACACGTCGTCGTTTATGGATGGATCACCCTGCACGACAAACTCGAGGCTGCTTGCCGCTCGACCATCGAGCGCCTTCGAGGCGCCTAGCGTGCCCACAGCCCACCACACCGAGACGACCGCTCCCGCCACGAGACCGACGGACGCGGCATACAGCCACCGCTTCCAAGGGGTAAGCCGCGCACAAGATTGAGCCAGCACAACGGATACCGCCGCCGCAACGGGAATGGCCCATAGCGGCCCGACCGCCGGAGCCCGCTCCCTCAGCAGCGCATCAGCGACCATGTTGAGCACCAAGACGCAGCTCATGCACATGCCGGCACACAGGGCCATCGTCCACGGCATCAGGGGCCGCGGAGGCATCACGTGCTCGCGCTCGGTCGCACTCATACGCAGATGCAATCTTTGATTTTGGCAAGCTTCTTCTCGCCGATTCCCGACACACGCATCAGATCGTCAACCGAAGAAAAAGCACCGTTCTTTGTCCGCTCATCGATAATCGACTGGGCCATGGAGGGGCCGATGCCCGAAAGCGTCTGCAGCTCTTCTGCGCTTGCCGTATTGATGTTTACTAGGCCTGTTGCGCCACCCGCGCCCGATGATGCGGAAACCCCACCATCAACACCGGCTTCCGCAATGGACGCCTGCTGCTCCCCTACCGTTGGAACATGGATTTTTTGTCCATCAGTGACCTTAGATGCCCGATTGAGCCCCGTAACGTCTGCCTCGGGCGCCAGCCCGCCGGCGGCATCAATCGCCTGAGCCACCCGCGCGCCGTCCTTGAGACGATATACGCCGGGCGACACAACGGCGCCATCAACATCGACATAGACCTCTGCCGCAGCAGACGCCTTAGGCGAAGAGCCTTCGGATGTCTTTCCGCTCGAAGCATCGCCGGATCCCGGCTCCACCAACGAGCCCGAACCATCAGTCCGCTCAAAAGACACGCCGCTAGCACCGCCGCCAAGGTTCGCCATCGCCAAGCCGCTCGCCATCGCAATGACAACCAGTATCGCCATCACCACTGCCTTATGACCGAGCAGCTTGTCCGCCAAGCGGTCCATCCGTTTGACCCGTTCGTGTTGTTCGCGCTGCGCCATAGCAAAACCTCCCAACAACATCGTGTCAGGAAAAGAGCCCTGCAACAGCCACGCTCCAAAACCGGTTTTAGCGGTCAAACCAAAAGCTGACCAAAACCTTGCACAAATCTGTCCATTTATTCAAGCACGCGTCAGCAAATGAACACTTAGCCGCAAAATGCCCAGATAGCAAAAGACCGACGATGCAGACGCATCGTCGGTCTATGCACAAAATTACTCGTGATCTTGGTAAATCTCACGCGGAGCAAGCTCCGAATGTTTGCGCTTTAAGGTCTTAGGGGCCTTATACGTGTTGCTCTCGAAGTCGATGTACTCGGTCTGCTTGAGCAGGCGCTCGATCATCTCCTCGTGATCGAACAACTCCCAGGCCTCATGCACAGCATCGAGTTTAGCGTGCGTCTCGGGACGGCGCGGCATAAATAGCGTGCAGCAGTCGGGAGCGGCCTCAGTCGAGATATCGAACGTACCGATCTCCTCAGCGCGCGCGATGATCTCCTGCTTGTCCGAACCGATGAGAGGGCGGAACACGGGGATCTTCACGGCCTCGTTAACAGCCATGATGTTCTCAAGCGTTTGAGAGGCAACCTGCCCAAGCGATTCGCCCGTCACGATGGCCTTAGCGCCCTCGATATGCGCGATGCGCTCGGCAACCGAATACATAATGCGACGATACATGATCACGCGAAGGTTGCTGGGACAGGTGACCGAAATCTCACGCTGGCAGTCGCCAAACGGCACCACGTACAGGCGGCCGATCTGGACACCCGGCTCAAGCGCACGGATGATATCCTGCACCAAATACTCGCTCGTATCGGGCGTCTGCGGACGACCAGAGAAATGTACCGGCACGCACACCGCGCCGCGACGCGCGAGCATCCAGGTCGCCACCGGAGAATCGATACCTGACGACAGCAGCGTCACGACCTTGCCGGCAGAACCCACCGGCAGACCGCCCACGCCGCGCTCGGAACGCGCGTACACATAAACGCTACCCTGGACCACCAGTACGTGCACCATCGCATCGGGGTCGTGCATTTGAACCTTTTTATCGGGGAAGGCCTCACACAACACCTCGCCCACCTGACGATTGATGTCAATCGAGGTGAGCTCATAGTCGGTATTGGAGCGCTTAGCGTGCACCTTAAACGAATCGAAGGAACCAAACTCGCGCAGCGCCTTGACGGCGGCGGCGCAGTACTCCTGCGGGTCGCGGTTGGTGTGATACGCCAAAGACACACGAGCAACGCCGGGAACGGTGCGAATGACACGCGCCGCATCATCGGCCTGATGCTCGTTAAAGGTCACGAGGATATAACCGGAAATTCGAGACACGGCGTTCACGGAAAAGGCGGCCAAAGCCGCCTTAATGTTATCCATGAGGATATGCTCAAAATGTGCGCGGTTCTTGCCCTTCAGTCCAACCTCGTGATAGTGGACCAGGCAGACGCGAGCCGCCATTTAGGCTTCAGCAACCTTGTGGCCGAGCGCCTTCTCGTAACGGGCCTCGTCGTAAGAGATGTCGCCGTCGACAATCTCGTCCATAGCCATCGAGATGGTATCTGCACCGGAAAGCCCGATGGTGATGTCATCGACATCCTGGACGGCAAGCACGCGGTTGTGCTGGCCACGCAGCATGCTATTGATGTCGCAGGCGCGCTTGGAGGCAAGCGAAGCGAGCAGGAAGCGGTTGTGATCGGTCTTCTCCAGAAGATCGTCAATGCAAGGCTTTACAACGGACACGGACCTCAGATCCTTTCATGCATATCGAGAACGCGAACGAGCTCATCGGTCGCGCGGTCGAGATCGTCATTAACCACGACGTCGTCGTAGCGGTCGGCAAGGGCAAGCTCATCGGCGGCGTTTGCCATACGCAGCTCAATCGTCTCGGGCGTCTCGGTACCGCGACCGACTAGACGCTCGCGGAGCACCTCAAGCGAAGGCGGCTTGATAAAGATCAGCACGGCCTCGGGGAAACGCTCCTTCACCTGCAGGGCGCCCTGGACATCGATCTCCAAAATCAGAGATGCGCCCGAGGCGAGCTTGGATGTGACCTCGCTCACCAACGTGCCGTAGCAGTTACCGTGGACCTCGGCCCACTCAACAAACTCACCGTTTGCCACGCGGCGGTCGAACTCCTCGCGCGTCAGAAAAAAGTAGTTGACGCCGTCGACCTCACCTTTGCGTGGTGCTCGCGTGGTAGCCGAAACCGTCAGGCCCAGGTTCGAGCGGCGCTCGCGCACACGAGTGACGAGCGTACCCTTGCCTGCGCCTGACGGTCCAGAAATCACAAAGAGCTTGGAATCCTGAGCGCTCACTTATTTGGTCAGCTGCTCGAGGAGCTGCTCGCGCTGACGGACGCCGAGGCCCTGGACGCGACGGGTAGCGGAGATACCGAGCTCCTCCATGATCTTGGCGGCCTTGGCCTTGCCATAACCAGGAAGAGACTCGATGAGGGTGGAAACCTTCATGCGGGAAGCGATGGGGTCATCGGAGTTGAGCACAGACTCGAGGGACTTCTCGCCCTTCTTGATCTGCTCGCGAAGCTCAGCACGGGCGTGACGTGCGGCAGCAGCCTTCTCAAGAGCCTGCTTGCGCTGCTCATCGGTAAGCTGAGGGAGTGCCATTCGTACCTCCAAAAAGTTGGGTTATATCTGATTCAATAATTGGCATTTTAGCACGTAGAACGTACAAAATGCCCAATCGCGGCTCCATAGGTTAGACGATACCCGCAAAAAGTGCAATATACTGCGCCCAAAGTTAAGCCCCTGACCTGCGATTCCACACAAAGGATGGGAAAGTTTACGCAGGCACAGGGGCTATTTTGTGCTAATGAGACCCAAAAGTGGTGACTTAGGGGAATCTTTTACGCGACGTTTTCGACCAGCTCGGCGACGATGGCGTCAAAGGCGGCAACCGGATCGTCGGCGCCGGTGATGGGACGGCCCACCACAATATGGCTTGCGCCACGCTCGATAGCCTGGGAAGGCGTCGCCACGCGGGACTGGTCACCAAGGGCGGCACCCACCGGACGCACACCCGGAGTCACGATCAGGGCATCGGGACCCAGCAGCTCACGCATGTCGTGAGCCTCCATCGGCGAGCACACGATACCGTCGATGCCGTTGGCCTGAGCGAGCTTTGCCAGGCGGGCGGCCTCCTCGGCCACGGGCGACTCGACGCCGATCTCGCTCAAGGCATCCTGGTTCATGCTCGTGAGCACGGTGATGGCGACGAGCTTGGCGCGGTCCTCGCGCGCCTCCTCGGCGCCCTCGCGGCAGGCAGCGAGCATGGCGCCCGAACCCAAGCCGTGGACCGAAAGCAGATCGGCACCGGCAAGCGAGGCCGAGCGGGCGGCACCGCGAACCTGATGCGGAATATCATGGAACTTAAGGTCAAGGAAGACCTTAAAGCCCAGGTCCTTGAACGTCTTGACGATCTCGGGGCCCTCAGCGTAATAGAGCGTCATGCCGACCTTGAGCCAAGCGGCATGACCAGAAAGCTCGTGGGCGAGCTCGAGCGCACGCTCACGATCGCAGTCGAGGGCGACGATAACACGGTCGCGGGCATCGGTCTCTAGCATTCGAACGCACCTACCAGTTCGTTGATGTCCTTCACGCCCTGAGACTCGGCCCAGGCCTCGAGCTCGTGCGCGATCTTGAGCGAAGCGCACGGATCGACGAAGTTGGCCATGCCGACCGACACGCAGGTGGCGCCGGCCAGGATAAACTCGGCCGCATCTTCGCCGGTCATGACACCGCCGACACCGTTGATGGGGATATCGACGGCCTGGGCAACCTCCCAGACCATGCGCACGGCGATGTGGTGGCACAGCGGGCCCGAAAGGCCGCCCTTGGGCTTGGCCACGCGGGACTTGCGGGTATGGACGTCGATGGCCATGCCCTGGATGGAGTTGATGACTGACAGGCCGTCGGCACCGGCAGCCTCGAGGGCCTTGGCAATCTCGGCGACGTTGACCGGCGCCATCTTCACGAACAGCGGCTTATCGGTCACCTTGCGGCAGGCAGCCATAACGGAAGAGGCGCCCTCGGGCGTGGAGCCCATGGCGGCACCGCCGGCGGCTATATTAGGGCAGCTCACGTTGATCTCGTAGCCGGCAGCCCAGGGGCACAGCTCGACATACATCTCTAGTGCGCGGACAAACTCGTCAACGGAGTGGCCGGCAACCTGGCAGATGACCTGGCAACCGTCCTTGGAGAGCTGCTCCAGCCACGGACCGGACTCACGGGCAAAGGCAGCCACGCCAGGGTTCTGAAGGCCCACGGAGTTGATCATGCCGCCGGGAATCTCGGCCATACGGGGCGCGGGGTTGCCGGGCCAGGGCTCGGCAGCGCAGCCCTTGGTGGTGATGGCGCCCAGCTGGGAGACATCGAAGAAGTTCTGGAACTGCCAACCGTAGCCAAAGGTACCGGCTGCGGTGTTGATGGGGTTCTGCATCTTGACGCCGCCGAAATCGACGGCCATGTTCACGGTACCCACTAGAAGACCACCACCTTGGAAGCATCGAACACGGGGCCGCACATGCAAGCACCCTTCATACCGTCGACCGTCTCGACATTGCAGGTGTTGCAGGCGCCAAAGCCACAGCTCATCATGCGCTCGAGCGACACCTCGCAGTACGCACCGGCCTCGGCGGCAGCGGCGGCGACTTTCTTCATCATGACAGCGGGGCCGCAGCTGGCCACATAGTCGTAGCCGCCCTCTCCGAGCAGCTCGGCTGCCGGGTCGGTGCAAAAACCGTGCGTGCCCAGCGTGCCATCATCGGTGCACACGTTAACCGTGGCGCCCAGCGCGCGGAACTCATCGACACCCACGGCCTTGGAAGCGTTGCCAAAGCCCAGGCAAACGTCGACATCCACGCCCTGCTCGACAAGCTTGCCGGCGAGGCAGAGCACGGGCGGAACGCCGATGCCGCCCGCCACGAGCAGCGCCTTCCTGGTGCCCTCGGGAACAAGCCAGCCGCGGCCGCCAGGGCCCAACAGGTTGGACTTGGAGCCGGGGGCCATCTGCGACAGACGACGGGTGTCGTCGCCCACGACGGCGTACCACAGCTCGACGGTGCCGGCCTGGGCGTCGGCGCGATAGAAGCTCAGGGGCACGCGAAGCAGCGAGGACGCATCGCCGGGCACGGCGATGTTCACAAACTGACCGGGCTTGAGCGCACTTGCAAGCTTGGGGGCCGAGATGACGAGCGAGAAGATGCCGTCGGCGATCTCCTGGTTCGAGACGACCTCGAAGTCGTGCATGCGTGCAGTGGAAGGTGTGGGCATAGACGCTCCAATCCCCCATGCGGTTGCATGGACCAAACGAACAGAAAGCGCGGCACCGCAAGGGCGCCGCGCACAAAAGCGATAAGGCTATGCTAGCAGATGCAGCCGTCGGCAAGCGTCTGTTTACCGCCGACAAACACATCGGTGGCACGACCGGTAAGCGTGCGGCCGGCAAAACCGGAGTTCTCGGCGCGCGACTCATAACCGTCCTCGCCGACCGTCCAGGTGGCAGAGGGGTCGAACACGGTCAGGTCGGCAACGGAGCCCGCCTTGACCTGAACCTGGTCGAGGCCCAGAATCTCACGCGGCTTGATGGCCATGAGCTCGACCATGCGGCCCACGCTCATCTTGCCCGTGTTGACCAGCTCGGTGAGTACGAGCGACAGGGAGGTCTCGAGGCCGATCATGCCAAAGGGCGCGAGCTCGAACTCGCGGGCCTTCTCCCACGGGGTGTGGGGAGCGTGATCGGTGACGATAGCGTCGACGGTGCCGTCGATGACACCCTGACGGATGGCCTCGGCATCCTCCTCGGTACGCAGCGGAGGGTTGACCTTGAGCGAGGTGTTGTAGGTCTCGTCCAGGTCGTTCTCGGTCAGGAACATGTGGTGCGGGGTGGCCTCGCAGGTAACCTGAACGCCAGCGGCCTTGCCGGCACGCACGATCTCCAAGCCATGGGCGGTGGAGATGTGCTGGATGTGCAGCTTGGCACCGGTCAGCTTGGCGATCTCGATGTCGCGGGCGATCTGGAGCTCCTCGCCGGCAGCCGGCCAGCCCTCGAGAGCCAGACGGGTCGAAACCTTGCCTTCATTGATCTGGCCGTGGCCGACCAGGTCCTCGTCCTGACAGTGGCTCATAAAGACCTTGCCGAACATCTTGCCGTAGTCCATGCAGCGACGGAGCATGCCCGCGCCCTGCACGCCGCGACCGTCGTCGGTGAAGGCGACGGCGCCGTGGGCGACCATATCGCCCATCTCGGACATGGCCTCGCCCTTAAGACCGCGGGTCATGGCGCCCGACGGATAGACGCGGCAGTGGCCGACCTCGGCAGCGCGGGACTTGACGAACTCAACGACAGTGCCGTTATCGGTTACGGGATCGGTGTTGGGCATGGCGCACACGCCGGTAAAGCCGCCCTTGGCAGCTGCGCGGGTGCCGCTCTCGATGTCCTCTTTGACCTCGTAGCCGGGCTCGCGAAGGTGAACGTGCATGTCCACCAGGCCGGGGACGAGGTACTTGCCGGAAAGGTCGCGGACCTCGGCCCCCTCGACGGAGAGATTCTCGTCGACCTCGGCGATCTTGTCGCCGTCAATCAGGACGTCAACGACACCGTCAAGATCGACGGACGGGTCGACGACGTGGGCATTCTTAAGAAGCAAGGCCATTATCGGCACCTCCAAGCAGCAGATACAGGATAGCCATACGCACGCAGATACCGGCGTAGACCTGCTCCAGGATGACGGAGCGTTGCGGGTGGTCGGCCATATAGGAGTCGAACTCGACGCCGCGGTTGATGGGGCCCGGGTGGCAGATGATCGCGTCGGGCTTCATGAGCTTCTCGCGGTCCTTGGTCAGGCCGAAGAGCTTGTGGTACTCGCGAATGGTCGGGAACGGGGCACCCTCGAGGCGCTCCTGCTGCACACGCAGCATGTAGACGACGTCCAGCTCGGGCAGGACGGAATCGAGGTCGCTCGTCACGTGGTCGCAGCCCAGAACCTCGGGCGCCGGCGGCAGCAGCGTGCCGGGGGCGACGGCATAGGTCTCGCAGCCCATGATCTTAAGGGCGGGGATCAGCGAGCCACAGACACGGGAGTGGGCGATATCGCCGACGACGGCGACCTTCAGACCGTGGAAGTCACCCTTGTGCTCCCAGATGGTGTACAGGTCGAGCAAGGCCTGCGTAGGATGGTTGTGCTTGCCGTCACCGGCGCAGATGACGCTCGCGGGCGAGTTCTGCGTGACGATGTAGGGAGCGCCGGCGTGCTTGTCGCGCACGACGATGCAGTCGATCTTATAGGCGTTGAGGGTCTCGACGGTGTCGACAAGGCTCTCGCCCTTGACCGTGGAGGTCGAGGAGCCACCAAAGTTGAGGCTATCGGCCGAAAGACGCTTCTCGGCGAGCTCGAAGGAGCTACGGGTGCGCGTCGAGGGCTCGTTGAACATGTTGACGATGGTCTTGCCCTTGAGCGTGGGGACCTTCTTGATGGCACGCTCGTTGACCTCGGAGAACGCCTTGGCGGTCTCGAGGATGAGCTTGATATCCTCTTCGGAGTACTCGGTAATGTCGATCAGGTGCTTATGGTTGAACGCCACGGTACTACTCACCTCCCAGCGGCGCGGAGCCCACGTGGGAACCCGGCGCGACGTCGTTAATCTCGACAGCGGTGTGGCCGTCGACTTCCTTCATATATAGGTGCACGTTCTCCTCATGCGACGAGGGAACGTTCTTGCCGACAAAGTCCGGCGAGATGGGGAGCTCGCGGTGGCCGCGGTCAACGAGGACTGCCAGCTCAATGCGACTCGGACGGCCCAGGTCCATGACGGCGTCGAGAGCGGCGCGGATGGTACGGCCCGTATACAGGATGTCGTCCACCAGCACGACGCGCTTGCCGTCGACGCTGAAGGGAATGTTGGTAGCGTGGATCGCGGGAGCGAAATTGGTTGCATAGTCGTCGCGGTAGAAGCTGATGTCCAGGCTGCCGAGCGGAACGTCGACGCCCTCGATCTCCTTGATCTCCTCAGCGAGCTTCTTTGCCAGAAGGTCGCCGCGCGTGACGATGCCGACCAGAGCGAGGTCTTCACAGCCCTCGTTGCGCTCGAGAATCTCGTGCGCGATGCGGGTCATCGCTCGATTGACGGCGGTCTCGTCCATGATGACCGCCTTGGGGGAAGTCGTGCCCATCGATCTCCTTCCTCACATGTCTTGACTGCTGACACAGTCAAAAAAATAGATGCCCGACCGCTTAAAACGGACCAGACACCCACAGGAAGGGCTGCTCTTTGGCAGCTATGTAATTCCATGTGGGTATCTCGTACCCCTTTAATGGTCAACGAATAGTGTAGCCAACCTCGAGCGTAATTGCGAGCATAAATACAAAGCAATCCATAAACGGGCGCAGGCGTTCCATAAACCTATATATATTTGTGGGACGAGCTTGAAAACCTTGTTGCGAGCTGGCATAATCCCCTCTGCTGCACGCAAATCGGATCTACGTCCAGGGCCGTAGCGTGGGCACTATCGCCAAAAGAGGAATATCTCTGTGTAGATTGCGCACAGGGAGCGACTTCTGTGCTATAGTTCAGGCTTGTTTGTTAACGCGACATGTTCGTTTGTCGCCCAAGGAGGGTCAGTTATGTCCAAAGTTTGCGAAGTTTGCGGTAAGCACCCCGTTGCCGGTCGCTCCATCAGCCACTCTCACCGCGTCACCAACCGTAAGTTCCGCCCCAACATTCAGCGCGTCTACGTCGTCGTCGATGGTCACCGTCGCAAGATGAACGTTTGCTCCACCTGCCTCAAGTCCGGCAAGGTTGCGCGCTCCTAAATAAGGTCTTACCAACAAGTACCTCGGACTCTCCGGGTCAAAGACCTCGCGTTCACATAGAACTTACCAAAGGCGTCCTCCCCTACGGAGGGCGCCTTTTTGCACTCATTGGGGACAGACTTACATGAGTGTTTTCACGCATTGGGGACAGACATGGCGCACGCAAGCGGCACACCGACTGGCTCCGGCCCCTGCCTCACGCTGCATCCTTCCAGCCTGTGGTGGCCTTGGTCACGCTTGTAGCGCCAATGCCAGTGATACGGGCAATTTGCTTGACCGTGAGATGTGCCCGCCTGAGCCTCAGCAGACACGCATCACGTTCGGGGCGAGGCAGGGCCTTGAGCAGCGCAGGATCTATGCTGAGCAGGAATTCGCGCGCAACGGAAAGAGCGTCCTCATCGGGGATCCGTCGACGCGGAAGAATCTCCACTGACCAAATACGCCCGGCAACTTCCTTAAGATGCTCGCAATAGCGACGAGATCCCCCGACAATATCGAGCATAGGGGCCGCATCACAGATGTCAAAGGGATCGTAGCCCAGCTGATATGCCTTGTAGCTTGACCAGCGGTAGGCATCAAGCGAGTCGAGCGCACCTTTCACGGGATTGAGATGGATATAATCGAGCAACTGCACCGCCTGCGTGTCCGACTCGACCGCGACCCGCGAATAGCGATTATCAAACAGGTGGCCCGTTCTTCCGGTTTTCCCATTGAAATACTTGGCATAGGCCGTCAGCGCGCACTGCATTGCCTTTGAAAGGTTGTCAATGGGTCATCAACCATCAAATGGAAGTGGTTGTCCATAAGGCACCAGGCCAACACCGCCACGTCATGGCAAGCAAACCTGTCCGAGATGTCCGATAAGAAACGATAGCGGTCGGAGTCATCTTCAAAAATAATCTGTTTGGAATTGCCGCGGTCATAGACGTGGTAATAGCCGGTGAGCGAAACGGCGCGGGCGCATCGGGGCATAATCTCTCCTTTCAAAACTGTACAGGCAACACCTAAAAGGAGAGAAGCAACGCGAAATGCTGAGCCTGTGACCTATTTATATACAATGAACGACAAAAACATGCCCAAAACGACAAAATGACAAATCGATGTCTGTCCCAAATGAGTGAAAGCACCCATGTGAACTGCGTCCCCAATGAGCGGGGCGATGCAGCAGGCAGATAATTAGTTGAAACGTTTCAGTTTGTTGAAGCGTTTTAGTGTGCCTTTTACAGGAATCTTACCGCTCACCGAATTATTTATTGCTATCATGCAAGGCGTAGGGTAAATCTCCGATCGCAAGGAGACACAAATGGTGAAAAAGTCACCGGAAAACACTACTCCCGCAATTGTGGACAACGTAGAGGCGCTTGAGGCTAAGCTCGCTCAGATGCGAGAGGCCCAGGCGCTTTTTGCTACGTACACGCAGGAGCAGGTCGACAAGATCTTCTATGAGGCCGCCATGGCCGCCAACAAGGCTCGTATCCCGTTGGCGAAGATGGCCATCGAGGAGACCGGCCGCGGCGTTCTTGAGGACAAGGTCATCAAGAACCACTACGCCGCAGAGTACATCTACAACGCTTACAAGAACACCAAGACCTGTGGCGTTCTGGAGCGCGACGAGGCTTACGGCATCACCAAGATCGCCGAGCCCATCGGCATCGTGGGCGCCGTCATCCCGACGACCAACCCCACCTCCACCGCGATCTTCAAGACGCTGATCAGCCTGAAGACCCGCAACGGCATCATCATCTCCCCGCACCCGGCAGCCGCCAAGTGCACCATCGCCGCCGCCAAGCTCGTGCTTGACGCCGCCGTCAAGGCCGGCGCCCCCGAGGGCATCATCGGCTGGGTCGATGTCCCCTCCATCGAGCTGACCAACATGGTCATGCGCGACGTCGACATCATCCTCGCCACCGGTGGCCCGGGCATGGTCAAGGCCGCCTACTCCTCGGGCAAGCCCGCCCTGGGCGTTGGCGCCGGTAACACCCCGGTCATCATCGACGACACCGCCGACGTGCTGCTCGCCGTCAACTCCATCATCCACTCCAAGACCTTCGACAACGGCATGATCTGCGCTTCCGAGCAGTCCGTGACCGTCATCGACACCATCTATGACCAGGTCAAAGCCGAGTTCCAGAAGCGCGGCTGCTACTTCGTCAAGCAGGGTGCCGAGATGGAGGCCCTGCGTGCCGCCATGTTCAAGAACGGCGCTCTCGATCACCGCATTCCCGGCATGGCTGCCGCCAAGATCGCCGAGCTCGCCGGCATCGAGGTTCCTGCCAAGACCAAGATCCTGATCGCCGAGGTCACCTCCACCGACCCCGCCAAGGAGGAGTTCTCCCACGAGAAGCTCTCCCCGGTCCTGGCCATGTATCACGCCAAGGACTTCCAGGAGGCCGTCGACAAGGCCGAGCACCTGGTGCTCGCCGGTGGCCCGGGCCACACCGCCTCTCTGTACGTGCACCCCGCCCAGGCCGAGAAGATCAGCCTGTTCGAGCACGTCATGAAGGCCTGCCGTATCGTCATCAACACCCCGTCCTCGCACGGCGGCATCGGTGATCTGTACAACTTTGGCATGAAGCCGTCTCTGACCCTGGGCTGCGGCTCCTGGGGCGGCAACTCCGTCTCCGAGAACGTTGGGGTGAAGCACTTGATCAACGTTAAGACTGTGGCCGAGCGCCGTGAGAACATGCTGTGGTTCCGCGCTCCCGAGAAGGTCTACTTCAAGAAGGGTTCCACGCCCGTCGCTCTCGACGAGCTCGGTACCGTCATGGGCAAGAAGCGCGCCTTCATCGTCACCGACCAGTTCCTCTTCAAGAATGGCAACACCCGCGCCATCGAGGCCAAGCTCGACGAGATGGGCATCGCCCACGACTGCTTCTACGACGTCGAGCCCGATCCGTCGCTGCAGTGCGCACGTCGCGGCGCCAAGCAGATGGCTCTCTTTGAGCCGGACGTCATCATCGCCGTCGGCGGTGGCTCCGCTATGGACGCCGGCAAGATCATGTGGATGATGTACGAGCACCCCGAGTGCAAGTTTGAGGACATGGCCATGGACTTCATGGACATCCGCAAGCGTATCTTCACTTTCCCCGAGATGGGCAAGAAGGCCTACTTCGTCGCCGTCCCGACCTCTTCGGGTACCGGCTCCGAGTGCACGCCGTTCGCCATCATCACCGACAAGGAGACCGGCATCAAGTGGCCGCTCGCCGACTACGCGCTGCTCCCCAACATGGCTATCGTCGACGCCGACAACTGCATGACCGCCCCGCGCGGCCTGACCGCTGCCTCCGGCATCGACGTCATGACCCACGCCATCGAGTCCTACGTCTCCATCATGGCTTCCGACTACACCAAGGGCCTCTCCGAGCGCGCTGCTAAGCTCGTCTTCGAGAACCTGCCCTCCAGCTTCACGAACGGCGCCAAGGACCCGCATGCCCGCGAGGAGATGCACAACGCCTCTTGCATGGCCGGTATGGCCTTCGCCAACGCCTTCCTGGGCCTCAACCACTCCATGGCTCACAAGCTCGGCGCCTTCCATCACCTGCCTCACGGCCTCGCCAACGCCGTCATCCTGACCCGCGTTATGCGCTACAACGCCGCCGAGGCTCCCGTCAAGATGGGTACCTTCTCCCAGTATCCTTACCCCAACGCGCTGCACAACTACGCCGAGATGGCCAAGTACTGCGGCATCGAGGGCAAGGACGACAAGGAGGTCTTCGAGAACTTCATCACGAAGCTCGAGGAACTCAAGGACTTCATCGGCGTCAAGAAGACCATCGCCGACTACGGTGTTGACGAGCAGTACTTCCTCGACACCCTCGACGAGATGACCGAGCAGGCATTCAACGACCAGTGCACCGGCGCAAACCCGCGCTACCCGCTCATGAGCGAGATCAAGGAGCTCTACCTGGACGCCTACTACGGCCGCGAGCCTCAGGACTACGCCGTCTGCTAGTTTTAGCACGGTTTTTAACGGCGGGGGTGCACGGGTGTTTCACACACCCCCGCCGTCGCTTCTATCGCATCGTTGAAAGGATGCAACCATGCTGCTACCCGATTCCAAGACCGAGCTCGTCCGCCGTGGCAACAAGGTCGTTTACGACCTGGGCGACAAGATCGTCAAGGTCTTTAACGAGACCAAGCCTGTCTCCGACGTGTTCAACGAGGCTTTGAATCTTGCCCGCATCAATGAGTGCGGCATCCGCAGCCCCAAGGCTCTCGAGGTTTCCCAGCTCGAGAACGCCAACGGCTGGGCTCTCGTGACCGAGAAGGTTCCGGGCACCACCCTTGCCGAGAAGATGACTGCCGAGCCCCAGCGCTTTGGTGAGTACCTCGAGATGTTCGTCGACCTCCAGATCGAGATCCACGGCTACACCTCCCCGCTGCTCAACCGTCAGCGCGACAAGTTCGCCCGCATGATCGACAGCCTTGATCAACTCAATGCCACCACGCGCTACAACCTTCAGGAGCGTCTAGACGGCATGACCAAGGAGTTCAAGGTCTGCCACGGCGACTTCAACCCCTCCAACGTCATCGTCGGCGACGACGGCCAGCTGTATGTGTGCGACTGGGCACATGCCACCCAGGGCTCCCCTGCTGCCGACGTTGCCACCACCTACCTGCTCTTTGCCCTCAACAGCAAGGACCAGGCCGAGGCCTACCTGGAGCTCTACTGCGACCGCGCCGACATGCCCATGCAGGTCGTGCGTCAGTGGACGAGCATCGTCGCCGCTTCCGAGCTTGCTCGTAAGCGCAACGTGAACGATGAGTTCCTTAAGAACTGGATCGACGTCGTCGATTATCAGTAATATCTGAGCGATTCATTTCGCATCGGAGGCACAAAGGAAAAACCCCGCAGCTCATTAGGGCTGTGGGGTTTTCCTTTTAGATATCGAGGATGCTACAAGATAGAAGGACGGCCCCACATCTCCCCTATCTGGAGAAATGCGGGGCCGTCCCGTATATCGAACTACAAGCGAAATCGTAGATTAACGACGGGCAGCCTTCACCAGCTCGGCGACCTTGGCGACGACCTCATCGATCGCCACGTCCTCACGCTCACCGGTAGCACGGTCCTTGAGCTCCACCGTGCCATTCTTGAGGCCACGCTTGCCGAGCACCACCTGATACGGGAAGCCCATGAGGTCGTTGTCGGCAAACTTAAAGCCAGGACGCTCATCGCGATCGTCGACGACGACCTCGATACCCTCACCACACAGGCCATCAACAATCTGCTCGCAGACGGTAGCGCACTCTTCCTTCTTGGGATCAAGCGGAATCACCGCGACCTCGTACGGGGCAACGGAGACCGGCCAGACGATACCGTGCTCGTCGTTGTGCTGCTCCACGACGGCAGCGAGCGAGCGGGACACGCCCACGCCGTAACAACCCATGATGAGCGGCTTCTCCTTGCCGTCCTCGTCCATAAAGGTGGCACCCATGGCCTCGGAATACTTGGTGCCCAGCTGGAAGACCTGAGAGACCTCGATGCCGCGGGCAGCGGAGAGCGGCTTGCCACAGTGCGGGCAGGGATCGCCGGCAACGACGGTAACCAGGTCGGCCCACTCGTCAACGGTAAAGTCACGCTCGGGGCAAGCGCAGGTAAAGTGATAGTCAACCTCGTTGGCGCCGCAGGCCCACTGCTTAGACTCACGCAGGCTTTCGTCGCAGACCAGACGAATACCCTCGGGCAGGTTAACCGGTCCGATAAAGCCCTTATGCAGACCGTAGGTCTGGAGCTCCTCATCGGTCATCATGCGATAGCCCTTGCCAAAGACATGCTCGGCCTTGCAATCGTTGAGCTCGTGGTCACCTGGGACAATGGCCACGACAGGCTTGCCCTCGGCATCGATGAGTGCCAGCGACTTTCGCGTACCGTTCTCGGGGAAGCCGAAGAACTTTGCAACGGCCTCGATGGTGCCCATGCCCGGGGTCTCGACCTTGGTGAGCGTACCGTCGCCGGGGCCCTCGGTCACGACGACCTTGGTGCTTGCCGCCTCGTCGTCGGCAGCAAAGCCGCAATCATCGCAGTAGACCAGCGAGGCCTCGCCAGCCTCGGCCAGAGCCATGTACTCGACGGAGGTGTCGCCGCCGATCTCGCCGGAGTCGGCGACAACGGGCAGGGCCTTGATGTAGCAGCGCTCGCAGATGTTGGCGTAGGCCTGCTTCATCTTGTCGTACTCCTCCTGCAGACTCTCCTGCGTGGCGGAGAAGCTGTAGGCGTCCTTCATGATGAACTCGCGGCCGCGCATCAGGCCAAAGCGGGGACGGAACTCGTCGCGGAACTTATCCTGGATGTGATAGAGATTCACCGGCAGCTGCTTGTAAGAGCGCAGCTCATTGCGCACCAGGGCCGTGACAGTCTCCTCGTGCGTGGGGCCCAGCACAAACTCACGACCGTGACGGTCATCAAAGCGCACGAGCTCCTTACCGTAGGCGTCGATGCGGCCAGACTCACGCCACAACTCGGCGTCGACCATGATAGGCATCATAAGCTCCTGGGCGCCGGCAGCGTCCATCTCGTCTCGCACGATGTTCTCGATCTTGCGGATCGAGCGCCATGCAAGCGGCAGGTAGGAATACAGGCCGGCGGCCTCTTTGCGGATCATGCCGGCACGGAGCAGCAGGCGGTGGCTGGCGAGCTCAGCGTCCGCCGGATCCTCTTTAAGCGTCGGCGCATAGAGCTTAGACATATACATTGCTCGAGTCATTTACTTCTCCTCAATAAGTTTGTCGACCTCGGCCATCAGCGCGTCGACAATTTGATCCTCAGCTACTTTACCAATGATCTGGCCATGCGAAAAGAGCAGGCCCTGACCACGCCCGCAGGCAACACCCAGGTCGGCGTCAGATGCTTCTCCGGGGCCGTTGACCGCACATCCCATCACGGCAATCGAAAGCGGCGCGGAATAGTTCTTAAGCCGCTCGGTGACCTCCTCGGCGATGGGAATGAGGTTAACCTGGCAGCGGGCGCACGTGGGGCACGAGACAATCTCGGGACCACGGCGACGCAGACCCAGCGACTGTAGAATTCCCCAGGCGACCGGCGGCTCCTCGACCGGATCGGCCGTGAGCGACACACGCATGGTGTCACCGATGCCTTCGGAAAGCAAGATACCCAAGCCTACAGAGCTCTTGATGGTGCCCTGGAGCTTGGTACCCGCCTCGGTTACGCCCAGGTGAAGCGGAACGTGGGGAATCTCACGCGACAGGGCACGATAGGTATCAAGCGTCGTCTGTACACTATGGGCCTTGGCGGATAGCACGATGTTGGTAAACCCACGGTCCTCAAAGTGCTGCACAAAACGCTCGCTCGACATCACG
Organism: Collinsella sp. AM12-1; assembly: GCF_003472325.1. Classification (NCBI taxonomy): domain Bacteria; kingdom Bacillati; phylum Actinomycetota; class Coriobacteriia; order Coriobacteriales; family Coriobacteriaceae; genus Collinsella; species Collinsella sp. AM12-1. The sequence continues at coordinate 67,331 of NZ_QRLS01000004.1, forward strand.
AGCTTCTCGGGCTGCGTGAGGTCTTCGCGCTCGGCGATGTCCTGCTCGAGCGAGCCGGCATTGACGCCGATACGAATCGCACAGCCCGCGGCACCAGCAGCATCGATCACCGCGTCGACCTTAGCCCAATCGCCGATATTGCCGGGATTGATGCGCAGCTTGGCGGCACCAGCCTCGACGGCGCCGATGGCGAGCTTATGGTTAAAGTGAATATCGGCAACGATCGGCACCGGGGACTCGGCACAGATGGTACGGAAGCCCTCGAGCGCGGCCTCGGTGGGTACACTCACGCGCACGATATCGCAGCCCGCCTGCGCCAACGCGCGAACCTGCCCAAGCGTTGTCTGAGCATCGGCGGTATCGGTGCAGGTCATGGACTGAACCACCACCGGCGCGCCGCCGCCGATCTGCACGCCGCCCACATGCACGGGGCGCGTCAGCTCGCGCGGCAAAGAATGGGATAGAGACAATCCAAACACTCCCCTACAGAATAAATCGAAGGATATCGGAACGAAGCATATAGACAAACAGCAATGCGAAGAGCGCGACGCCCACATAGCTCACGATCGTCTGGACCTTGAGCGGCAGCTCGCGGCCAGCAATCTTTTGAATGATCTCAATAAGCAGCTTGCCGCCATCGAGCGGCGGGATAGGCAGCAAGTTCATAAAGCCCAGTGAGAACGAAATGAGCGCGGCAAACGACAAGAACGTGATGGGACCGGCAGCAGCTGCCTGCGAGGACATGACGCTAATACCCACGATCGAAGAGGACTGATCGAGGATCTCCATCGTATGCTGCGGCTGAAGCAGGCGCATCACGCCCTCCGCTGTCTGCGCAACATACGAGAAGGAGAGGCGCGCCGAAGTGATGGGGTCCAAACGGACCACCTGCGTAGAGGCATACACACCTAGGCGCTCGTCCTCTTTAAGCGCAACCGTGGTCGAGCACTGCTTGCCATCGCGCTCATACTCAATGGCGATATCGTCCTTACCGGCGGCCTTGCCGATAGCATCGTAGACGTCCATCCAAGTGGAACATGAAACACCGTCGACCGAAAGGATCGCATCGCCGGCCTCGATACCCGCCTTGGCGGCAATAGACCCCTCGTCAACCTGACCGATCACGTTGGTATCGATCGGCACGGTGACACCCGCAATGGAATAGATGCTCATAAGGAGCAAAAAACCCGTCAGGATATTGACGAGAATGCCCGCGAGCAGCATAAAGGCGCGCTTGAGAAAGCCCTGGCCAAGATAGGTATGCGAGCGCTCTTGCGCAAGGAACTCGGCCTCGCCGCACGGCAGCACCCACACATCGCCCTCGGCAGTTGAGTGTTCGCGATCGAAACGGCGGCCGTCAAAGGTGGTATAGCCTGCCGTGTCTCGCGGCAGTGTCTGATACTTGGTGGGATAGTAGCTCGGCGAGGGTTTCTCCCCTTCCTCATACCAGGGTGCGATGGAGCCCCAGCCCAGCAATAGGGCGCATGCCTCGAGCACATCCTCCTCGGAAAGCTCGAGCTCGACGGCAAGATCGGCCACGGTCACGCGACCATGACGATAGATAGCCGCGAGCACGCGATCGGCGCACGAGACGTCGGTCGGGTCCATACCGCAGATGGCAGCGTAGCCACCCAGCAGCAGCGGGGTCACGCCAAACTTGGTTCCAATGCGACGCGACGTGTAATGGATGTCAAAGCGGCACGGCAGGCCCAAAAAGAACTCGGTCACACGGACGCCGCAGGCACGCGCCGCCAAAAAGTGGCCGCCCTCGTGCAAAAACACGAGGACGGAAAGCATCAGCAGGCCCCAAAAGACCGATGAGAGAACGCTCAGAACAGTATCCATAAAACGAAAAAGCAATCCTTATGGGTTAGGAACGGGTTGCGACGAGCACCTGCGCAGCCTTTTCACGCGCCCACGCATCGATGTCGCGAAGCTGCTCAAACGAATCGACCGCCTGCATATCGTGGGCATCCATGCAGGATTCCACAATGCGATCGATATCGGTAAAGCTGCAGCCATCGTGCAGGAAGGCATCGACGGCGACCTCGTTGGCGGCATTAAGCACGCACGGCATGGTGCCACCCGTCTTGCCGGCACGCTCGGCCAGTGCCAGACAGCGGAAGGTATCCATGTCGGCAGCATCAAACGTGAGCTGCCCCAACTCGCGAAAATCGATACGAGGCGCCGGGGTATCCCAACGCTCGGGATACGAGAACGCGAACTGGATGGGAATACGCATGTCGGAAGCACCGAGATGCGCCATCACGGAGCCGTCGGCGAACTCGACCATAGAGTGAATCTTGGACTGACGCTGCACGACAACGTTGATGAAATCGAGATCGCAGTTAAACAGGTGCATGGCCTCGATGCGCTCCAGGCCCTTGTTCATGAGGGTGGCGGAGTCGATGGTGATCTTGGCACCCATGGCCCACGTGGGATGTGCGAGGGCATCGGCACGCGTCACGCGATCGAGCTCGTCGCGCGTGCGGCCAAAGAACGGACCGCCCGAGCAGGTGAGCCAAATACAATGAGCCTCGCGCGGGTTCTCCCCCAGATAGCACTGGTAAATGGCGGAGTGCTCAGAGTCGACCGGAATAAGCTGGCCCGGTTGCGCCAACGGCATAAGCAAGTCGCCACCGACGACGAGGGACTCCTTGTTGGCAAGAGCAAGGCGCTTATTCGAGGTCAAGGCCGCATGGCTCGCCTCGAGACCGGCGGCGCCCACAATAGCGACGAGCACGCAGTCGACATCGTCGCGACGAGCGAGCTCGCAAACCGCCTGCGCGCCAACGCCGAGCTTCGTTCCCTCGGGCAACTCCTGCAGCACGGCGTCATCGCCATGAGCGACATCGGCCACGGCAACCGCCGAAACCGAAAACTCGCGGGCAGCGGCAACGAGCTCCGAGGTGCTGGAATTAACGGACAGCGCCGTCACCTGCAGGCGATCGGCATGCTGGCGGCACACATCGAGCGCCTGGGTGCCAATAGAGCCCGTACAACCCAGGATGGCAACACGGAGGCGTCCATCGGGGCCATACGTCGTCTGGAATGACATTACAGCACGCCTCCGATCATCAAAAGCAGCTGCGCGGTAATGCAGCCAAAGATAAGCGAGTCGCTACGGTCAAGCATACCGCCATGGCCCGGGATAAGATTGCCGGAATCCTTGACGCCCACGCCGCGCTTGATGCGTGACTCGATGAGGTCGCCGATAACGCCCAAAATGGACACGACCACGCCGCACAGCAGCGCATAGGGCAGGCTGAGCTTGTAGAAGTGCGTCGCCCACAGGATGAGCCAAATCAAAACCGAGCCCAGGATGCCACCGACAAACCCCTCCCAGCTCTTTTTGGGAGAGATCTTGGGGACCATCTTGTGCTTGCCGATACGGCTGCCGACGATGTAGGCAAACGAATCGGAGACCCAAAGGGACGCGCAAACGCCCACCGAAAGTAGAGCGCCGGCAAAACCGGGCACGGCATCGCGCAGCAGCACGATAGCCGACAGCATAAAACCAGTGTAGATGGGACCCATGAGTGTCACGGCCACATCAGAGATGCGGGTACGCGGCGACCAGACATACCAAATGCCCACCGCGAGCATCAGGGCAAAAAGCAGGGCATTCAACAACATCGAATCGCCCAACGCCGACAGCGGAAAGAGCACGGCGGCAGCGATACCCATACGCTCGTTCGCCATCTTGCCATCGAGCCTTGTCATACGGAAAAATTCATAGCAGCACAGACCGCTCATGACGGAAACAAAGATGGCCGTGGGCACGATACCCAAAACCAGGCACAGGATAAAGACGACGGCGTAGACGATACCGGCGGCGGCACGGGTAATAAAGCCCGCCAGCCACGAACCGGTGCCGCTCTTCGCTGCAGGTGCTCCCGCAGTGGCAGCCTTGCGCGCAGGCGCCGCGGAAACTGGCGTCTTGGGAGCAGATGCCTTGGGACGATCGGACACGATTAAGCCTCCTCGGTCTTGCTCAGTCCACCAAACCTACGGTCACGGCCCTGATAGGCCAAAATGGCGTCGACAAGGCCCCAACGATCAAAGTCGGGCCAATAGGTATCGGTGACGTAGAATTCGGAATAAGCCACCTGCCACAGCAGATAGTTCGAAAGGCGCAGCTCACCAGAGGTGCGAATCACAAGTTCGGGATCGGGAAGACCGGCGGTATAGAGGTGGGAAGCCACCATGTCGTCATCAATTGCGGCAGGATCGATCTTACCGGCGGCAGCGTCGGATGCGATCTGACGGACAGCGCGGGTAATCTCGGCACGCGCGCCGTAGTTGACGGCAAGCGCCAGCGTCATACCGGTGTGATCGGCGCACTCGGCAAGACCGCGCTCAAAAACGTCGCGAGTCTTCTTGGGCAGCGCGGAAATGTCACCCAAAAAGACTACGCGCACATTTTCGCGCTTCAGAAGCGGCAGCTCGTCGATAAACGTCTTGGCAAACAGGTGCATCAGAACGTTGACTTCGTGCTGCGGTCGATTCCAGTTTTCGGTCGAAAATGCATAGGCCGAAAGCACGTCGACGCCCAGGCGCACGCAGGCGGTAATGATCTCGCGCAGCGAGACGATACCCGCCTTGTGGCCCTCGGTGCGTGCAAGACCGCGCGACGTGGCCCAACGACCGTTGCCGTCCATGATGCACGAGATATGGTGCGGAATGCTATTGAGGTCAAGGTCGGAAAAACCGACGCCCGCAGGGGCGTCGGCAAAGTACTCGACCAGTTTATGCTCGTCGTATTGCACCTTAGATCTCCATGACCTCGGCTTCTTTTTCCTTCAGAAGCTCCTCGACCTTGGCGACATACTCATCGGTATGCTTCTGGACCTTGGCCTGCTCGCGACGTACATCGTCCTCGGTGAGCTCCTCATCGCGCTCGAGCTTGTTGTTGAAGTCGCGACGGATGTTACGGATAGACACCTTGGCCTGCTCGGCGTACTCGCGGCACTCCTTGACGAGCTCGCGACGGCGCTCCTCAGTGGGAGCCGGGAACGGAAGACGAACGACGGTGCCATCGGAGTTGGGGGTAATACCCAGATCGGAAGCGCCGATGGCCTTTACGATGGCGTTGATAAGCGCCTTGTCCCACGGCTCGATGAGCAGCATGTGGGCCTCGGGGGTCTTGACGGCGGCAACCTGCGTGACCGGCGTGGGAACACCGTAATAATCGACGGTGATGTCGGACAGAATGTTGGCGTTGGCGCGGCCGGTACGGACCTTGGAGAAATTATGCTTGAGGGACTCGAGCGACTTGTCCATATGGGCGGTGATGTTCTCTGCCATGCTTAATCCTCCTGATAGACGAGCGTGCCGACGGGCTCACCCGCGAGCGCGCGCTTGACGGTGTCCTCGCCATCGATGTTGAGGACCAAAATCGGCATACGGTTATCCTGGCACAGAGCCGTAGCCGTGGAATCCATAACCTGCAGGCCGCGGACGAGCACCTCATGGTAGGTGATCTTGTCAAAGCGGACGGCATCGGCGCACTTGACGGGATCCTTGTCATAGATGCCGTCGACCTTGGTGGCCTTGATCAGAATCTCGGCACCGATCTCGCAGGCGCGAAGGGCCGCAGCGGTGTCGGTCGTAAAGTACGGATTGCCCGAGCCGGCAGCAAAGATAACAACGTTGCCCTTGGACAGATGGTTGATAGCGCGACGGCGAATATAGGGCTCGCAGATCTCGTTCATCTGGATAGCGCTCATCACGCGGCAGGGAACATCGTTGTGCTCGAAGGCATCCTGCAGGGCGAGCGCGTTCATAACGGTCGCGAGCATGCCCATGTAGTCGGCCTGAGCACGCTCCATGCCACCGGCAGCGCCGGCCATGCCGCGGAAAATATTGCCGCCGCCGACAACGACGCCGACCTCATGGCCAACGGCGAGCAGCTCCTTGACCTGTTTGGCAAGATGGTCGGTAACCTTGGGGTCGATGCCGTAGTGGCCGTCGCCCATCAGTGCTTCGCCGGAAAGCTTAAGAAGCACGCGTTTATATCGGATGTCGGACAAAGCGATCCTCCTTTAGATTGAACTCTCAACATTCTATCAAAGGCTCTAAGAAGAGCCATGAAAAAGCAGGCTGTGAGTAAAACCCACAGCCTGCTCATTACCAGCTACAAGAGCTTATTTACTCGCCACGGACCAGACGGTCAAAGGCAACGACGGTAATGGTGTCGCCGAGCTCCTTGGAGACCTGCTCAGCGTACTTCTTGATGGTGAGGGAGCTGTCCTTGATGAACTCCTGCTCGGTGAGCACGGACTGCTTGTAGAACTTCTCCAGACGGCCGACAGCCATCTTCTCCTGAATGGCCTCGGGCTTGCCGGACTCGGCAGCCTGAGCCATGTAGATCTGCTTCTCGTGCTCGACGGTCTCGGCCGGAACCTGATCGCGGGTGGCGCAGATCGGGGCGACGGCGGCAACCTGAAGGGCAACGTCGTGGGCGAAGGTCTTGAAGGACTCAGCCTGAGCGGTCTCGGCCTTCTCGAAGGCAAACTCGACGAGGACGCCGATCTTACCACCCATGTGGATGTAAGAAGCGAGCGCGCCGTTCTCGGCCTTGCGGGCGGCGAAACGGGAGATCTTCATGTTCTCGCCCATGATGTGAATCATCTCGGTGAGCTCGGAGGAAACGGTCTCCTCGCCCATCGGCTTCTCGAGCAGAGCGTCAACGTCAGCAGGCTCGGTGGTAGCGACAACCTCAGCGACCTTGGAAGCAAAGCCGGTGAACTTGGCGTTGGAGCCAACGAAGTCGGTCTCGCAGGAGAGCTCGAGCAGAGCGCCGGTCTTGCCATCCTCGGAGACGAACGCGGCGACAGCGCCCTCGTTGGTCTCACGGCCAGCCTTCTTGGCAGCCTTGGCAAGGCCGTTCTTGCGCAGAACGTCGACAGCGGCGTCCATGTCGCCGTCAGCCTCGACGAGAGCCTTCTTGCACTCCATCATCGGGGAGTCGGTCATCTCGCGGAGCTGCTTGACCATAGCGGCGGTAATCTGGGCCATTGTGGTTCCTTTCAAAGAGATGAAAAAGAATTAACTAAGACTGATTTACTCGGCCTTGGGCTCAGCGGCCATCTCGGCCTCGGAGACCTGCTCCTTGCCGGAGCCAGCGAGGCAGGCGTCAGCCATGAGCTCGCACATAAGGGTGACAGCGGAGATAGCGTCATCGTTGCAGGGGATGCCGTACTCGACCTCGTCGGGATCGGAGTTGGTGTCGATCAGGGCGACGACGGGGATGTTCAGGCGCTGGGCCTCCTTGATGGCGTTCTCCTCGCGCTTGGTGTCGATGACGAAGAGAGCCTGGGGCAGACCCTTCATGTCGCGGGCGCCACCGAGGTTGGTCTGGAGCTTGGTGAGCTCCTTGCCGAGCACAGCCTGCTCCTTCTTGGGGAGCACTGCCATGCGGCCGTCCTCGACCATGGCCTCGAGCTCCTCCATGCGGTTGATGCGGGAGCGGATGGTGACGAAGTTGGTCAGCATACCGCCGAGCCAACGCTGGTTGATGTAGGGCATGTTGGCGCGCTCAGCAGCGTTCTTGACGGCCTCCTGAGCCTGCTTCTTGGTGCCGACGAACAGCACGTTGCCACCCTTGGCGACGTTCTTGACGAAGGTGTAAGCCTGGTCGGCGTCGAGGATGGTCTGCTTGAGGTCGAGGATGTAGATGCCGTTGCGCTCACCGAAGATGAACGGCTTCATCTTGGGGTTCCAGCGACGGGTCTGGTGACCGAAGTGGCAGCCGGCCTCGAGCAGGGTGCGGATATTAATCTTGGTAGCCATGTTAAACCTCCTGTGGTTTGCCTCCGCGCGGGGTCATCCTCCAAAACCAACCCGGACATGTGCTACCAAAGCCCGGGCACCACGGTATGAAGTAGCCGCGCGTGCGTGATAAAAACCTGTTGCCGTAAAGCAACCCGATGAATGATAGCAGGATTACCTCTTCCTGCCAACCCGCAATCAAAACCACACACCTCGGCGCGGGAGACCCCTTCTACTCGCCGCGGGGGTGGGCCTGACTCACGGCGCGCTTGAGTCGATCGGGCGTGAGATGCGTGTAGATCTGCGTTGTGGACAGGCTCGCATGCCCCAGCAGCTCCTGAACCGAGCGCAGGTCCGCGCCGCCCTCGAGCAAGTCGGTCGCAAAGGTATGGCGCATCACATGCGGGGCGATATCGGCAGGTATGCCGGCAAGCGACGTGAGCATATGGAACCGCCTCCTGAGCATGGCGGCACTCATGCGGTTTCCGCGCGCCGAGATAAACAGCGGATGCGGCCCGGTAGCGGGGTCACGGCGCTTTGCCCGAGCGAGCAACTCCGGCCTGCCCTCCTCAATATAGAGACGCGTCGCCTCGAGCGCACGACGATACAGAGGGACGATACGTTCCTTGCTCCCCTTGCCCCACAGGCGCAGCGTGCGTTCGGACCAAGCGATGGACTCCACATTGAGTGCTGCGAGCTCAGAGATACGAGCACCCGAGGCATAGAGCAGCTCGAGCATCGCCGCATCGCGCAGTCCCGCGGGAGTTGAGGTATCGGGAGCTTTGAGGAGTGCCTCCACCTGTTGGTTCGTCAGCACACCGGGCAGATCTCGCGGGAGCTTGGGCGAGGAAATTGCCGAGACCGCATCGCCCTCCACGATCCCCTCGGCAGCCATCCACCGATAGAGCGATCGGATAGCCGACAGATGCGCCGCAAGCGTTCGGGGAGCAACCTGCTCACGCGAAAGCTCGGCAAGATAGCGACGAATGGTGCGCACGTCGGCAGCGAAAGCATCGATATCCTCGCACTCGCACCAGGCAGCAAAGCGCTCCAGCCTCGAGCCATAGGCCGTCACCGTGTTGGGAGAAAGCCCCTCGACACGTGCGATATAGGCGATAAACGAGTCGACGGTGTCGTACAGGTCAAAGGCTATGACCGGTCGCCTCCAAACAGATCGGGGCGAGTTGCCAGATAGGCATCAAGGGCCTCGAGCGCACGGTCCGCATACGCCTGGTAGCGATCGCGCTTACTGCGGCGCTTGCCGTCCTCGAGCGGCGGCACCAAGCCAAAGTTGACGTGCATGGGCTGATAGCCCACCGTTGCCGGATCGGTCGCATAGCCCACGAGCGCGCCCAGGGCGCCCACGCGCGGCAGCTCGACGCTCGCGGCACCGATAGCCTCGGCATAGGTGTTGAGCGCCGCGAGCAGACCCGTCGCCACGGCCTCCATATAGCCCTCGGTGCCGGTGATCTGACCGGCCAGGCGCACGCCGGTACCGGGCACGGCAAAGGTGCCATCGAGCACGTGCGGGGCGTCGACAAAGGTATTGCGGTGCATGACACCGTAGCGGAAGAACTCAGCGTTCTCCAGGCCCGGCACCATATGGAAGACGCGCTTCTGCTCGCCAAAGGTCAGATTGGTCTGGAAGCCCACCAGGTTATAGGCGGTCTTCTCCTTGTTCTCGGCACGCAGCTGAATCGCCGCCCAGGGGCGACGTCCGGTACGCGGGTCGGTGAGACCGACGGGCTTCATGGCGCCAAAGCGAATGGCGTCCTTGCCGGTGCGCGCAACTTCCTCGGCAGGCTGGCAGGCCTGGAACAAATCGCCGCCCTCAAAGTCCTTGAGCACCACGCGGTCGGCCGTGGTAAGCGCCTCGATAAAGGCCTCGTACTCCTCCTTATTGAGCGGAGCGTTGAGATAGTCGCCGCTCCCCTGCTCCTCGTAGCGCGACTGCGAGAACAGCACGTCCATATCGAGCGTGGAGGCATCGACGATCGGCGCCGCCGCATCAAAGAATGCTAGGGCATCGCCACCGACGAGCTTCATGACCTCTTCGCTCAGCGCCGGCGAGCACAAGGGGCCGGCGGCAATGACCACGTGACCCTCGGGAATCTGCGTGACCTCGCCGTGAATGATCTCGATATTGGGACGGGCGGCAACCTCGGCCTCGACAAGCTCGGAAAACTTGACACGGTCGACCGCCAGGGCACCACCGGCGGGAACAGCCGCGCGATGGGCGCAATCGAGCAGGACCGAGCCCATGCGCTCAAGCTCGGCCTTCAGCAAACCGGCCGCAGAGTCCGGACGGGTCGACTTAAACGAATTGGAGCAGACGAGCTCTGCCAGGTGATCGGTATGGTGGGCCGGGGAGCTCACCTGGGGGCGCATCTCGCACAGCTTTACGGCAAACCCGCGGTCTGCCAGCTGGATCGCGCATTCCGATCCCGCCAGACCGCCACCGATAACCGTCACCTGATCAAACAGCATCTGCAAACACCTTTCTAATTGACACGTTTTCCATTGTGACCGAAGGGTGTCTGGGCGTGAAGGGCAAACTTGGAGGGCGCATACCTTCCATCCATCATGCGCTCAATAAGCCCCTCGAGCTCAAGCGAACCCAAGAGTTTGAGTACGCCGACTGCATCGAGCGAGACGAGCGCCGCAATGTCATCAACCTTGAGCGGAGAGGCGATGAGCGCATGCATCACGGTCTGCTGTGTTGGATCCAGGTCGGCAATGCCGGGAGCATCGGGGCGCGAGTAGCGCAGGGTACCGTAGATGCGTGAGATAGCCATCTCGATAGATTCCTCGTCGATGATGCAGCAGGCACCGTTCGCAATGAGGTAATTCGTGCCACGCGACTCGGGCGATAGGATCGACCCGGGCACAGCAAGAAGTTCGCGCCCCAAATCCATAGCAGCCTCGGCTGTAGAAAACGTCCCGGAAGGCATTCCCGCCTCGGATACAAAGAGGGCTTGCGACAGGGCCGCGATCACGCGATTGCGGCGCGGAAAGGCAAACTTGCGCGGACCCATGCCCCACGGAGAGATCGACACGACCGCGCCGCCCGTATCGAGCGTGCGAGTAATAAGCCCCGCGCTCGAACGCGGGTAGACCACGTCGGCGCCCGTCCCCAGCACCACGACATGTTTGCCGCCGGCGTTGACCGCAGCCCAACCCGAGGCCTGGTCACAACCGACCGCGCCGCCCGAAACAACCGTCACGCCCGCCTCGACCGCCACCTTTGCCGCAAGCTCTGCCACGGCAAGACCATACGGCGAGGCCTTGCGCGCGCCGATGATGGAGAGCGCAGGCGTCGAAAGCACCTCGGGGTTGCCGCGCACATAGAGCGTCTGAGGTACATCAGAAAGCTCCAAAACGGTCTCGGGATACAACGCGTCACCTGGATGCAGTTCGAAGCTCCCCTCGGCCATCACTGGTCCCTCCTTCCCTGGTACATCGCCGCCTCGAGCACGTGGTCCTGAGTCACCTGCTCGCTCTCGGCGACGTCGGCGATGGTACGCGCGATACGCACCAGGCGCACGATGCCGCGGCCCGTGAGATGCGTGCGCTTCGACAGGCCGAGCACACACTTCTCCGCCGCACCATCGAGCTCAAAGGTCGAAACGACGCCGTCAATGGACCGCGTCTCATCATCCTCGGCCTCGGCGTCCGCATCGTCCATACGGGATTCGCGCCAAGCGCGAAAAGCTCGACCGCGCACAACGTAGTCACGTAACTCAGCCGACGACATACCCTCCGCACCCTCGATAATCACTTGGGGGTCGGGACGGGTCACATCGATCATCATGTCGATACGGTCGGCCAAAGGACCGCGCAGCTTTGCCCGATAGCGCTCCACCATCGCCGCCGAGCAGCGACACGGCACCTCGCGATCGCCCAAAAAACCGCAGGGGCAGGGATTGCTCGCAGCCAGCAGCTGAAAGCGCGACGGGAAGGTAAAGGCCCCGTCGACGCGCACGATCCTCACATAGCCGCGTTCGATAGGCTGACGCAGCGTCTGCAGCACACCCGTGGGAAACTCGGCAAGCTCGTCCAAAAAGAGCACGCCGCCATGAGCCAGGCTGATCTCACCCGGATGCACCGGGCGTCCTCCGCCAATGAGGCCCGCCGTTGAAATACTGTGATGGGGGCTTCGAAACGGCCGATGACCTGCCAATAAGTCATCGATGTTCTCGCCCAAGACCGAATGGATGCACAGCGCCTCCTGCTGATCCTCAACGGAAAGCTCGGGCAGGATGCCGGTCATACGGCGCGCAAGCATCGTCTTGCCCGATCCCGGGGACCCAATCATGAGCAAGCCGAGTTCTCCTGCCGCCGCAAGCGCCATGCCGCGTTTGGCAACCTCCTGCCCCAGTACGTCGGCATAGTCGAGCTCGGGCTCAAAGGTCACCTCGACGCCCTCAGAATCCAAGTAGTGCCGCGCGGCATCGCCCATACCATGAGCAAGCTGAGACAAATGATCGATAAATCCGCAATCCACGCCCGCAAGCGGCACATGCTGATCGGACCTGCCGGCGATGAAAGACAGCCCCATGTCGCGAGCCAGCAGCTGAAACGCCACCTCGCCCTTGACGGGAAGGACCGTACCGTCCAAGCCAAGCTCACCAGCGATAAGACAACGATCGAGGTTGTCGCGGGGAATCTGACCATCGGCCGCTAGAACCGCGATGGCGATGGGCAGATCAAAGCCGCTACCGGTCTTGCGAATATCGCCGGGCGCCAGATTGACCGTAATGCCCGAGCGTGGGATCTCGAACCCGGCGGAGCGCATCGCGCAGCGAATACGACCGCGTGACTCCATCACCTCCATACTCGGGATGCCGAGCATCTGAATGCCCGGAACGCCACCGGCAAGCGAGACCTCGACCGTGACGGGAATCGCCTCGACGCCGCGGATGCAGGCCGCGTGTACGGCAAACGTCTCGAACGCCATCACGACACCTGCCAATCGAACGCATTGTACTGATGCTCGATCTCAGCGATATGCCCGCCGCGAATGGTGACGCCCACGGCATCGAAGCGAATCGCCTTGAGCGGATAATGCTCCATGAGATAGCAACTTGCGATGCGGCGGTAGCGGCGTTGCTTTTGGGCGTCCACGGCCTCCTCGGGAAAGACCCGCGTGGTGCAATCCAGGGCGACGCGTCTCGTCTTGACCTCGGCCATCACCACGACATCGTCGAGCTCATCGAGCAGCACCAGATCGGCCTCGCCCTCGGTGCAACGATAGCCCTGCTCCAGCAAGGTGTAGCCGCGCTCGTTAAAGTAGTCGATGGTGATCAGCTCGCCCAGCATACCCAGCTCGCGGGGACTGAGTCCCTTGATAAACTCGGGCGTCATCGCCCCGCAGTCGAGCTCGCCGTTTTCCCAACGCTCCTTGAGCTGCTGCGTCTTGCTCTTTTTGCTTGCGGCACTCATGGGGTCTCCTTTCCCGCACACTGCATTGCCCCGATGATGAGGGCACCTTTCATGCGGGTAAGTACCGGATGCAAACCAAAAGCTGACCAAATGCCGTCAAAAAACGGGCTGTACGCAGCAATGGTGTTGCATACGGCCCGCTACCAGCAGGTTTATAAAACTCCAGAGGTCCCTGTCTCCACAATTGACCTAGAAAAGGCGCTCAGTCTGCAGAAAGTTTCCGCAAAAGCTCACGCGGTGCAGCGGACAAAGTCCATGTTTGCGAATGGCCTCGATATGCTCGGGGCTCGCATAGCCCTTCGACTCTGCCAGATGGTACTCGGGGTACTCGGCGTCGTACTCGACCATCATCTCGTCACGCGTGACCTTGGCCATGATGGACGCCGCAGCGATGCAGGCGATTTTGGCATCGCCCTTCACCACATCGCGCTCGTTAGGAACGGCGCCCAAGGGGTTGCCATCCATGAGGACGCAGTCGGGCTCGAGCCCCGTATCGGCCACGGCGCCCGCGACGGCAGCGCGGATGGCGCGGGCCATGCCCATCTCATCGATATCCTTCGGCGCGATATGGCAAAAACCGATCGCCGTCGCCACCTCGGCAATCTTCACCGAGAGCAGCTCGCGGCGCGCCGGCGTGAGCTTTTTGGAATCGTTGATACCCCAAACGCGCGGCTCCATGGGAAGGCACACGGCGCACACCGTCAGGGGACCGGCCACCGATCCGCGACCCACCTCGTCGACACCAACGATCACCCCATCGCCGCCAAGCTCATGCATAAGCTCGTACATGCCATTAACGCGCTCGCGCTCGGCAACCTCTTTGGCATGGCGTTTGAGGGCGCGTTCACAAGCCTTGATCACCTGCTGGCGCGGGTCCTCGCGATAATGCTCCACGAGGGCGGGAATCTCCTCAAACGTAGCGCTTGCCAGCTCTCCGGCAACCTGCGATGCCGAAACCGAGCTCGTCATGTTGGCCATACCAGGCCCTCCTTGTATGCAAATCAGATAAAAAGAAGGGCCACCCGAAGGTGACCCTTGTGTCCAAACGAGTGGACAGACGCTGCGATCTTCTTAGCGCTTCTCGGGGATGCGAGCAGCCTTGCCCACCTTGTCGCGGAGGTAGTACAGCTTGGCGCGACGAACGCGACCATGACGAACGACCTCGAGCTTGGCGATCTTGGGGCTGTGAAGCGGGAAGGTACGCTCAACACCGACACCGAAGGACATCTTGCGGACGGTGAAGGTCTCGCGGGCACCGGCGCCGGCCATGCGGATGACGTCGCCCTGGAAGACCTGAATGCGCTCGCGGTCGCCTTCCTTAATGCGGTAGTGAACCTTGACGTTGTCGGCGACGCGAACCTGAGGAATGTCCTCGCGGATCTGCTGACGCTCGATTGCGCGGATGTAATCCATGTGCAATTCCTTACTCTTCTAGAGGTGCCGTACCACCTTGGCCGGCACGTAGTTGAACAAACGTATTCGAGTATACACGCGCGGGTTTCTGCTGCAAGAACAATTTTTTACGCAGACAAAAAGACAAAACCCGCACATGATAACCGCCCGTCTCACGAATGAGACGGGCGGCATGAAGGGGGACTACGCTAGGCGTCTAAACGCTAAACGCTAGGCGGAACGCTTGGCCTCGAGCTTGGCCTGAGCGGCAGCCAGGCGCGCGAGGGGCACACGATAGGGCGAGCAGGAAACGTAGTCCACGTCGGCCACGTTAAACAGGCCCTTGATGGACTTGGGGTCGCCGCCGTGCTCGCCGCACACGCCAAAGTGCATGTCGGGATTGGTGGCGCGGCCCTTCTCGACGGCCAAGCGCACGAGCTCCAGCACTGCCGCGTCGATGGTCTCGAAGGGGTTGTCTTTCAGGATCTTTTTATGCATGTACAGCGGGATGAACTTGGCCTCGGCATCGTCACGAGAGAAGCCAAAGGTCGTCTGGGTGAGATCGTTGGTGCCAAAGCAGAAGAAGTCGGCGTGCTGGGCGATCTCGTCGGCGACCATGCAGGCGCGCGGCAGCTCGAGCATCGTGCCCACGGGAATGTTGAGCTCGACGCCCTCTTCGGCGGAAACCTCGGCGATCACGCGCTCGATGACCTCGCGGGTCTGGACATGCTCGGCCGTGATGGAAACGAGCGGGACCATAATCTCGGGGCGCGGGTCGACGCCCTCCTTGATAAGGCGGGCGGCAGCCGTGGCGACGGCGCGGACCTGCATCAGCGGCAGATCGCTAAAGACGACGGACAGGCGCACGCCGCGTAGGCCGAGCATGGGGTTCGACTCGACCATGCCGTCGATACGACGCAGGCGGGTGCGCAGGACGGCAAGCTCTTCCTCGCTGGCGCCAGCGGCCTCCTTCTTGGTGATGGCGACCTCGAGCTCGCGAGGATTATCCAGGAACTCATGAAGCGGCGGATCGAGCAGGCGGACGACCACATCGCGACCAGACATGGTCTTGAACATCGCCAGGAAGTCCTCGGTCTGGACCTTAAGCAGGTCGGACAGGGCCTGCTGCTTCACGGCCTCATCGTCAGACAGGATAAAGCTCTGGATGATGTTCTTGCGATCGCCCAGGAACATATGCTCGGTGCGGCACAGGCCAATAGCCTCGGCGCCAAACTCGAGGGCAAGCTCGGCATCCTCGGGATTGTCGGCGTTGACGCGCACATGGTTGGCATGACCACAGGTCTCCTCCAGACGGATCTCGTCGGCCCAGGACAGGATAGTGTCCAGGTCGCCGGTAAGCTCGGCGGAGACCAGGTCGACGGGACCGTCGACGACGATGCCCTGGGTGCCGTCGATGGAGATGACATCGCCCTCGTGCAATACGCGGTCGCTGCCCTCGATGCGCACGACCTTTTCTGCGGCGTCGATGTGGAAGCGTTCAACGCCGCAGACACAGGGCGCACCCATGCCGCGGGCGATAACGGCGGCATGGCTCGTCTTGCCACCGTGGCTGGTCAGGATGCCCTCGGCGGCGACCATGCCCTTCAGGTCATCGGGGTTGGTCTCCCAACGAACCAGAATGACCTTGTGACCCTCGTTGGCGCGCGCGACGGCGTCATCGCTCGAGAACACGACCTCGCCCACGGCGGCACCGGGGCTGGCGTTAAGACCGCTGGCCAGCACCTCGTACTTCTTGGAGGCGTCAAACTGCGGGTGCAGAAGCTGGTCGAGCTGCGCGGGATCGATGCGGCTCACGGCCTCCTCGCGGGTGATCAGACCCTCCTCGACCATTTCGATGGCGATGCGCAGGGCGGCGGTAGCGGTGCGCTTGCCCACGCGGGTCTGAAGCA
Organism: Collinsella sp. AM12-1; assembly: GCF_003472325.1. NCBI lineage: Bacteria > Bacillati > Actinomycetota > Coriobacteriia > Coriobacteriales > Coriobacteriaceae > Collinsella > Collinsella sp. AM12-1. The sequence goes on from NZ_QRLS01000004.1 coordinate 83,848, forward strand.
TCCAAAGTTTACCCTGCTCGATGGTGAATTCGATATCGCACATGTCGCGGTAATGATCCTCGAGCGTCAGGAACACGCGCTCGAGTTCCTCACCTGCGGACTCGAGGCCCGGGGTGGTCTTGAGGTCGGCGATGGGCTCGGTGTTACGGATGCCGGCGACGACGTCCTCGCCCTGGGCGTTAACCAGAAAGTCGCCGTAGAACTCCTTAGTGCCATCGGCCGGATTGCGCGTAAAAGCGACGCCGGTCGCAGAGGTCTCACCCTTGTTGCCAAAGGCCATGGCTTGGACGCTGACGGCAGTACCGAGCTCGTCGGAGATGCCGTGCTGTTTGCGGTAGATGCAGGCGCGCTCGTTCAACCAGCTGCCAAAGACGGCCTGGATGGCAAGGCGCAGCTGGAGCTCAGGATCGTGCGGGAAGACGGGCTTGCCGTCGGCGACCTCGAGCTCGGGATACAGGGCGGCCTCGACGTTCTCGGAGAAAATGCCCTTGAAGGTCTCGACGAGCTCCTGCAGATCCTCGGCCGAAAGCTCGGAGTCGACGCGGACGCCAGCGACCAGGCGGGCCTGGGTCAGGGCATTCTCGAATAGGTCGGCGTCAACGCCCATAACGACGTTGGAGAACATCTGGATAAAGCGACGGTAGCTATCCCAGGCAAAGCGCGGGTTTTGCGTCTGGGCGATGAGACCCTGAACGGAGTCGTCGTTGAGACCCAAGTTGAGGACCGTGTCCATCATGCCGGGCATGGAAAACGGAGCGCCCGAGCGAACCGATACGAGCAGCGGATCATTGTCGTCACCGAGCTTCTTGCCACAGCGGGCCTCGAGGTCGGCCTCGGCGGCAACGATCTCATCGAGTGCGCCTTCGGGCCAGACGTTGCCGGCACCGGAGTACTCGACGCAAGTCTGGCAGGTAATGGTAAAGCCACCGGGAACCGGCAGGCCGATGCGGCTCATCTCGGCAAGGTTTGCGCCCTTGCCGCCAAGCACGAAGTTCATGGACTTGTCGCCCTCAGTGACACAGGTGCCCTGGGCGTCGGCTCCAAAACGGTAAACCCTCTTGCAATCGCTCACGATACTTCCCCTTCCATGCGCTCTCGCACACGACCGTGGTAACGAATCGACCCGCCGGATGCGAGCCGTGAGGGTACTATACGGCGGGCATTGAGCGGACTTGCGTAGAGGGCGAGTGGGTTGGTAAACGTGGTAAATTTGGCGGTAAACGGTAGGTAAAGGTGGTTACCTTATGAAGATATCACTGCAAGAAAAATGCAGGTCAGATGCGATGTTTTTGCTAAATCGCTTTATCATAATCATGCATTATTTTCAGGTAGTCTCTTTGGGTAGCTAATTTGGGACGGGGCTATTTTAGCTACCCCACACGAGCGTTCGGCCCCAAGCCGTATCTGGATTATGGGTAGCTAAAATAGCCCCGTCCCAAATTAGCTACCCAGACAAACCCGTCCCACATAAGCTAGCTTTATTGAGCGCGACGGGCGGCACGGCGGGCCCTGGCTTCCTGAATCTCTTCGAGGTGGGCAATGATCTCGGAGGCGCTCTCCTCGATTGCCTTACCGTCGGTACGCACCACAAAGCAGCCCAGACGCTTCATGAGTGCACGGGCTTCCTCGAGCTCGCTGCGCACGCTCTCAGGCTCGGCATAGGAGCCGGCGACGGCGCGGGCGTAGTCGTCGCCCAGGCGACTATCACGAATCTCGAAAATCACATCGACGGTCGAAATCAAGCCGAACAACCGCATCGGGTCGACCTCGTAAATTGACTTCGGCGGCTCCATGCCATGGGCCAAAGGAACATTGGCAACCTTGTAACCCTGATAGGCTAAATACATCGACAGCGGCGTCTTGGACGTGCGGGATACGCCCAGCAGCACGATATCGGCACCCGACAGATCGTCGCAGCCGCGCCCGTCATCGTGCTCAACGAAATACTCCATAGCCTCAATGCGATGAAAATAGCGGTCATCGGTCTTGTGAATCACGCCCGCAACGCCCTTGGGCGGCACACCGATGAGCGACGACAGCACGGCGAGCGTCGGACCGATCAGGTCGACCGAGCGAATGTGCAGCATGCCCAAGTAGTCGAGCACACGAGCACGAAGGGCCGGGTCGACAATGGTGTGGAACACGGCGATATCGCGATGGTCGGCATCGACGCGCGGCCCCACAAATGACTTGACCTGCTCCACGGAGGTCACCTTGGGCAGGCGCAAAACGTGAAAAGCCCCTTCATCAAATTGCCCGGACGCCGCAAGCACCACCTCACAAGCGGTATCACCGAGCGAGTCGGAGATAACGATAACGGTGGGACGAGCGGTGACCGGGCAATCCATGCGGGGCTCCTTTTGCGCTTACGCGCAGGCTAGCTTACTTTTTGCGGGCAAGCTCACCAATGTTGGCGATGCCGGAGAAAACGGCCTCGAAGCGGTTGAGCAGCTTAAGGCGATTATCGCGGAGCTGCTCGTCCTTGTCCATGACCATAACCTCGTCGAAGAAACGGTCGATGGGCGCGCGCAGGGCGGCAAGGGCGGCAAATGCGGCCGGGTAGTCCTCGGCAGCGAGGGCGGCATCGACAGCAGTCTGAGCAGCCTCGGAGGCGTCGGCAAGCGCGAGCTCGGCCTCACCCATCAGACTGCGGTCATACTCCGCACCCAGCTCGGGCTTGGAGATGTGCGCGGCGCGGGCATAGGCGGTAGCCAGGTTGTCGAAGGTCTCGGCATCGTTCTTGCGGGCCTCGTCGAGCGCGGCGCAGCGGGCGAAGAAGACGGACGGGGCGATGATGTGCACCGCGGAGACGGCGGCGACGGTATCGGCCGGAATCTTCTCGTCGCGGGCCATGCTCACCAAGCGGCCATGGAAGAAGTCACGGACCTGCTGGGCGACCTCGGCGGCATTGAACTCAATACCCTGCTCGCTATAGAGCTCGAGAGCGAAGTCGATGAGCGACGTGGGGTCGATCGGCAGGCGGTCGCGCAGGATGTTGATGATGCCGATAGCGGCACGACGCAGCGCATAGGGGTCCGAAGAGCCGGTCGGGGGCTCGCCGATGGAAAAGATACCGGCGATGGTATCGAGCTTGTCGGCGCAGGCCACGATGCAGCCAGCGGTGCCCTCGGGCAGCTCGTCACCGGCAAAGCGAGGACGATAGTGATCGCGAATAGCATGGGCGACCTCGTCGTTCTCCCCCATCGCGGTCGCGTAATAACCGCCCATCACGCCCTGCTGGCTCGTGAACTCAACGACGGCGTTGGAAACCAGGTCGGCCTTGCACAGGTGTGCGGCACGGCCGGCGTCGGCTGCAAGGTGAGCACCGAGGTGTGCCTCACGGGCAATCGCAAGCGCGAGCTGCTCAATACGCTCGGACTTGGCGAGCACGCTGCCGAGCTTCTCCTGGAAAGCGACCTTGGCCAGGAGCTCACGGAACTCGTCGAGGGAGATCTTCAAGTCCTCCTCGTAGAAGAACTTGGCGTCGTCCAGACGGGCGCGCACGACGCGCTCGTTGCCGTCGATCACGCGCTCGGCGTTCTCGGGCTTGCTGTTGGAGACGACCACGAACTCACGCGTGAGCTTGCCCTCACCGTCGTAGATCGGGAAGTAGCGCTGGTTGGTGAGCATGGACTCACAGATGATCTCGTGCGGGACCTTGAGGAACTCCTCATCAAAGGTACCGACGAGAACCGTCGGCCACTCGCAGAGGTTAATGACCTCCTCAAAGACCTTCTTGGGCGTATCGACGTGGCAGCCGGGGCGCGCAGCCTCGACCTCGGCGATACCGGCAAGAATGGCCTCACGACGGCGCTCGGCAGAAAGCACGCCGGCGTCCTCGAGCACCTGCTCGTAAACAGCGGGGCTGGCGACCACATGGTCACCGGGGCCAAGCACGCGATGACCGCGCGTGGTGTTGCCGCTTGTCACGTCGGCAAACGACACGGGCACAACATCCTCGCCCAAAAGGCAGCAGATCCAACGGACCGGACGAACAAAGGTCGCATGCTCGTGACCCCAGCGCTGGGAGCGGTAGTTGGGCCACTGCAGGCCAGCGATAGTCTTCTCGCACAGGGCGGTCAGAATCGGCGTAGCCGGTGCGGAGGGAATGTTCTTCTCAGCAAAGACATACTCGCGACCGTCGGTGTCCTCGCGACGGACCAGATCCTCGGCAGCCACACCGCACTTGCGAGCGAAGCCCTGGGCGGCCTTGGTGGCGTTACCGTCAGCATCGAAGGCAATGTTGGCCGCAGGACCACGCTTGACCTCGTGAACCTCATCGGTCGCGGTGGCGACGTCGGCAACGAGTGCAGCCAGACGACGTGGGCTCGAGACCACGCGGACCTCGCCGTGGGCCAGACCGGCCTCGTCGAGGCCCTTGGCAATCATGGTGCCAAGCTGCTTGACAGCATTGTTCAGCGGTGCGGAGGGCATTTCCTCCGTACCGATCTCAAACAGGAAATCCTTAGCGTCTGCCATGGCTTACGCCACCTCGCCTTCCTGGTCGGCATTCTCGTTGACTCCGGCGACCTCGGCCATGTAGGCCTCGCAGCACGCCTTAGCGACGGCGCGGACGCGCAGGATGTAGTTGGCACGCTCGACCGCGGACAGCGCGCCGCGGGCATCGAGCAGATTGAAAGCGTGGCTGCACTTCATGACGCAGTCGTATGCGGGCAGCGGCAGCTTGCGCTCCAGGCAGGAATGGCACTCGGCCTCGTAGTCGTCAAACTTCTGACGCATCATCTCGACGTTGGCGACCTCAAAGTTGTAAGCGCTGAACTCGCGCTCGTTCTCGAGGAACACGTCACCATAGGTCATGGGCGTGCCGTCGGGCAGATAGCTCCACACCAGGTCGTAGACGGAGTTGACGCCCTGGGCGTACATGGCGATGCGCTCCAGGCCATAGGTGATCTCGACGGGCACGGGGTCGACCTCGATGCCGCCCACCTGCTGGAAGTACGTAAACTGCGTGACCTCCATGCCGTTGAGCCAGACCTCCCAGCCAAGGCCCCAGGCGCCGAGCGTCGGGCTCTCCCAGTCGTCCTCGACAAAGCGGACGTCATGGTCGTTGGGGTCCAGGCCAATGGCGGCCAGCGAACCCAGGTAGAGCTCCTGGGCGTTGACCGGCGAGGGCTTGATGAGCACCTGGAACTGATAGTAGTGCTGCATGCGGTTGGGGTTCTCGCCGTAGCGGCCGTCGGCGGGACGGCGGCAGGGCTGCGCATAGCAGGTGCGCCACTCGGCGGGACCGAGCGAGCGCAGCGTGGTCGCGGTATGGAAGGTACCGGCACCGACCTCGGAGTCATAGGGCTGCATAATGACGCAGCCCTGCTCGCCCCAGTACTGCTGGAGGCGCAGGATGATGTCTTGGAAGGAAAGCGATGAAGCGTTCATGCCTCTAATATCCCCTCGTCGAAACGATTACACGGTTAGGTACTGTACTATAGCGGTTTTTAGTCGATAGCGCCGATGCGGTTGAGCGGCCAGTAGCGCACAAGCGCCACGGCGATCAAATCAGAACGATCAACGGGACCAAAGTAGCGCGAGTCGGCAGAGTTTTCGCGGTTGTCGCCCATCACCCACACGCACCCGTCGGGAACGGTGTAGGGATAGCTCACCTGAGCGCCAGGGGCCTGGACCGAAAGCGGCCAGCTCATGCCGGTCGTGTAGTCCTCGTCGAGCGCCTGGCCGTCAACGACCACGTGTCCGTCCTGCAGGTCGACCGTCTGGCCGGCCGTGGCAATAACGCGCTTGACGAGAACATCGTGCTCGGAGGTGCCATCGGGGTTGTGGAATACCACGATATCGCCTTGTTTGACGGGCTGCCCGAGCTCGAGGCTCACCTTTTGCGCCAGGATCTGATCGCCAATCTCGATCGTGGACTCCATGGAGCCGGTAGGCACCACAAAGGGTTCAACCACAAACGAGCGAATCAAAAAGGTGGCGACGAGCGCAATCGCGACGACCACGATCCACTCAAACGCACCCTTTAGCACGGAATGCTGCGATGGAACCATTCTCACTCCTCGCTTAGCGAATAAGAAGCGTCCAAAATCTCTTGCGCGTACGCGCGCTCCTCAGGCGTAAGCCGCGCCGTCTCGATCAGGTCGGGGCGCCAGCGGCAGGTGCGCTCGATGGCGTTCTTGCGACGCCAGGCATCGACCTTGGCATGGTCACCGCTCACGAGCACCGGCGGCACGCCCTCGCCGTTGAACTCGGCGGGACGGGTGTACTGCGCGTACTCGAGCAGGCCACCGTCCTCGGCGGTCGAGAACGACTCGTCGACGTTGCTCATCTCGTCACCAAGGGCGCCGGGAATCAGGCGCACGACAGCGTCGGCAACGACCATAGCGGGTAGCTCGCCACCCGTAAGCACATAGTCGCCGATCGACAGACGCTCGTCGGCATACGCATACGCGCGCTCGTCGACGCCCTCGTAACGGCTGCACACAAACAGCAGGCGCTCGCTTTTGAGCAGGCGCTCGGCCACATGCTGCGTAAAGGGCTCGCCGCACGGGGTGAAGAACACCACCGTCGGCTTGGGACCCTCCGCACTAATGGCCTCGATGGCCTCAGCAATAGGCTCGACCTTCATGAGCATGCCCTGCCCGCCGCCGTACGGCTCGTCATCGACGGTACGATGGCGGTCGTGCGTCCAGTCGCGCAGGTTATACGCCTTAAAATCAAAAAGGCCGGCCTTGCGGGCGCGGCCCAAAATCGACGTGGACATGACGGGCTCAAACATCTCGGGAAAGACCGAAAGGGTCTCGATCAGCATGTTGTCCTCCCTACTTGTCCATATCGATCAGGCCGTCCATAACGTGGACGGAAATTGTTCCCGTGTCGGGAAGATCGAGCACAACCTGCTCGATCACGGGAATCAGTACCTCGCCGTACCGATCATCCTCGACAACCCAAACATCGTTAGCGGGCGTCGACATGATCTCGACGATCGTGCCGAGCGAACCGAAGCGCTCGTCGACCACCTCGCGACCCAACAGGTCGGTATAGGCAGCGTCGAGCGAATCGAGCTCAAAGTCGTCACGATTTGCCAACACGTAGCATCCCATGATGCCCTCGGCGGCCGTCAAGTCGTCAATGCCCTCAAACGAGACCAGATCGCCATCGCCCGTATCGGTGACGGACACGACCGTGCAAAAGCGGTCGCGCTTGAGCGCCGGCGGCGTCAGGGCGACGCGCATACCCGGCTCTAATACAGAAGGAAGCCCCCGCAGCGGCTGCGCGAGGACCTCCCCCTTCCTTCCGTGCGGCTTGACCACACGGGCGATGTTTTTGTACTGGGACCTCAAGGTCCTAGCCCAGAACCTCTACCTCGACAGCAGTGTCGAGGCGAGCGGCCAGTGCACGGGCGAGCGTGCGAATGGCCTTGATGGTACGGCCACGACGGCCGATGACCTTAGCGACGTCATCCTCGGCGACCGAAACCTCAATCGTAGAGGCGTCGTCACCATCGATGACCTCGAGGCTCACGGAATCCGGGTCGTCGACGATCTGAACAACGAGATATTCGACGAGATCGGCGATGCGATCTGAGAGCATTGCCTCACCCTCGAGCTGTGCAGCGTCAACCTCAGGCACGATTTACTCCTCGGCGCCCTCAGCGGCCTCAGCGGCAGCCTTAGCGGCCTCGGCCTCTTTGGCGAGCTGCTTCTTGGACTTCTTAACGACGGTCTCGGTCTTCTCGCCCTCGTTGGCGGCCTTGACCAGAGCGGCGACGGCGTCGGTGAGCTGAGCGCCCTTGGACTGCCAGTCGGCGATCTTCTCGAGGTCGAGGTTGATGGTCTTGGGGGCGGTCATCGGGTTGTAGCGGCCAACCTCCTCGATGATACGACCGTCACGCGGGGCGCGGGAATCGGCGACGACGACACGGTAGTACGGACGCTTCTTAGCGCCGTGACGAGCAAGGCGAATCTTGACTGCCAAAGGAAACTCCTCCAACCAAGCAGCTTTAGGCTGCAACTACAAACAAACAGTTGAACATAATACGCCATCGACGCGGGCAGGTGAAGTCCGTGAGACCAACTTCTTCGGTGTAGTCGAGGGCAAATCCATATCTTAGACAAGAATTCGGGATTTGCAAGCACATACACGCACCCCACATGAGCTGCGCGGTATACTCATGACATGGAAAGACGCGAACATACATACGGTTATGAGGATGCCATGGGCGTCACACCGCCTCCCTGGACGGGCCCGGCGGTGGGTCTGATGGACCTTGATGCGTTTTTTGCGAGCGTTGAGATGCTCGATCATCCCGAGTGGCGCGGCAAGCCGCTCATTGTGGGCGGAGACGCCGAATCGCGGGGCGTTGTGTCCACCTGTTCTTACGAGGCACGTCGCTTTGGCGTGCACTCCGCCATGCCCTCGGCCGAGGCGCGGCGCCTGTGCCCGCAAGCCATTTGGACGCATGGGCATTTTGATCGCTATCGTGAGGTCAGCGCGCAGGTCATGGCGATTCTCGCCGACGAGACCCCGCGTGTTGAGCGCGTATCCATCGACGAAGCCTTTATCGATCTCACACCGGGCCGCTTTGCGCCCGAAGACCCGCTCCTGGTTGCGCGACGTATAAGCGACCGCGTGGCAGCGCTGGGAGTGACGTGCTCCATTGGCGTGGGCTGCAACAAGACGGTCGCAAAGATCGCAAGCGAGCGGGATAAGCCGTTTGGGCTGACCATCGTGCGCCCCGGAACCGAGCAGCGCTTTTTGGCCGCGCTGCCGGTATCTGCCATGAGCGGCATCGGGCGCTCGGCCGAGGAGCGACTGCGCCGCATGCGCATCTACACCCTCGGCGAGCTATCACGTGCACCGGAATCCACCTTGGCCTCTATTTTTGGCGTCAACGGCGAGCGCATGCGTCAGCGTGCGCTGGGACTCGAAATCTCTGAAGTCACGAGCCTCGATGAAGAGCGCGAGGTCAAGTCGGTCAGCAATGAACGCACCTTTGCTAAAGATTTGACTGAGCGTGGGGATATTGAGGCGGCGATTGCGCTGTTGGGAGAGTCAGTGGGACGCCGTCTGCGCCGTCGGGGACTAACAGGCGCCACGGTGACGCTCAAGCTTAAGTATTCGTATGGCAGCGGGCGTACGGCACAGCGCCGGCTGCCTCATCCGACCGACGATGAGAACATCTTCGTGGCGGTTGCACTCGAACTGCTCGACAACATCTGGCAAGAAGGCATGCACGTGCGTCTGGCAGGCATCGGAATGAGCGACTTCAACCACCAAGGCGGTATCCAAACCGACCTGTTCTGCGAAGTCGATAACCGCGGGGCCCAATCCAGCGACCGACGCGACCTCTCCGTCGCTATCGACGCCGTCCGAGACAAGTTCGGCGACACCGCCCTATCCTTCGGCCGCCAATCCCGCTTCACCGACTAGTGCGTCCGAAATGAGTATTCTAGGACGGGGATTTTATAATCATTTGGAGCTTCATTTCGCCCTTTGAATGATATTGGTCCCGATTCCCGTCAGACGCGCAATCTGCTCAATCGTAAATCCCCGATGCCTCAGCATTGCCAATAGACGATTACGCTCTGATTTCGGCAAAGTTCTAAGCTGATAAGGCTCAAGCGGAGCCAAAAGGGCCTGGGCAACTTCCAGCGCGTCCATGTCGGAAATGTGTTTACCCTCGGGCAGAAAGTAAGAATTAGGCTTACCGTCGGTACTCGCAAGATAAAACGCTTCCGTACCCCCAAATAGATCGAGGATGCCGTCACAATCGCAAATCTCGGGATGAGAGAAATACTCGTGGAAGCTGCTCCAACGATAAAGAGGAGCAGAAGAAATTCCAGCCTTTGCAGGGTTGTCATGGATATATCGAACGCAACGGAGCAGCTGCTCATCGTCAGAAATGATCACGCTCTTAAATCGTTCCTGGAACACCGGTCCGCGGCGGCCGGTTTTTTGATTGAAGTGTTTCGCATATGCCGTATCAATCGCATGCATGGAAACGCTCATCTGATTATCGGGGTCATCAAACAGCAGGTGAACATGATTGTCCATGAGGCACCAGGCGAGCAGGCGAATATGAGCGGGCGTAAACCGTCTATTCAATAGGTTAAGAAAATAGAGGCGATCGTCATCGTCTTCAAAGATCAGCTGGCCAGCACAACCCTTGAGCATAACGTGATAATGGCCAAGTTCGGACAACGCACGGGCAACGCGAGTCATCGAAGCCCTCCCTTCCGATGTTGTAGTAGTCACAGCATACAAAAGGAAGGAAAGAAAAAGGCCGAACCGCCCAACAAAAGTGAGCGGTTCGGCAAACGGTAGCAATGATTATTATATCCCCGTCCCAGAAAAATCATTTAGAGGAGGTTGAGGGGGAGCTGGGGGGCGTCACCCCAGAGCTTTTCTAGGCGGTAGAAGTCGCGGGCTTCGGGAGTGAAGACGTGGACGACAACCGAGCCGTAGTCCATGAGCATCCAGGTCTTCTGCTCGCGGCCCTCGATGGAGAACGGATGCTCGCCGCAAGCCTCGGCGACCTTCTCCTCGATCTCGTCGACGATCGAATCGACCTGGCGGTTGTTGGTACCGGTGGCAAGCACAAAGTAGTCGCACACGTCGGAAAGCTCGGTCAGGTCGAGCACCTGCACGTCCTCGCCCTTCTTGTCGTAGGCGGCCTGCGCGGCGGCGCGGGCGACATCCTCGGCGGCGACACCGCTCGCGGACAGCGAGGCGGCGGTGCGGTCGGACGTGGCAACGAAACTCTTGTGCTCCACACCTTCAAGAATCTGCTCGTCAGTCATGGTCTCGTCAGTCATGGTCTCGTCGGCCATGGAATACCTCTTTCTAGACACACCCGAGCTAGCGCAGCTGGGCGTAATGGTTGTAAATCGTAATAGCCGTGGGATAAAGATAGCGCCCGGACTGGATCACATAGACCAGACCCTGCGCAAAACAGGAGAAGAACAACTCGTCAAGCGTCGACTCCCCCACCATCTTGTGCAGCGCATGGGCATAGTCGCCGTGGCGGTTGGGCTCGATGGCATCTGCCACAAAGACCACCATATCGAGCGGCGTCATGTCGCAGGCACCCACGGTGTGACGGTCGACAGCCTGGAAAACAGCCGGCGACAGCTCGGGAAAAAGCTGCGGAAGCTCATAGGCGGCAACAGGGCCATGCAAAAGCGGCGTCGCGGCGGAAGGAGAGCCGGCAACCTTGATGCCATAGTGAAGCGCGCGGGCCACGAGCTCGTCATCGGAAAGAACCTTGTCCCAGTCGTGAATTAAGCCGGCGGCAGCCGCATCAAAGCGGTCAACGCCGTAGACCTCGGCCAGATGAAGTGCGGTCTCGGCAACACCCAGCGAATGCACATAGCGCTTGCGCTTATCTTTCATGCGAACATCGAGCAGCTCTTGAATGCGCTTGAGCAGCGCGCGCTCATCGCCCTCAAACTGATCCTCTACCGACAACGTAGCCCCCATCACTCAAAATCTTCTTGGCCCAAATCGGCATATAGCCTGCGCTTGCGAATGTAGCCGAGCACAGACTCGCTCGTAAGATAGCGCACGCTCATGCCGCGGGCAACTCGCTTACGAATGTTCGTCGAGCTGATCGCCAGCGCCGGAATCTGAATATAGCGCACATCGAACGGCAGCCCCGACTCTTTGATTCGGGCACGCGCCGTATCGATATCAAAACCCGGTCGCGTCGCCGCAATAAAGGTAGCAAGCTCAGCGATTCGCTCGGCATCATGCCAGGTCACAATATCGATAATCGCGTCGGCGCCCGTAATAAAGTAGAGCTTTACCTGCGGCGGGTAAAAGTCGCGAAGGGCATGAAGCGTATCGGCCGTATAGGTAACGCCCGGACGGTCAATCTCGAAGCGGCTCGCCAAAAAAGCCGGATTCGCAGCGGTGGCGAGGACCGTCATGGCATAACGGTCCTCGGCAGGCGTCACCGGCTTGTCAAGCTTAAAAGCAGGAGAGCCCGCCGGCATAAAGAGCACGGCATCCAAGTCGAGGGACTCACGCGCCTGCTCAGCGGTTACCAAGTGCCCGTAATGAATCGGGTCAAAGGTGCCGCCCATAATGCCAAGCCGAAACTCCTGCCCATCCTTGATAGGCAGCTCGGGCAAACCGATTCCACCGCGCAGCGACATGGCTTACTCGCCCTCCGGGGTCTCGGCATCGTCCGCGGCACCCGCCGCATCGACAACCTCGACGCCCTCATCCGCAGCATCGGTCATGTCAATGGTCTCAACGGCAACGTCCTCGCCAGCATCCTCGAGCTCCTCGTACTCCGAGAAGTCCTCGGCGCCCTCAAAGTCAAAGGCGCGCTGGCAAATGCGGACCTCGTCGCCCGCACGGCAACCGGCCTTCTCGAGCGCGTCGTCAACACCCATACGCGCAAACTTATGCTGCAGGTAAATGACGGCTTCCTCGTTTTCCCAGTCGGTCTGGATGACCATGCGCTCGATGGCGCGACCGACCACGCGGAAGGCATGGGGCTCTTCCTGAACAATACGGAAACGCTTCTCGCGCTGCAGGCGGCGACGCTCCCACTCATCGTCACGCAGATCGACCGGCTCATCGGAGACAGCCAACTCGGCGCGCAGCTTAGCCACCTGCTCGCCCACGGCAAGCATCAGCGTGTTGAGACCGGCGCCCGTCACGGCAGACACGGCAAAGAACATATGTCCATCGTCGAGCGCGGCGCGTTTGAGATCGGCAATCTTGTCAGCCGTGCCCGGCGCATCGCACTTGTTGGCGACAACGATCTGCGGACGCTCCGAAAGCTCGGCGCCATACTGCTCAAGCTCGCGGTTGATGATGTGGTAATCCTCAACCGGATCGCGATCCTCAAAACCGCCCGTCATGTCGACGACATGCATGATCAGAGCCGTACGCTCAATGTGGCGCAGGAACTGGTGCCCCAGACCCTTGCCCTCGCTCGCGCCCTCAATAAGACCGGGGACGTCGGCAACGACGTAAGAATATTCGCCGGCACGCACCATGCCCAGATTGGGCACGAGCGTGGTAAACGGGTAGTCGGCAATCTTGGGACGGGCGGCACTCATGCGCGCGATGAGCGAGGACTTTCCCACCGAGGGGAAGCCCACGAGCGCGGCATCGGCCATAAGCTTCATCTCGAGCTCAATCCAGTGCTCCTCTGCCGGTTCGCCCAGCTGAGCAAACGCGGGCGCGCGGCGCACCGACGTCACAAAGTGCGTGTTGCCCAAGCCGCCGGCGCCACCAGGGGCCACGACAACGCGCTCGCCGTCGTGCACCAGATCGGCAATCTCGAACATCGGGGTCTGCGTCTCGGGGTCGAGCTCGCGCACCACGGTACCCATAGGGACCTTGAGAATCAGGTCCTCGCCGCTCTTACCGTTACGACGGGCACCCTGCCCGTGCGTGCCGCGCTCGGCGCGGAAGTGATGCTTAAAGCGGTAATCGATCAGCGAAGACAGCTGAGCATCGGCCTGGATGACGACATTGCCGCCACGACCGCCGTCGCCGCCATCGGGGCCGCCCTTGGGGACAAAGGCCTCGCGCCTAAACGACATGCATCCGGCACCGCCGTCGCCGCCGCACACGTTAATGCGGCTGATATCGGTGAACTGTGACAACAGAATCGCCTCCTACAAAAAGAGGGAGACCCTTGAATCCTAAAACTCAAGTGCCTCCCACATATGTGCTCTATGAAGGGTGAATTACGCGTTCGCGAGCGGGCGTACGCTGACCCTGTGCTTGATACCCTTGTGGAACTCAACGGTACCGTCGACCAGCGCGAACAGCGTGTCGTCCTTGCCACGGCCAACGTTCTCACCCGGGTGGATGTGCGTGCCGTGCTGACGGACGAGAATCGTGCCCGTGGTTACCGTCTGGCCGGCGAAGCGCTTCGTGCCAAGGCGCTGACCGCGGGAGTCACGGCCATTACGGGAGGAACCGAGTCCTTTTTTGTGTGCCATTGTGTATACCTACTCTTTCGTTACGAGTGTAATCTACTCGGCGACGGGAGCCTCGGCAACAGCCTCGGCCTCTGCCTTGACAGCCTTCTTGGCGCGGGACGTAGCCTGGACCTTCACGATCTTCAGCTTGGTGAGCTGCTGACGGTGACCCTTCAGACGACGATAGCGCTTACGCTTGTGGAACTTGAAGACCAGCTGCTTCTCGCCCTTGAACTGCTCAACGATCTGAGCGGTAACCTTGGCCTTGGCCAGCTTGTCGGGATCGGTGACGATCTTCTTACCATCGTTGAGGAAGATGACCGGCAGGGTGACCTTGTCGCCCTCATTGCCCTCGATCTTCTCGACGGTGATGACATCGTCGGTGGCGACCTTGTACTGCTTGCCGCCCGTGTTAACGATTGCGTACATGTTTACTTGCCCTTCATGCATCAGTTAGTGCAACAGCCGAATATAGTAGCAGGCGATAATACCCCCGTCAACGAGTATGTGGAGCAAATCCACAAGTTCGCACAGGTATGGGGCTGACGAGTCGGCCCTCGTCGTCCTCGCATGCTTGATTCTGACGCTCGACATCGTAGGAGCAGATGGTCACGAGGTCTTGCATACCGGTGGAAACAATAGGTGCATCGACGCCCGGGGTCAAGCCCTGCAACAAAACATCAGCAGCGGAAAGCAAAATTTCCGGACGCATGGAGCCCTCGTTGTCGGCATGGGTGTCGAGCATGAGCACCAAATGATCCGGGCGCTCCCCCGCCGTGAGCTCATAGCCCACGAGCGTGTGATCCAAATCCAAGCGCTTGCTCTTTTTGCCACGCGCGTAGTCGATGCCATGGTCCGCGCGCAGCGTGTCGATCGCACGACGCACCTCATCGGCGCTTACGGGCGCCTCGGGATCCAAGTGCAGGTCGATGCGGTACGACAGGCGCGTGAGCTGCGCCGTCAACGCCGGCGTGCGCACGTCGATGTACGCCGCCTCGATGGGTGCCAGATCGGCCGGAGACGCCGCAGCCAGGCGCCCAAACGCCTCGTCGAGCGCCACGAACTCGGTCATAAACAGGTCACACCACTCGCAGGTCGACGACGTACCCACCGGTAGCGCCGAAGAGAAGCCCACGCGCATGTGTGGAGAGAAGCCCTGCGTGACGGCATAGGGAAGTCCCGCACGGCGCACGATGCGCTCTATGGTATGGATTACTTCGAGATGGCCCAGGTACTTAAGGCGATCGCGCTTGCCATAGCGAACACGAAGTCTAAAGAGCGTGGGGTTGTCGGTCAGGCGCTCACTCATGCGCGATCACCCATCAATACATTCTTGGCGTGAAGCGTGGGGCAGATTCCGCAGCCGGTGCACGACGTGCGGGTGCAGTCGGGAGTCGTGACGCCCTCGAGCGAGCGACGGTACTCGCGCTCGAGGAAGCCGCGCGTACAGCCGGGGCTCACGTGCTCCCACGGCAGGCGCCAGTCCAACTCGTAGGGCAGGTGCACAAGCTCATTGAGGTCGATGCCGTTTTTGGCGGCAGCTTCCTTCCAGTTATCGAGCGAGAAATGCTCTACCCAGGCGTCAAAGCGAGAGCCCGAGCGCCAAGCATCGATGATGACGGGCGTCATGTCACGACCGGCGCGGGACAGCGCGGCCTCGATGAGCGAGGTCTCGGCATCGTGGTAATGCACGCGGACGGCACGGTTGCGAACGCTCGTGATAAGCAGCTTCTGGCGACGCTTGACGTCGTCGTAGTCGAGCTGCGGGCACCACTGGAACGGCGTGGCAGCCTTGGGGATAAAGACCGAAACCGAGATGGACACCGAGATCGAGCCGCGACGAGCCTTGGGCACCACGGAACGACCGAGCTCCAGCACGTGATCGGCCAGATTGGCGATGGCCACGATATCCTCGTCGCGCTCGCCGGGAAGGCCCATCATAAAGTAGAGCTTCATGCGGTTCCAGCCGGCCTCGAAGGCCGCCTTGGCGGCACGGTCCAGGTCCTCCTCGGTCACGTTCTTGTTAATGATGTCGCGCATGCGCTGGCTGCCAGCCTCGGGCGCGAACGTCAGGCCGCCCTTCTTTTCGCCGGCGACCGACTCGGCCATATCCACGCCAAACGAATCCAGGCGCTGCGACGGAATAGACACGCGAATACCCGTATCCTCCAGGCGACGGTTGAGCCTGCCGAGCACGTCGCGAATGCAGGAGTGGTCGGTCGTGGAGAGCGAGGTCAGCGACACCTCGTCATAGCCGGTCTTTTCCAGACCCTGAATCACCGACGAGACGATCTGGTCGGCCGAGCGCTCGCGCACCGGGCGATACGTCATGCCGGCCTGGCAAAAACGACAGCCGCGGGCGCAGCCGCGCAGGATCTCGATAGACAGGCGGTCGTGGACCAGCTGCGCATAGGGTACGCACGACTGCGACAGCGGATTCGTGGCGCCGAAATCCTCGACGACGCGCTTGTAGACCACAGTCGGCGCATCCTTACCCTCACGCGGCACGGTGTAGCCATGCGGCGAACAGGGCTCGTCGTGACGAACCTCATAGAGCGACGGCACGTAGTTGCCGGCAATGGATGCAAGCTGCTCAACAATCTGTGCGCGCGGGACTCCTTCGTCGCGCAGGCGACGATGCAGCTGGCAGGTCTCGAGCAGCGACTCCTCGCCCTCGCCGATGAGGATGGCATCGAAGAAGGCCGCGTACGGCTCGGGGTTGTACACCGAGGGGCCGCCGGCGATGATAATTGGGTCGTCTTCACCTCGGTCGGCCGCTAACAGCGGAATGCCAGCGAGGTCGAGAGCCTCGAGGAAGTTCGTCACCGCCATCTCGTGCGGCACATGTAGGCCAACGATATCAAACGAAGCGACCGGCGCTGCGCCCTCGAGCGACAGCAGCGGAATGCCCGCCTCGCGCATGGCGTCACCCATATCGGGCCACGGCACATAGCCGCGCTCGCAGGAGATGCCCTCGGCCTGGTTAAGGATGTTGTAGAGGATGGCGATGCCCTGGTTAGGCAGACCGACCTCGTACACATCCGGGTAGATCAAGCAGCAACGGTAGTCGGCATCGGCCTTGGAAAGCGTGCCCCACTCGTGATCGATATAGCGGCTCGGTTTCTCGACCTTGGCGAGCAGCGGCTCAATTAAATGAAAACAATCTTGGTATGCAACGCGCAACGGAAAACCCCTAAGCTGCGAGATCGGATGCGTCCTGGTAGGACGCCATAGGACGGGTAGCGCCCGCGACCGTGGTCACCAGATCGCGAACGCGGGAGAACGTAGCAGTGACTACCTCGTTGGCACGGCCGTAGTCGACATCGCGCTCGTAGAGCGAAACGAGCGCACGGCCCATGCCGTAGGTGCCCGCGGCAGCAGTGAGCGCCTTGACGGCAAACCCAATATGTGGCGTCTGCTTGACGAGCGCGCGGGTGACCGCGCGGATCACAAGACCGCCGGCAAGCACGCCCGCGACCTCGTAGCCGCGCTCAGGCTTAATGCCGCGTCCAAAGACGGCAGCGAGCTCAAAGAGCATGCCCACCTGCGCCAGCGCCATAACGGGATAATCGGCGCCCGGCAAAAACACCAGCGCACCGGTCGCCATATTGGTGAGCGCGCACGAGGTGATGATACGATTGGCGGCCGCGATGCGCATGAAGGCAAAGTTCGCCGCAAAAGCCGTTTCCTTGTCGGTGCGATCGAGAATCCAGCGGGCAAGCGTCTCGAGCAGATACGTCTTATCGGTTGCCGCTACCACGCCGAGCATGGGCGTGGACTCCTCGATAAACGGCACCTCAACAGCGGACTCGGCAAGCACGCACACGGGCGCGCCGGCGATCACGAGCTCCTGCACGGCACTCTCCAAGCGGTCGGAACCACACGAGAGCACCAGCACCACATCGGTATCGGTCTTTGGAGCAATTCGCTCCTCCCCCAGACGCTCGACGCGCACAATACCCGAGGTCGTCTGCGGCACAAAGGCGTCACGCACCGTCTCGGCCAGAAAGCGCGAGGCGGACGAATCCAGATAGACCGAGACGCGCACCGGCGTATCGGAATCCTTCTTAACGGACGCGCCCATCTTAAAAGCGCGGGTCAGCTTATCTACGGGAATTTTCATAGCAAACCCCTCCAGCGGTTACGCGGCGCCCGAACGATGCCGCCATATGGATTGTACGATACCCACCGTCAGCAGCTGAATCATCATCGAAGACGAACCGAAGCTAATAAACGGTAGCGGAATACCGGTAATCGGCATCATGCCGATGCACATGCCGATGTTTTCGAAGGTCTGGAACGCCCACATGCCGACGATACCTACGCATGATAAGCGTAGGAACAGAGACTCGCACTTAAAGGCGACGCGAATCGTCGAAAAGATCAGCAGCACGTAGAGGCACAGGAGCAAAAAGGAACCGCAAAAGCCAAAGGTCTCGGACAGGAAGGCGAAGACGAAGTCGGTGTGGAACTCAGGCAGAAAGCCGCCGGCCGACTGCGTCGCATGCCCCAGGCCCTTACCAAAGAAACCGCCCGAGCCGACCGCGATCAACGACTGCTGCAGATTGTACGCATCGTCCGAATCGGCATTATCGGGGTCGATAAAGACCGTCAGGCGGTTCATCTGATACTGCTTGATGAGCACATCGTGGCCGAGCAGCGAATCAAAGACCGAATCGAGCGCCAGGACGAGGGCCACCAGGCCCACGAGCAGGGCTAGGGTCGACAGCACCCACTCGCGGCGTGCACCGCTCATACAAATGACGATGGCGCCCGAAACCAGCACGACCAGGCCCGAGCCCAGGTCGCCCATGGCAACGACGGCCAAAAACGGAATGGACAGCATGCCGCAGAGCTTGACGTAGTCGCGAGCGGTATCGATGCGACCGTTATACTGCGAGCCAAGCGTAGCAATAAAGAAGATGGTGATGAGCTTGGCAAGCTCAACCGGCTGGAATGTCAAGCCGATACCGGGAATCTTGATCCAGCCCGTCATGCCCAGACCGCCCGTATAGGACAGACCCGGAATCTTGGGCGAGAGGATCACGATCAGGTCGATGACGAGCAACGCCGTCGAGAAATTGGAAATACCGCGCAGGTCGGTACGCCAGACCAGCACCGCCAGCACCGCACCGATGCCAATTCCCAGCAGATGGCGTGAGAACGAGGCATCGGCCTTAAACTGCGAAGCCGACCAGATAATGATGGCACCGTAGGCGACGAGCGCCACAGTAGCCACGAGCACGCCGATATGCACCTTTTGGCGAAACGTGCCGCGCGAGGCCGAAAGTTGCTTGTTGACGCGGTCCAGGCTGCTGCGAGAGCCGGTCTTGGTTGAACGGAACAGATCCGCCGGAGAAAAATCCATCGCAACCTCCTATCGAACCGAAGAATCGCCCGAGGCCGAAGAGGTATCGGGCTCGTCATAAATCACGCCGAGCACGTCGCGCACGACATGCATCGCGGTATCCGAGCCACCGCCGCCCTGCTCCAGGACAGTAGCGATGACATACTTGGGATCATCGGCCGGTGCATAGGCGCAGAACCACGCGTATTCGTCCTCGCCGCTTTTCTCGCCCGTGCCCGACTTGCCGTATACCTGCGGCGTCAGGGTGCCAAAGTGAGCCGCCAGGGACGTCGATGCCGTGTAAATCACGTCGTGCATGCCGTTGCGAACAAGAGCCAAATCCGAATCGCTGTTGATCTTGGCCTCTAGGCGCTTCTTCTTGCCCTTTCCGTTGTACTTATAGGCATCGCCGTCGCCATCGCGCGACACGGCAGACAAAAACACGTGAGGAACGTACTGTTTGCCGCCGTTGGCAAGACCCATATAGGCGCACGCCATCTGCAGGGGCGTCACCAGGATGTCGCCCTGGCCGATGGCAATGTTGGTCATATCGCCGGCATTCCACTTGCGGTCCTCAGCAGAGGCGTCGGTGAAGTACGACTCTTTCCACTCGGCATCGGGAATACGGCCCGCGCCCTCACTCGGCAGATCGATACCGCAGGTCTTGCCTAGGCCCCAGCGACGAAAGACCTCCTGCAGGCCCTCGGGATGATGGTCGTTGTAGAAAAACGCCTTGCCCATGTCGTAAAAAACGGGGTCGCACGAGTTGGCGATGCCCGATTGCAGCGTCATGGTGCCGTGGCCGGAATGCAGCCAGCAGTACTTACCCCACGACTTGCCTAGGCCCGTCCAATAGCCCGTGCAGTTCGTGGTCTGGCCGGAGGTATAAGTTCCAAATTCAAGGCCTGCCAGCGCCGAGAGCGGCTTGATGGTCGAAGCCGACATGTACTGTCCGCTAATGGCGCGGTTGAGCAGCGGGTGCGAACCCTTGTCATCATTAAGCTCAGTCCACACGTCATTTGAGACGCCGCCGATAAAGACGGACGGATCGAACTTGGGCTCGCTCGCCATGCCCAGGATCTCGCCATTGTTGGGATCGAGGCACACCACGGCACCGTTGCCGGCGTTACTGTGGCCCGTGGTCTTGGCAAGCTCGATAGCACTCGACAGCGCCGTCTCACAGGCCTGTTGGATTTTAAGGTCGAGCGTGAGTTTAATGTCGGAGCCGGCCTTCGCGGGCACGGCGCCGGCCTGACCGGTCACATTGCCCGAGGCATCGACCTTGACGGTCTGCTCGCCACGAATACCCTGCAGCAGGTTTTCGTAGTAGCTCTCAACGCCCGCTTGGCCCACGATATCGCCCGACTGGTACGTAATCCGGCCAGCAGAAGCATCATCATCGCCAGAGGTTTTCTTATTCTGGGCCTCGAGCTGCTCGGAGGTAATGGTGCCGGTATAGCCCAAGATATGGCATGCCGTCTCGCCATATGGATACTGGCGCTCAGTACGCTCGGCAATCTTGACGCCCGGGAACTCGCCGGCGTGCTCTTGAATATAGGCAACCGTGGAGCGACGGACGTCCGTCGCGATGGTATGCAGGCTCTGGGCGCCCTCAGAATTGTCCTGGATATTGCGCAGAACCGCCACGTAGGGCATACCGAGCACGTTGGCAAGATGGCGAACCAGAACCTCATCCTCGGCAAGATCGCGGTAGGCCACGACAGCAAGTGAGGGACGGTTCTGGACAAGCGCCACGCCATTGCGGTCGAGGATGCGGCCGCGCACAGCGGGTGTGGTAACGGTGCGAGTCTGATTGCTATTAGCCTGCTTCTCGTAATAGTCCGACGAGACCATCTGCATGCCCCACAGCTTGACGGCAAGCGCCGCAAACATCGCGCCCACACCCGCGGTGAGGATGGAAAAGCGGCCCTTAAAGGCGGTCGCCGCGGTATTGCCCTCGCCCTCGGTGGCGCGTGGGGCCGTTCCATGCTGCGTATCGTAGGTAAAACGGGAATCGCCCCGACGCATGATGACCAGCGCGACCACGATGGCCACGACCAGCACGATACCGGCGATAATAACCGTCATCTGGGAAGACATCTACGGGCCTCCCCTATTTGAGCTTGCGGGTCTTGGGCTTAAAGCGCATACCCGTCTGGCGTCCGCCACGTGCGGAGAATCCATAGCCGGACTGCGGCACGACGCCGGACATCAAAAATGGAATGGCAACCAGACCCGTCAGGATCGAAGACGGCAGCGCATGGCCGAAAATCGCCACGACAAAGCTCGTCTCCAAACCCATAAACAGCAAGATGATGCTGTAAATCACATTAATGACGAGCGCGAAGGTGCCCACCGTGATGCCGCGCGCACTCGGGGTACCGCCCGTCTGACCGGCGGCGCTGTGCACCAGGGCAAAAGAACCCACGGTCAGTAGGAGCGACATAACGCCCACCGGCACGGCAGCGGACAGGTCATAGAACAAGCCGCTGCAAAAACCGCACGCGACGGCACGGGTCGGGTCGCCCGAGAACACACTCAGGCACACAAGAATAATCATAAAGTTGACGCGACCGCCCGCAATGGAGATCTGCGGTGCGAGGCCTGCCTGCAGCAGCACGCACACGATGGCGGCGATCACAAACGTGCGGGAGCTCATCCCCTGCTCGTGTAGATCCATGGACATGCCCCCTATTCGCTCGAGCCGGAATCGGTCGTCTCGGACGTGTCGGAACTGTCATCCGAGCTCTCGTCCTTCGTCTTGGTCGCAGCATCGCGCGACGTTCCCTGCGGCGTGCTGTTGGCCGTGCTCACATCTTCATCCGAGGCCGACTGTTCGTCGGTCAGCGAGGTAATGACCAGCACTTCCTCATTGTTCTCGGCCGTGGTCTGAGCGCGCACCACAATGGTGTAGTAAACGTCGTTTGCCGATTTCTCAACCGAAGAGACGGTGCCGAGCGGAAGGCCCTTGGGGAACACGCCACCGATGCCAGAAGTAACGATGATGTCGCCAACTTTAACGTCGGAGTCGACGCTCACGTACTCAAGACGCAGCGTGCCGTCAGCCTGACCCTGCAGCATGCCCTGGGTGCGCGTGTCCTGCACCATGGCGGACACGCCCGAGTTCTCGTCGCCAATCAGGCGCACGGTGGACGTCTTGGCCGAGACTTCGATGATCTGTCCGATAACACCGGCCGAACTCGTCACAGGCATGTTGATGGAAAGCCCATCGGCAGAACCCTTGTCGATGGTTACGGTCGAAGTCCAGGCATCGCCCGAGGCGCCGACAATACGAGCTGCGGTCGATTTGAGGTTGTAGGTCGACTGCAGGCCGACCAGCCCCTCCAGACGCTCAGCGGTCTTTTGAGCCTCGGAGAGCTCAGCAACCTTAGAGGTCAGTTCCTCGTTTTGCTTCTTAAGCTCGTCAAGCGTGTCCTGCGACGCCGTAAGGTTAGAGAACACGTTGCCGATCGCATTGAAGGGAGCCGCCACAGCCGAGCCCACGAAGCGCACCGGCGAGGTAATCGTCGTCACGCCCGAACGCACGGCATGAATCGGCCCGGCCTCGCCCTCACGAATATAAAACGTGAGCAACAACACCGAAATCAGGCTGAAAACAATCAACGGGCGCATACCCGTTGATTGTCGCTTGGTATTCAGATTTGTGGAGAAACCCGAAGATCGTGCCAAATGGAATCCACCTTTTGGAAATTAAGCATTGGTCTGGACGAAGCCGCCATCAAACGCATTGGCCTCGAGCACGCGGGCACAGCCGTTAACGACGTTATCGAGCGCCGTGGGGCTAACGTTGACCGAAACGCCGGTCTCATCGCGCAGGCGCACGTCGAGACCGCGCAGCAGCGCGCCGCCACCGGTCAGCAAAATGCCGTAGTACATAAGGTCCGAGGCAAGATCGGGAGGCGTGGCGTCGAGTGCGTCCTTGACGGCCTTGGCCATCTCGTCGAGCGGCTTGTTGAGCGCGCGACGAATCTCCTCGCTCTCGATGCGCACGGTCTTGGGCAGACCGGTGATCACGTCGCGGCCGTTGACCTCGACGTCGAGCTCGTCCTTGAGCGGCACGGCGGAGCCGACCTTGATCTTGATGTCCTCTGCCGTACGCTCGCCGATGGCCAGGTTGTAGGCATCGCGAACGTGCGTGAGGATGGCCTGGTCGAACTCGTCGCCGGCAATACGGATGGACTGCGAGACGACGATGCCGCCCATAGCGATAACGGCAACCTCGGTGGTACCACCACCGATGTCGATGACCATGGAGCCGGTGGGCTCCTCGACGGGCAGGTCGGCGCCGATGGCGGCAGCCATAGGCTCTTCGATCAGATAGGCCTGGCGGGCACCGGCCTGGATCGTGGCCTCAAAAACGGCGCGCTTCTCAACCGACGTGACACCGGAGGGAACGCAGACGACAACACGCGGACGCGGAGTCCACGGATAGCGCTTCTCGGACGCCTTGTCGATAAAGTAGCGAAGCATGGCCTCGGTAACGTCGAAGTCGGCGATGACGCCGTCCTTCAGGGGACGAACGGCCACGATGTTGCCGGGCGTACGGCCGAGCATGCGCTTTGCCTCGATACCGACCGCCAAGATGCGCTCGTCATTCTTGTCGATGGCGACAACAGAGGGCTCGCGAATAACGATGCCCTTGCCGCGCACTGAGACAAGCGTATTGGCGGTGCCGAGGTCGATGGCAAGATCGCCCGCATAGCTACCAAAGAACATATCCATCAAAGAAAACAACGCAACTCCTGATGTGTTGGATGATTGCTGGAAAACTACTAGCTCATCATACTAGCGCAAGCCCGGCACCTCACTTGCGGTGAAGCGCCGGGCAAAGCTAAATCCCATAAGGTCACTACTGGTTGTCAGCAGCCGAGAAATCCATATCGAGCGAGGAAACGGCCCAGCCGATATGGTTGTCGGAGCGCACGAATTTGACGGTGTACTCCTGCTCGCCGCCCTTGGACAGCGATGCCTTCACCTTAGCGGTCGTCTCGGTCATGGACTGATCCATGCCCTCGACGGACACGGTGGCACCCTGCGGAATCGAGGAGATGATCATCGACTTGGCGTCCTCGGACAGGCTCGAGGCCAGGCAAGACTCGGCCTTTGCGGTGTCACCGTCGCCGGCAGCCTGGAACAGATCGGTAACGACAGACTCCTGAGACGGGAAGCCAAAGCCGCGCGTGTAGGCAAAGCCCAGACCGCCCGCGGCGATCAAAATGAGCAGAAGCAGCACGATGAAGACTTTGAGACCCGTGTGGCGATGGCGACGACGGACCTTGGCCTGCTTACGATCCTGACGGTCCTGCTGGACCATCTCGGACTCGGACAGCGTAAAGAAGCCGGTGTCCGAGGGATCGGGCATAAACTGACCGGTCGCGCCCGTAGGATCGAGCGGATCGACGGCAGGAGCGTCCATCGCGGGCGCCGGAGCCGTGGCCATAGCCGTTTGGGCAGACAGCGCGGCAAGCGAATCGTGCACGCGGGCAAGCTCGTCGGCCTGCTCGGAGGTGAGCTGGTAGATGCCATCGGCAGTAGCGGCGTTAAAGGCGTCGAGCGCGTCGGAGGGACGGCCGGCGGCAGAAAGCGCCTGACCCATGCCGGCGTTGAGCGCACGCGTGTCGTCGCGGGGGCCGGCAAAGTCGATAGCCGTGCGGTAGGTCTCCACGGCATCCGCCGGACGGCCGAGCTTAATGAAGCAGCGACCGAGCTCGCCGAGTGCGGCGGCAGGAGCCGGATTGGCGCCGTCGATGGCAGCCTGACGGAAGGCGGTTCCCGCGTTGGCATAGTCGCCCGACTGGAACAGCGCGTTACCCAGGCCCAGATAGGCCTTAAACGGCGTGGCATAGGAAGCATCCTGCGTAGCAGCAGAGAACGCCTGGGCGGCCGTCGTGTAGTCGCCCACGGCGGCGAGCGCCTTGCCGCGGTTGGTGAGCAGCGCGCCGCGCTTGCCGTAGGTGCCGTCGTTGAGGGCGGCGGCATAGGCCTCGGCGGCCTCGGCATACATGCCCAGGTGCATCAAGGCGTTGCCACGAAGGTGATCGGCCTCGCCCATAATCTCATCGGGAGTCTTTGCCGCCCCAAGCATCTGGGCTGCAGCGGAAAAATCACCCGCGCGGTAAGCGGCGCGGCCCTGTTGGATCAGCTGGCTATTCAAGGAAGTCCCCTTTACTCGTGAACGATCTCGATATGGACGATCTCGTCGCCGGCACGCAGCTGCGAAATCACATCGAGACCCTCGACCGTGGTTCCAAAGACGGTGTAACCGGAATCGAGGTTATGCTGGGCACCCAGGCAGAAGTAGAACTGCGAACCCGCGGAATCGGGGTCCATGGAGCGTGCCATGGCAAGGGCGCCATCGACATGGCTATTGCGCGGATTAGTGGCAAACTCGCCCTTGATGCAGTAGCCGGGGCCACCGGTACCGGGCATGCCGTCGGGGCCCTCAAGACCGGCAGCGACGTCGGCGCCGGACATGTCGCGGGTATTGGGGTCGCCGCCCTGGATGACAAAACCGGGCACATAGCGATGGAACTTAAGGCCATCATAGAAGCCCATCGTTGAAAGCTCGCAGAAGTTCGCGACATGAATGGGAGCGCCCTCGCCGTCAAACTTGACCTTGATGGTACCCTTCGACGTCTCGATTACGGCGCACTCGTCGCCGGCAAGCTGATACTCGGGCGTGTAGAGCTCTTTCTTAAAACCAAACATGTGGTTCCTTCCTCGTGCGTTTAAAGCATATTTGTACGAATTGTAGCAATAAGCACGGGCTTACATCAATTGCGCACGTAGGTTATGCCGACTATGGCGAACTAATTTTAGGAATGCTGCTGCGGCTTCCAGGAGCCCACGTTGGCATCGTACTGGTTCAGCGCGCTGTTGCCGCCCTGTGCGATGGGCGCCAGGATCTCGCTTTGGTGAGAACTCATCGACTCACCATCGGGAATGGCCAGCGAGATATCCCAGCTCTGGCAGATCACGTCAACGCGCTCATACATCCACTCGGCAAGCTGCTTTAGGTGGGCGATGTCGTCCGCATAGACCGTATCGTCCTGTACTTTCAGGTTGTTGAGCTCATCTTGCGTCTTTTTGATCTGGTCGCGCAGGGCGTAGGCACTCTGCGACAGCTCCTGACGGGTGGACAGCGGCGTTCGGAGATAGCCGTTGTTGAAGGAGTCGATGACCTCGCCGATCTGATCCTCGTCACCGTAGGATACGATGGTCTGATACAGACCATCGAGCCTGGTATAGAGCTGATCATCGGTCAGCACGGTTTCTTCCTGGACCACCTCGGCAGAATCGTCCTGCTTGGTATCGTCCTCAGTCGCCTCGCCCTTTTGGCGCGTAGGGAAGGTCGTCTGCGCGGCCTGGCCAAACTGGTCATAGAATCCGGGCATAACACCCATGGGATCGGCCGTCACGAACCAATAGGCACCACCGCACACGACGGCAAGGATCGCGATGACGATGAGCGGCTTGGGAATATGACGCTTGTGCTTGTGATAAGCGTCCTCGTCGGGATGCACCTTACGCTTGGGTTTTTGAGGATCGTCGTGCAGGGAAACCGGCGTGGGAATAACGACCTTGGGGATACCGAAATCCTTATCGAAAGCCGGCAGCACGCAGGTCTCATTGGGGTCGGCGGCGTCCGAAAGAACCGCAGCGGCAGAGGTCGGCGCATGCGGCACCTCGGTATCGATCTGCTCTTGCGTTAGGCGCGGAAAGCCCGCCGTGCGGCCCGCAGCCAAATCGGATGCGGCCGCGTCCTCGGAGAGGATACCCGGAGCGGGGCGTCCGCATTTGGGGCACGTACGATCATGCGGAGAAAGACGGGCACCGCAGCCCTCGCAGAACACGAACTCGGTATGCTCGGGGCCATCGCCCGGACCAACGTATGCGTTGCAATAGGGGCAGAACGAGGCGCCGTCCTCGATGGTCTTTAGGCAATGCGGGCAGATCACGGCATCCTCTTTCCGAAGCAATTCAAACAATTGAGGTTAGAGCATAACATCGACACGGCCCCACAGGAGCAAGGCACCAATTCAACATCGGCAGGGCGCGTAGCTACTTCTTCTTCTTGCTTGGCATCGAGACTTTGATGCCTTGGGCGGACTTGGTTACGCGGGAGCGCTTGGCGCCCGTGGGCTTCTTTTTCTTGGGCTGGGCCTGAGCCACGCCCTCGAGCGCGCGGGCCTCGGCCTCACGAACGGTGCGAGCTTCGCGGCGCTGCGCCATGTCGGCGGCGACGCGCTTGGCAAAACGCTCGGCCGTCGAACCCGTCGAGCTCACCTTGCCGCCACCGCGACCCAGGCGGACGCGAACACCGCGGCCAAAACCAGTTGCGGCATGACGACGACGCGGCTTGAACGAATCCATCATCGTGGCGAGCTTAAAGAACACCGAGCAGGTAAAGACCACGATGACAGCCAAGATAACCATCTGGCCCATCGACAGGTTGGCAATAGACAGCAGCTCCGGGAATCCGATAACGCCCACCAAGATGCCGGCGACTACAAACACAAAGAGCACCACACGTAAGGGCGTGAGAGGCTGCGAGATGCGCCAGATCAGGCTGACGCTCGCCGCGCACGATGTAAGCAGGCACATCGTAGACAGCGTGAGCTGGTTAAAGCCAAACACGCGCGCCACAAAGATATCGAGCGCCGCAGCCAAAATGACCGCAATCGACGCCGGCAGTGCCCGCTTGAGCACGTTCGTCAAAAACGACCCCTTCACGCGAGCATTGTTGGGCTCCAGGCCCAACACAAAGCCCGGCGCGCCGATGCAGAAGAAGTTGATGAGCGTCATCTGGATGGGCTCGAAGGGGTACGGCGGCAACGCGATGCACAGCGCCGCCAGGCCCATCGAGAACAGCGTCTTGGTCAGGAACAGCGAGGCCGAACGCTGCAGGTTGTTGATGGAACGACGGCCCTCGGCCACCACGGCGGGCATCGAGGCAAAGTCGTTGTCGACGAGTACGATCTCGGCCACGTTGCGCGCGGCATCGGAACCGGCCGCCATAGCGACGGAGCAGTCGGCCTCCTTGAGCGCCAGCACGTCGTTGACGCCGTCGCCCGTCATGGCCACGGTGTGCTCGCGGCGCTTGAGCGCCTGCACGAGCTCGCGCTTCTGCTGCGGGGTCACACGACCAAAGACATGGTAGCGGTCCACTGCGGCATCGAGCTTTGCCGGCGTATCGAGCGTCGTGGCGTCCACATAAGCGTCCGCTCCCGGCACGCCCACCACGCGCGCGATCGACGACACCGTACGCGGGTCGTCGCCACTGATCACGTTGAGGGTCACGCCCTGCTCGTTAAAGTAGCCGATGGTCTCGGCCGCCGAGGTACGAATCTCGTCGCGGATGGTCACAAAGCCCACGGGCTCGGCCTCGCCCACCATATCGCCATCGGGCGTAAAGCCGTCCACGCGCGCCACCACGAGCACGCGGCAGGTATCGGCAAGCTCGGCGACACGGTTCTCGACCTGCGAAAACACACGCTCCGAAAGCACAAACTGCGCGGCGCCCATCACATAGGAGCCCTGCGCAAAAGAAGCGCCACTCCATTTTTTAGACGACGAGAACGGAATGACCGACAGCGGCTCAGACACCTCGACCGGGCGATCAGCGTAATAGTTGAGCAGCGCCTGGCAGGTCTCGTTGGCATCGGCCGAAGTCGCACGTGCCACGTTAGCCAGCGCAAAATCGAGCACTGTGGTATCGACGGGAACAGCCGCCTCCTCCGAGTCCACGCCAAAGCCAACACCCTCAACAGGCAGCGGGTAGGTGCCCTCGACCTCCATGCGGCCCGACGTGATGGTGCCCGTCTTGTCCAGGCACAGCACGTCGACGCGAGCGAGCGTCTCGATGCAGTAGAGCTGCTGCGCCAGCACCTTGCGGCGGGCCAGGCGCACCGTGGCGATGGCGAGCACCGACGAGGTCAGAAGCACCAGGCCTTGCGGGATCATGCCCAGCAAGGCGCCCACCGTGGACAGCAGCGCCGACGAAGGCACATGGCCAGCCAACAGCTCGGAGAAGCACCACGAAAGCGCGCTATCGCCCGGGGTTGCCGCGGCATCCCACAGCTCGCTCACACTCGAGGCAAACAACGCCAAACCGAGCGGGATCATGATGATGCTCGCAAAGCGCACGATGGCGTTCAGCGCGTTCATGATCTCGGAATTGACCTTTTTGACGTACTTGGCCTCGTTATTAAAACTGGCCACGTAGTTGTCGGCGCCGACATGAATCACGCGGGCGCGCAGCAGGCCCGAGTCGATAAAGCTGCCGCTCATGAGCTCGGAACCGGGCTGTTTCTTAATAAGGTCGCTCTCGCCCGTCAGCAGGCTCTCGTTCACGAGTGCCTCGCCCGAAACCACCACGGCGTCGGCGGGAATCTGATCACCGCGCCCCAGGCGGATGATGTCGTCGAGCACGATCTGGTCCAAGTCGAGCTCCACCTCGGCGCCGTCGCGCACCGCGATGGCCTTCTTGGATGTCAACAGCGTGAGCTTATCGACCATCTTCTTGGAACGCATGGATTGAATGACGCCAATAGCGGTATTGAGGAACACCACGAACAGGAACGTCAGATTCTTAAACGAACCGGTCAGCAACACCAAGATCGCCAAGATCACGTTGATCAAATTGAACAGCGTGCAGAGGTTCTCGATGATGAGCTCTTTGACCGACTTGGTCTTGAGCTCCATGTTGCGGTTGATCTTACCGGCGGCGATGCGCTCCTCGACCTCGGCGGTCGAGAGTCCGCGCTCGATATCCGTTGCTGCCATACCACGTCCCATCACGTCGCGTCGGTATAAGAAAAACCGCCCGGACCATGCGAGGTTCGGACGGTCTTACGTTCGATGGTGCCCCATGTTGGATTCGAACCAACGGCCTTCTGCTCCGGAGGCAGACGCTCTAATCCCCTGAGCTAATAGGGCGAACGGTTGGCATTATACCCAAGTGCGCCACGGGCTAACAAAATAAAAGAAAAAGCTTTGCAATTCCGTGGGAGACGTGGCGCGATGACTCGCTTTAGAACGCAAAAGTGGAGCAATTAGTATAAACTCTCATGCACCATATATACACGGCTCGCGATGCGGGCCGTTTTTGCAAGGGTTATCCATCGAGGTGAGAGGCACACCATGATTGCAATTTTAAAGCAGAGCGCCAGCGACGAGGCCGTCAGCCACATCGTCAGCTGGATTGAGAAAAAGGGTCTGAAGACCGACGTCTCGCGCGGCGAGAACGAGACGATCATCGGCCTGGTGGGCGATACGACCAAGATCGACCCGTTCCTGCTCGAGTCTATGGACGTCGTCGAGCGCGTACAGCGCGTCTCCGAGCCGTTCAAGCGCGCCAACCGCAAGTTCCACCCCGAGGACTCCGTCATCGACTGCGGCCACGGCGTACATGTAGGCGGCGATCAGTTCCAGGTCATCGCCGGCCCGTGCTCCGTCGAGGGCGAGAACCTCATCCGCATCGCCCGCCGTGTGAAGGCCGCCGGCGCCACGATGCTGCGCGGCGGTGCCTACAAGCCCCGCACCTCCCCCTACGCCTACCAGGGCATGGGCCCCGCCGGCCTGGACCTGCTGTGCGAAGCCTCGGCCGAGCTCGACATGCCGATCGTCACCGAGATCATGGACCCGCGCGACGTGCAGGTCTTCTTGGACAAGAAGATCGACGTCATGCAGATCGGCGCCCGCAACGCCCAGAACTTCCCCCTGCTCAAAGAGGTCGGCAAAACCAAGACCCCGATTCTACTCAAGCGCGGCATGGCCGGCACGATCGACGAGCTGCTCATGGCTGCCGAGTACATCATGAGCGAGGGCAACGACAACGTCATCCTGTGCGAGCGCGGTATCCGCACCTTCGAGACCCGCACCCGCAATACCTTCGACCTCAACGCCGTACCGGTGCTGCACCACCTGTCGCACCTGCCCGTCGTCGCCGACCCCAGCCACGCCACCGGCTACACCCGCTACGTTGAGCCCATGGCGCTCGCGGCGACCGCCTGCGGCGCCAACGGCCTGGAGATCGAGGTCCACGACGAGCCGAGCCGAGCCTGGTCCGACGGCGCCCAGGCCCTCACCCCCGATCAGTTCGACGACACCATGCGTCGTATCCGAGCCATCCGTGAGGTCGTCTGCCAAGAGACCGTTCAGGAGTAGGCCATGGGTACGGTGAGAAACGCGCGTGTTAACCAGGGCGGCCCCAAGTGCGCCGGCATCGTCGGCCTTGGCCTCATCGGCGGCAGCTTTGCCCGTGGCTATGCGCAGGCGGGCGTCCGCGTGCTGGCCTGGGACCCCGATGACGATGTCATGACGGCCGCCAGCATGGGCACCGTTGCCGGCGAGCTCAACGACGAGACGCTCGGCGAATGCGACATCATCGTCCTTGCCTGCTATCCCGAGGCATGCATCGAGTGGCTCGAGGCGCACGCCCAGGCGCTCGCCGACGCCACCGACACCGACGCCATCATGGGTCCCGTGGTGATCGACACCGTGGGCGTCAAGGGCATTGTGTGCGAGCGCGCCTTTGAGCTTGCCCGCGAGCACGGCTTTTACTTTGTGGGCGCGCACCCCATGGCGGGCACCCAGTACTCGGGCTATGCGCACTCCCGCGCCGACCTGTTCCAGGGCGCACCGCTCGTGCTCGTTCCGCCCGCGGTGGACGACGCGCTCAAGCTGGAGCTTTTGGGCCAGGTGCGCGAGATGGTGCGCCCCTTGGGCTTTGGCAAGTTCAGCGTGACCAGCGCCGCCGAGCACGACCGCGTGATCGCCTTTACGAGCCAGCTCGCACACGTGGTGTCCAACGCCTACGTCAAAAGCCCCACAGCCCAGGTCCACCACGGCTTTTCGGCCGGTAGCTACCGCGACCTCACGCGCGTGGCGCACCTCAACCCGCAGATGTGGTCCGAGCTCATGATCGACGACGCCGACGCACTCGCCTTCGAGATCGACCATCTGATCGAGTCGCTTGGCGCCTACAGCCGCGCCCTTAAGGATCGCGACCAGCGCTATCTGGAGAATCTCCTTGCCGAGGGCGACCGCATTAAGCGCGCACTCGACGACGAGGCCTCCCACTAGACCACCTATCACGCCAGGTCGAAAGGACCGAAGCTTATGGCGATTACCATCGATATCGACACCGCACGCCCCTACCAGGTGCATGTGGGCACGTTTTTGCTGGAGCAGGCGGGGCCGCTCGTGCGCGCCACTGCCGGCGGCACCAAGGCCGTCATCGTGACGGACACCAACGTCGGCCCGCTATACCAGATGCCCGTTAAGCAGAGCCTGGAGGCGTCAGGCTACGAGGTGAGCATCTGCACCTTTGAGGCCGGCGAGGCACACAAGCGCGCAGAGACCTACATCAACATCCTGGAGTTTGTGGCCGAGCGCGAGCTTTCGCGCTCCGACGTGATCGTGGCGCTCGGTGGTGGCGTCGTGGGCGACGTGGCCGGCTTTGTGGCGGCCACCTACATGCGCGGTTGCAAGTTTGTGCAGATTCCCACAAGTCTGCTCGCTATGGTGGATTCGTCGGTGGGCGGCAAGACCGCCATCGACCTGGCTGCCGGCAAAAACCTCGCGGGCGCCTTTTGGCAGCCGAGTGTTGTTATCGCCGATGTTGGATGCCTTGCCACCCTCACGCCCGAGCAGTTCGCCGACGGCTGCGGCGAGGTCGTCAAGCACGCCGTGATCGCCGACCCGGAGCTCTTCGCCGAGCTCGAGAAAACCCCGCTTACGCTGGAGTTGCTCAACCGCGATGTCGCCCGCGTGGCGCTCATCATCGCCCGCAATATCGACATCAAGCGCGCCGTGGTCGTAGCCGACGAGCGCGAGACCAACCAGCGCAAGCTCCTCAACTTTGGGCACAGCGCCGGGCACGCCGTCGAGGCTTGCGAGCAATTTAAGCTCGGACACGGCAACTGCGTGTCGATTGGCATGGGCATCATCACGCGCGCCGCGGCCCTGCACGGCGTCTGCGATGCCGCACTGCCCGGTCGTATTGAGGAGCTCTGCGCCCGCCATGGCCTCAAGACCCGCTGCGACCTCGATGTCGATGCCGTCTTTGCCGAGGCGCTCCACGACAAAAAACGCGCCGGTGACACTATCGATCTGGTGATTCCGCACGGTATTGGCCGTTGCAGCATCGACCGCACGCCGCTTTCCACCTTCCACGATTTAATTGCCGAGGGCCTCGGCCAGAAGGGAGACGCATCCGCATGCTAGCCCGCATCACCCCCTCCCCGCTCAAGGGCACCGTTCCCGCCATCGCGTCTAAGTCGATGGCGCACCGCCTCATCATCTGCGCTGCGCTCGCCAACGGCGAGACGCACGTCACTTGCAACACCACCTGCGCCGATATCGAGGCCACGGTGCGCTGCCTCACGGCCCTGGGCGCCCGCATCGAGACCGTCGAGGATGGCTTCCAGGTCCATCCCACCATGAAGAGTATTGAGTTTGGCCTGCTCAAGGCACTTGCCGGCGCTACGCTCGACTGCGGCGAGAGCGGCTCCACGCTGCGCTTTATGCTGCCCGTCGCCTGCGCACTGGGGGCAGAGGCCACCTTTGTGGGCCAGGGCCGTTTGGGCGCCCGCCCCCTCTCCCCCCTTTCCGACGAGATCATTGCCGCCGGCTGCGACCTGCAGGGTCTGGGCGGTTTTCCGCTCAAGACAAGCGGCCGCATGCGCCCGGGCACCTTTATTCTGCCGGGCAACGTGAGCTCGCAGTACATCTCCGGCCTGCTGCTGGCAGCCCCGCTTCTGGCCCAACCCTCCTGCGTGCAGGTGACCGGCCTGATCGAGAGCCGCCCCTATATCAACCTGACCATCCAGGCCATGAAGGCCTTCGGCGTCGAGGTCAACGTCGAGCGTATTCCGGCCAAGGACGGCCAGCCCGAGGTTACGAACTTCCGCGTGAGCAGCGGCTCGTACCGCACGCCTGGCAACGTAGCTGTCGAGGGCGACTGGTCCAACGCCGCCTTTTGGCTGTGCGCCGGCGCCATCGGCTCCGACCCCATCACCGTCGAGGGTGTGTCGCTTAGCTCGGCCCAGGGTGATCGCAACGTACTTGCCGCGCTCTCGCGCTTTGGCGCCCGCATCGTCCGCTCCACCAACGCCGCCACCGTGCAGTCCGACAAGCTCGCCGGCTTTGAAATGAGCGCGCACGACATCCCCGACCTGGTGCCCGTTATCTCTGCCGTGGCGTCGCTGGCGCAAGGCCGCACGTTCATCCGCGACTGCGCCCGCCTGCGCATCAAGGAATCCGATCGCTTGGTCACCACCACCCGTGAGCTCACCGCGCTGGGAGCACAGGTGCGCATTGCCGGCGACGACCTCATCATCAAGGGCGTCGATGCCTTTACCGGCGGCGAGGTCGATTCGCACAACGACCATCGTATCGCCATGATGGCCGCTATCGCCGCGAGCCGTGCTACCGGCGAAGTTGTGATCCACGGCGCCGAAGCTGTCAACAAGTCCTATCCCGATTTCTTCGACCACTACCGCCTGCTGGGCGGCAAGGTCACGCTCGAGGAGGAATAGCATGTCCTCGACCTTTGGCAACGTTTTGCATCTGAGCATTTTCGGTCAGTCGCACTCTCCTGCTATCGGCTGCTCGCTCGATGGTGTCCCCGCGGGCATCGCTGTGGACCAGGAGACGCTGCAGGCCTTTTTGGACCGTCGTGCCCCCGGTCGCGACGAGACCGCAACCAAGCGCCGCGAGGCCGACGCCGCGCATATCATTGCCGGTGTAGTCGATGGACACACCACTGGCGCACCCATCGCAGCAATTATCGAGAACACCAACACGCGCTCCAAAGACTATTCCGAGCTGCGCCGCAAACCACGCCCCGGGCACGCAGACTTTCCCGCGCGCGTGAAGTACCACAACATGCACGATGTCGCCGGCGGCGGGCACTTCTCCGGCCGCCTGACGGCCCCCCTATGCATCGCCGGCGGCATCGCACTGCAGGCGCTCGAGGCCCGCGGCATTCAGGTCATGGCGCACGTGGCGCAGATCGGCGGCATCTCCGACCTGCCGATGGACGATATGGTCTATCGCGAGGCCGACCGCAAGGCGATCCTTGCCAACGACCTACCCTGCATTGACGCCGCCGCAGCCGACCGCATGCGCGAGGAGATCCTAGCCGCGCGCGACGAGCTTGACAGCATCGGCGGCATCGTGGAGTGCGGCATTTACGGGCTTCCCGCGGGCATCGGCGACCCCATGTTCGACGGCATCGAGAACCGCATCGCGCAAATCGCGTTTGGCATTCCCGCCGTAAAGGGCGTGGAGTTTGGCATGGGCTTTGCCGTGGCCGCCATGCGCGGCAGCGAGAACAACGATCCGTATCGAATCGATGCCGAGACCGGCGAGATCGAGGTCGAGTCCAATAACGCCGGCGGCATCCTGGGCGGTATTTCGACCGGCGCGCCCGTCATGTGGCGCATGGCCGTAAAGCCGACGCCCTCAATTGGCCGCGAGCAGCAGACCGTAGACATGGACGCCATGGAAAATGCCGAGCTCTCGGTCCACGGCCGTCACGATCCCTGCATCGTCCCGCGCGCCGTCCCCGTTGCCGAAGCAGCAGCTGCCCTCGCGATTTGGGACGCCCTCCTCGAGGACGCAGGCCAGCGCTAAAAATCTCCGGGGGCCAACTCCGGCCCCCACGCCCACCCAGTGATTTTTCTGGGACGGGGATTAAAAAATCATTAGGTACACAATGATTTTTTAATCCCCGTCCCAGAAAAATCACCGACACGTGAAAGGGGCCTCCATGGACCTTGCCGATATTCGCCAGACCATCGATGGCATCGACACCACGCTCCTCAACAGCTTTGTCAAGCGTATGGACATTGCCACCGAGGTCGCCAAATCAAAGATCGAGATGGGCAAGGCCGTCTTTGACCCCGCCCGCGAGCGCTCCAAACTCAACAACCTCGCCAGCCGCGCACCCGAGCGCTACGAGGCGCAGACCATCACCCTGTTCCGTCTCCTCATGAGCATGAGCAAGGCCGAGCAGCAGCGCTACATCAACGAACTCAAGGGCATCGCCGTCTCGCAAAAGGCCCACGCCACGGCTGTGGCCTTTGACACGCCCTTCCCCCAGACGGCCACCGTCGCCTGCCAGGGCGTAGAAGGTGCCTATAGTCAGATAGCCGCGTGCAAGCTCTTCGATGTGCCCGACATTGCGTTTTTCGAGACCTTCGAAGGCGTTATGCGCGCCGTGCGCGACGGGTTCTGCGAGTTTGGCGTGCTGCCCATCGAGAACTCCACTGCCGGCTCGGTCAACGCCGTCTACGACCTGCTCGCCCAGTTCGACTTCCATATCGTGCGCTCGCTGCGCCTCAAGATCGACCACAACTTACTCGTCAAGCCCGGCACCAAGCTCGCGGACATACGCGAGGTCTACAGCCACGGTCAGGCCATCGCGCAGTGCGCCAGCTTTATCGAGGCGAACGGCCTGCACGCCACCAAATACCCCAACACGGCCATGTCGGCCGAGTTGGTCGCCAGCTCCGAGCGCACCGACGTCGCCGCCATCGCCTCGCGCAGCTGCGCCGCACTTTACAGCCTGGAGGTGCTGGAGCCCAATATCCAGGACTCGGATAATAACTACACGCGCTTCGTCGTCATCAGCCGCGAGCCGCGCGTCTACCCCGGCGCCAACCGCACCTCGCTCATGATCACCACGGCCAACGAGCCGGGTGCCCTCTATCGCGTACTCGAGCGCTTCTATGCGCTCAACATCAACCTCATCAAGCTCGAGAGCCGCCCCATCCCCGGCCGCGACTTTGAGTTTATGTTCTACTTTGACCTGGACTGCCCCTTTGGCAGCAAGGCCCTCGACGACCTGCTCGATTCCATCGACGACGTGTGCGAGAGCTTTACCTACTTTGGCAGCTACACGGAGGTGCTCTAGATGACCGATACCGCCGCAACCCGTCCCTATGGCGTGCTGGGCCGCGTGCTGGGCCACAGCTACACCCCGACCATCTACAAGGAGCTCGCTGGGCTCGAGTACGTGCGTTTTGAGCGCGAGCCCGAAGACCTCGCTGCCTTTATGACCGGCGACGAATGGGAGGGCACCAACGTGACCATTCCCTACAAGCGCGCTGTCATGGAATACCTGGACGAACTGAGCCCGCTCGCCGAACGCATGGGCAACGTCAACACCATCACACGCCTGCCCGATGGCCGCCTGCGCGGCGACAATACTGACTACTTCGGTTTTCAGTGCCTTGTCGAGGAGCTGGGGGTTAAGGTCGCCGGCAAGAAGGCTCTCGTGCTCGGAGCCACCGGCGGCGCGGGCACTACGGCCAGTATGGTGCTCGGCGATCTGGGCGCCACAGTCGTGCCCGTGGGCCGCACGAGCGAGGTCAACTACGGCAACATCGCGCAGCAGTCCGACGCCGCCCTGCTCGTCAACTGCACGCCTGCCGGCATGTTCCCCCACTGCCCCGACGCGCCCTGCACGCTCGAAGGACTCGATGCGCTCGAAGGCGTTATCGACATTGTCTACAACCCCGCCCGCACGGGACTCATGCTCGAGGCCGAGCGCCGCGGTATCCCCTGCATCGGCGGCCTACTGATGCTCGTGGCCCAAGCGGCACAGGCCGTCGAGCGCTATACCGGCCAAGTCACCCAACGCAAGCGCATCCTGGACGTAACGGAGCGCTTGTCACGCCGCGAACAGAACATCGCGCTGATCGGCATGCCGGGCTCGGGCAAGACCCGCGTAGGTGAGCAGATCGCAATGCTGACGGGTCGCGAGCACATCGATCTGGACCGCGCCCTCGAGGAACGCCTTGGCATGCCCTGTGCCGACTTTATCGTCGAGCGCGGCGAGGCGGCCTTCCGCGAGCAGGAGACGACGACGCTGGCCGGCATCTCCAAGCGTAGCGGCCTGGTGCTCTCCACCGGCGGCGGCGTGGTCACGCGCGACGAAAACTATCCGCTGCTGCACCAGAACAGCCAGATCGTGATGCTCAACCGCAAGCTCGACGAGCTCGCCCACAAGGGTCGCCCCATCACCGCCCGCGACGGTATCGACAAGCTGGCCGAGCAGCGCATGCCGCGCTACCGCGCCTGGGCCGACTACATCATCGACTCACGCGACTGCGCCGCCAACACCGCCCAAGCCCTCCTCGACACCCTCCCACCCGCTCTCTAATCAAAACCACCACAAAGGGGACAGGCACCTTTGTGGTGGTTTCTCGACTGCAAAGGAAGCAACCATGAAAGCACTCGTCATCAACGGCCCCAACCTCAACATGCTCGGCATTCGCGAGCCGGGCATCTATGGCAGCGACAACTACGACCGCTTAGTGCAGATCTGCCAGGAAGCGGGCGCCGCACAGGGCTTCGACGAGGTCGAGGTTTTCCAGTCCAACCACGAGGGCAGCATCGTTGACAAGATCCAGGAGGCCTACGGCAAGGTCGACGGTATCGTCATCAACCCGGCGGCTTACACGCACACGAGCGTCGCGATCCTCGACGCCCTCAAGGCCGTCGCCATCCCTGCCGTCGAGGTCCACATCAGCGCCGTAGAGACACGCGAGGACTTCCGCCAGGTGAGCTATGCACGCCTGGCCTGCTTCGCCACCATCACCGGCGAGGGCTTGCAAGGCTACGCTCACGCGTTGGAGCTGCTGAGGGAGCGTATCGAAAAGTAAAATGCCAACCCCAACAAACAGCAGCGGCTTGCTCGCGCTCGGCTCCAGCAGCACACAAGATGAAAAAAGCCCAGACCACCAAGCGGTCCGGGCTTAATAAACGATGGTGCTCCATGGCGGATTCGAACCGTCGACCTTGGGATTAGAAGTCCCCTGCTCTATCCAACTGAGCTAATGGAGCAAATAACCGCACGCCCAAGCAAGCACAAGCCTGTCAGGCGCAAGTAATTATAACCTAGTTGAACTGCTCGCGGTACGCCTTGCAGACCTCATCGACCGGACCGTCCATGCGAAGGTCACCCTTCTCAATCCAAACGGCACGCTGGCAGATGCGCTCAACCTGATCCATAGAGTGCGAAACGAACAGAACCGTCACGTCACCGCTCTGGATAAAGTGCTGGATGCGGGCCTCGCACTTCTGCTGGAAGAACACATCACCGACGGACAGCGTCTCGTCAACGATTAGAATATCGGGCTCGGTAATCGTCGCGATTGCAAAGGCGATACGCGCCACCATGCCCGAGGAGAAGTTCTTAAGCGGCATATCGACAAAGTTCTGCAGCTCAGCGAACTCGATAATACCGTCAAAGTTGGCGTCGATGAACTCCTTGGTATAGCCGAGCAGGGCACCGTTCAGATAGATGTTCTCGCGGGCAGTCAGCTCGGGGTCAAAGCCGGCACCAAGCTCAATCAGCGGCGCGATGTTACCGTGCACCTTAACACTGCCCTCGCTAGGCTCAAGCACGCCAGCGATAATCTTGAGCATC
This sequence comes from Collinsella sp. AM12-1, assembly GCF_003472325.1. NCBI lineage: Bacteria > Bacillati > Actinomycetota > Coriobacteriia > Coriobacteriales > Coriobacteriaceae > Collinsella > Collinsella sp. AM12-1. The sequence continues at coordinate 123,575 of NZ_QRLS01000004.1, forward strand.
GTAGACTTGCCGGAGCCATTGGTGCCGACCAGACCCACGACCTCGCCACGATGAATATCGAACGAGATGTGCTTAAGCGCCCGAAACTCCTCAAAGAACAGCTCGTGCTTAGCAAGCTTAATGAAGTACTCCTTGAGGTTGGTCAGTGATTCGGACGCCATGTTAAAGATCATGGTGACGTCATCGACCTCGACAGCCAGAGGCTGTTCGCTGTAATCAACAACAGATTCAGTCATCACAGCACTCCTTAGATGTAGAGGATGAACTTGCGCTCGGACTTATGGAACACGGTGTAGCCAATAACAAGCGCAAGAACCGCCCATGCGACGCACATACCAAACGTCATAAGCGAGGGCGTAGTCTGGAACAGGAAGATATCACGCATAAACTGCAGGTAGTTGTACATGGGGTTCGCATACATCAAGATACGCACGAGATGCGGCATTTGCGCAATATAGTCAGTCGTCCAGAAGATGGGCGTAATATAAGTCCACGCCGTAATGACTACGCTCCACAGATGCATAACGTCGCGAAAAAAGACCGTAAGGGCAGAGAGCATCATGCCCAGGCCCATGCAGAAGCACATAAGCAGCAGCAGGCAAACCGGCAGCAGAATCAGGTGCCAAGAAGGCATAACGCGGAACCACAGCATGACGATGGCGACGGCGACCAGCGAGAAGGCAAAGTTCACCAGCGAGAAAAGCACTTTCTGCACCGGGAAGACCCAGCGGTGCACCTTAACCTTCTTGAGCAGAGGGGCAGCACCCACGATCGACGTTAGGGCCTGGTTCGTGGACTCGGACATGACGGCAAAGGTAACGTTACCCACGATCAAGTACAGCGGGTACATCTCGGGCGTCATTGATCCATTGCGGCCCTGGCCAAAAATCGTCGAGAACACGATGGCCATGACGATCATCATCAGCAGCGGGTTGAGAACCGACCATGCGACGCCCAGAACGCTACGGCGATACTTGATCTTAAAATCCTTGGTAACCAGCTGACGAAGGATAAACGCGTCCTTCTCAAATTCGTTCTTAGCAAACGTCGCAGGCAGACTGCGAGTTTCTTGTTGCTTTGTCTGATCCGACACGGATGCAACTCCTTTACTCGTAATCGTTGACAAACGAACAGTATAGACCCGCCCTCAACGCCATAGAGCGGCGTTACGAAACTGGAGAACTATCCCACAACATCGGTTTTGGGCCGGCTTTCGCTAGACAGCAAACCGCGAACAACCACCACAAGCACAACCGGAAGACCAAATTGAGCGGCCACGATATAACGGGGCCAATACCAAATAGGACTAGCAATGAATAGCGTTCCATACAACAACAAAAATGGCAAAAGCGGCAAAGCGAACCTTGCCCGACCGTGCGACACTAACAGAACTGCCGAAAACATGAGCAGCCAAAAGACAGCGGCCCCAGAAATAGACCAAGCGCTCAGCCCAATCACCACATCGACACTATCGCCAAGGGGTGCAAGCAGGTTGCGAAATGCAACTCCAGCAGAAGCCTCAGCGTCGGCCACAAGGTTATACGGAGCGCCCATGAGATAGTTTTCGGGCAGACCGTCAGCACCCTTTACATTTGGGGCCCAAAAACCAAACGTCTGCAGCTCCCACGCCTCAAAGAATATCGAGGGGTTACGCGAGAGCATCGAGGCCCAATGAGTCCAAAACCCATCCATAAGATGCTCCGCATTAAAGTCTTCATTCCATTTAAGCGGATCGATTAAGCTGGGGCGGTACACCTCTTTGTAACGATCGAGCGGAAGCAGCTCGTTCATATAAGAACGGTCGGACTCGCTCATATCGCCGTCGAGCGCGGCAACGCGAGCCATCTGGGCAAGCGGAATACCCGCTGACTCAACAGCTTCCGATGGGACAACGCCCATTGCCGAGTACACGGGCCCCGTAATAACCAAACATGTTACAAACGCCAAACCGAGAGATACGGCCAAACGAAGGGCAGGCTCCATCGGGGCAATGCGGCCGAGTCGGTTCAATACCGCGGCGATCGCAAGCGCCACAAATAGCGCAGCGCAAATATACAAACCGTTATTTCGCAGAAGCATAACGCCCAACGCCAGGGCGCCAAAGACGAGCAAACGTAACACGCTCGACCAGGAACCCTTTCCCATAACGGCATCGGCAAGCATGGTCACCACCAAGACAAGGCAACAGGAAAACAGCGGGTCTTTCCAGAGCGCCACAGAGTAAAGAGCGCAATACCGAGACAAGCCGAAAAAGGCTACGAGCAGCCAGGACCAGCGAGAGGAGACCCCCAAACGGGAAGTCACCCAAATAGATAGATAGCCAAACATGCTGGCAACACATGCCATCTGAAACACCGTTAGCAAGGCAACGCCCGCCGAAGGGCCCATCCCCATTAGGCCGGCAATCTTGATACAGGCAGCCATCATCATGGTGAATGCAACCGGATGATGGTTGCTCAAAGGATTCCACCCCATAATCTGCGCAAATGACGAGAAGGTATCGCCAAAAAACAGGCCGGGACAATACCTCAGGAAGAACGGAAGATACAAAAGAAATATCACTAGGGCACGAACCGTAACGGACAGGACTCGAATGGACGAGCCGCCACCATCCATCCGCAACGTGCCCTCGCTGTAACTACAGCAGCACAAACGGCTAGACAGTTGAACAAGGGCCGATAAGACCCAAAAGACCAACGCCGACATCACACAAAAGGCAACAATATCAAGCGCGGAATACGACTCAATATAGTTCTCGCAAATCCCACCGGCAATCACCGGTTCAGTCACGACAATATGTGCGCCCAGCACAAGAACAAGCGAAAATACAAGGGAAAGTACCAAGCAGCAAACTCGGCCCACGAGAGACGGAAATGCAAAATCCCCGCACCCCATCTTATTGAAGTAGACCAATGATGCGATTATCGCAACGCATGCCAAGACCGATGGAAACAGGTCGAAGGAACCACTACAATACGTCACCGTAACGATGCTTGCTGCAACCAGCAGAACAGCACGTGCCACGTCTAATAACTTGAGCTGTCGAATCAATGCGTCCATCCTAACCACGTAACAAACGATTCGATTGTACGCGACCAAAGGAACATTTATGGCCGAGCAAACGATTGCCGTTATTATCCCCTGCTACAACGAGGCAGTCACTATCGGAAAAGTCATCGATGACTTTCGCCGCGAACTTCCGGAGGCGACAATCTATGTGTACGACAACAACTCGTCGGACGATACTTCCCGCATCGCAACAGAACATGGCGCAACGGTGCGTTTTGAGCCGCGTCAGGGAAAGGGCAATGTCTGCCGTCAGATGTTCCGCGATATCGATGCCGATTGTTACCTGATGGTTGACGGAGACGACACCTACCCCGCCGAAGCGGCAAAAGCCCTCTGCGGACCCATCCTTAACGGCACGGCCGACATGACGGTCGGAGACCGCCTTTCCAATGGAACCTACGCCGAGGAAAACAAACGCGCCTTCCACGGTTTTGGCAACAACCTAGTTCGCGCCATGATTAAGTGGATCTATGGCTATAGCTTCGACGACGTTATGACGGGCTATCGCGCCATGAGCCGCCCCTTTGTCAAAACGTTCCCCGTGCTTTCCGAGGGCTTTCAAATCGAAACCGAACTCTCCATCCATGCCGTCGACCACCGTTGGCGCATCAAGGACGTACCCATTGAGTACCGCGATCGCCCCGAAGGATCCGAGTCTAAGCTCAATACCGTTAGCGACGGCATCAAGGTCGTCGCTATGATCGGCACGTTGTTCAAGGACTACCGACCGCTCAAGTTCTTCAGTCTAGTCGCGCTTCTGTTTGCGATTATCGGTCTCGCACTGGGCATCCCCATCATTATCGAGTATTTCCAGACCGGGCTCGTCCCCCGCTTCCCTACCGCAATGCTCGCCGCATCATTTATGTTCTTATGTGGCCTGAGCCTCGCAACGGGCCTTATCCTCGATTCCGTTGCAAAGGTTGAGCGTAAGCAGTGGGAGGTCAACGTGTACAACACATACGACTGCAATAGCTGCTTCGGCGCCGAGAATAACGCGAGGTAAATCGCATGCCGCTCATTTCTATTGTCGTGCCGTGCTACAACGAGCAGGAGTCGCTTCCGATCTTTCTCAAGGAGCTCGATTGCGTTGCCTGCAGCATGGCAAAAATCGATTCCAACATATCCTTTGAAGCGATTCTTATCGATGATGGGTCAAAGGACGCAACGCTTTCTGTAATGAAAGAAGAAGCTGCCGCGATGCATCCGTACGCCATTAGGTGGTACTCCTTCTCGAGAAACTTTGGCAAGGAGGCGGGATTGTACGCTGGACTCCAGCACGCCAAGGGCGACTATGTCGCTACCATGGACGCCGACATGCAGGATCCACCCTCGCTCCTGCCGCAGATGTACGAAATCTTGCAAACCGAAGACTATGACAACGTCGCTACGCGCAGGACCACCCGCGAAGGCGAGCCTCCCATCAGATCATTCTTCGCCCGCATGTTTTACAAGATCATCAACCGCATTTCCAATGCTGACAACGTCGATGGCGCACGCGACTTTCGACTTATGAAACGGCCCATGGTCGACGCCATCGTTTCCATGGGCGAATACAACCGATTCTCCAAGGGCATTTACGGATGGGTCGGTTTTAAAACAAAATGGCTCCCCTACGTAAACATTAATCGCGTTGCGGGCGAGACCAAATGGAGCTTCTTCACGCTCCTTCTCTATTCCATCGATGGCATTGTCGCGTTTTCCACCGCACCGCTCTCCATTGCCGCTCTTACGGGCATCGTTTTCTGTCTCATCGCTATTGTTGGATTTGTCGTCATCCTGGTAAAAACGCTAGTCTGGGGTGACCCCGTCGGCGGATGGCCGTCACTCGCCTGCCTCATAACGCTGTTTGGTGGCATGCAACTTCTGTGCCTGGGGATTATCGGTGAATACTTGGCAAAAGCCTACTTGGAAACCAAGCGACGCCCCATCTATATCATTCGAGAGTCCAACGAGGAATCTGATGACACGGTCTACTAATTGCACGTTCAAGAATGCAGCCTTCTACGCTGCCTGTTTTGTGTTTTCCGTCGCGCTGTTTGTTGCCCTCGCCGCAGCGGGGCACATCTACCCCTTTGGCGACAATTCATTCCTGGCCGACGATCTCAAATACCAATACATCGATTTCTTCTCGTGGTTCCACCGTGTCCTTTTAGGCGAGGCGAATCTTCGCTACTCCTTCTCCCAGGGACTTGGCATGAACACCTGGGGGCTCTATAGCTACTACCTCGCGAGCCCCTTCAACCTGCTCTGCGCGCTGTTTCCCGCAGACAAGCTGACGCTCTTCATATTTGCCATAACCGCGCTCAAACTGGGCTGCATCCACATCAGCACCGCTTGGTATGTGCAAAAGCGCTTTGACCTGTCAAAGCCCGCAGCATTCCTGCTTTCCCTTTCGTTCACATTTTGCAGCTGGACCATCAGCAACCTTCGCAACCCGCTCTGGATCGATTGTCTGATCCTGCTGCCCATCTGCGCCTACGGATGCCGCGAGCTCATCCGCAGGCGGCGCATGATCCGCCTCGTCATCGCAACGGCGCTCAATGTCATGTTCTGCTGGTATACGGCCTACATCAGCATCCTGTTTCTCTGCATCTTCGTATTGGTCGAATTTGTCGATTATGTTGCAGAAGAAGGATTTAGCTGGAAGCTCACGCTCGATCGCGCCCTGCGATTCGCCGGGGCTATCGCGCTTGGACTGCTTCTGTCCGCCTGGACCTTTTTGCCGACCATCCTTGCCATGTCCAGGGGCGGACCCGTTCTGGCACTCGGCCCCCTACTTAAAACCAGCCTCAAGTCGCTCATCAGGGGCTTTCTTCCCTGCATGTGGGTAAGCAACGAAAGCACACCGCAGTTCTATTGCGGCATCATCATGATGCTGCTTGCGGTGAGTCTGCTGGTTAACCGCACGGTTTCAATCAAGACGCGCATCGCGACACTCGTCGTCACGATAATCCTGGTCGCAAGCTCCGTTTTGAGCCCGCTCGAGTACATCTGGTGCGGCATGCGCGTTCCCAACGGCTTCTACTCGCGCACGGCTTTTTTGCTGAGCTTCTTTGCGCTGTGGGCTGCGGGCTATACCCTGCAGATCCTCAAGGATCAACCTAAATTGCGCCAAGCCTATCGCCCCGCCGTCATCTTGCCACTCCTGGCGCTCACCGCTATTGAACTGTTTGCCAACGCTCATGTAGTATGGAACCAGCTCTACGCGGGCTATTCCGAAAATACCAACAGGGCCTATGTAGCCACCGCAACCAACACGATCGCTACCACTACAGAACGGGATTCAGCTCCGTTCTACCGCATCGATCGTACAACCACACGAGCCGATAGTGCCGCTCTAAACGAAGGCCTGGCACTAGGGTATAACCAGCTATCTTCTTATTCGTCCGCCAATAACCCGCAGGCAATTGCATTGCTCAACTCCCTTGGTTACAGCAGCGTCGGCGAATTCTCGACCCGTTATGCCGAGCCCATTCTTGCCGTTGATGCCCTGCTAGGAGTCAAGTATGCCATCGCCGAGCAAGCTCCCGCGGGTTATGTAATGGCAAAGGCGAATCAGCCCGAATCCGCAACCGCGGTCTACGAGAATCCCTATGCGCTCAGTGTAGGCATCACGGCTTCGAACGATATCCAAAACAGCACATTAGAGGGCGAAAACCCCTTCGAAAAGCAGAACGACCTGTACAGCAAAATACTGGGTCGTAAGGTCGAGCTCTATACCAAAATCGAGGCCGCAAAGACGGAGGATGGCGAGAGTCTAAAGCAATGGAGCGTTACCCTGCCGGCAGGCTCCATCGGATACCTCTACATCAATAAAGATACGAGCGCCGGAAGCTATTGGCCCGTCGCCCTCACCATCGATCAGCGATCAATCAATAACGAAGCCTGGAGATTCGACAATAATATCCGCCAGATTGCGGATGCATCGGACGCCCCGAGCCAGCATACGGTGTCAATCGGAGTCGCAGAGGGCTATACAGACATGCCCCAAGACAATGAGCCGGTCTTTTACGCCCTCAATCTGGACGTTTTCGAGCAGATTATTAGCGAGCTTAAGACGAGCGAGTTTATTCCGACGGTTTTTGAGGACGGAAGAATCGAAGGCGAGTATACCGCCAAGGACGACGGCAACCTGCTGCTGAGCGTTCCGTACGATGAGGGCTGGAACGTAACGGTAAACGGAACCGCCGCAGAACTAACGCCCGCCGCCGATAAGGGCTTGTCATCCCTGAACATGCAGAAAGGCGCGAATAGAATCGTGATGACCTACAAGACTCCGGGCGCCCTTGCGGGGCTTGCAGTGAGTCTGGCGACCTCCGCCCTTGTTGCAGCGGGGCTATTCACCAGGCATAAGAAAAGCCGCCGTTAACAAGCGGCGGCTTTTACTCTCGAAAAGTTAATAGCGGCTAGAGCGTCTTGATGTACTCCCCCAGCTCTTCCTCCCAGTCGGGCATGTGGAACCCGACCGACTCGAGCCTGGACAGGTCGAGCGCGGAGTGGACCGGGCGCGGGGCGATGGGGCCCTCGGCGTTCGCGTAGTAGTCGGCGGTCGATACCGGCACGACCTTCTCGCCGTTGCCGTTGGCGGCCTCGAAGACGGCGCGGGCGATATCGGCCCAGCTCTTGACGGCGCCGGAGCCGGTGCAGTCGTAGGTGCCGTAGGGGGCGTGCGTCCCCAGCACGTGGAAGATGGCCTCGGCCATGTCGCGCGTGAAGGTCAGGCGTCCCAGCTGGTCGTCCACGACCGTGACCTGCTCGAGCCCGTCCTCGGGGTCGGCGACGCGGTCGGACAGCCCCTTCATGGTCTTGACGAAGTTGTGGCCCTCGCCGATGACCCAGCTGGAGCGCATGATGTAGTGGCGCGGGCACCCGGCCACGGCGATGTCGCCGGCGGCCTTGGTCTGGCCGTAGACGGACAGCGGGGAGAACGGCTCGTCCTCGGTGTGGACCTCCGCGGCGCCGTCGAAGACGTAGTCGGAGGACACGTGGACCAGGGTTATCCCGTGCCCGGCGCAGGTGCGGGCGAGCAGCGCCGGCCCCGTCGCGTTGGCCTTCCAGGCTATGGCGCGGCCCTCGGGGGTCTCGGCCTTATCGACAGCCGTGTATGCGCCGCAGTTGATCACAGTGCCGTAGAGCGACCAGTCGTACTGCGAATAGGCCTCCGGGTCGGACATGTCGAAGGTGTCGATGTCGCAGAAGTCGAAGTCCTTGGCGACGCCGCGCTTCTCGGCGAGCTTTCGCACCGCATGGCCCAGCTGGCCGTCGCAGCCGGTGACGAGGGTGCGCTTCGGCGCCATCGGGACGACGTCCTTCAGCATCGGGTGGTTGAGGTCGGCCTCGGAGACGGTGGCCTCCGCAAGCGGGATCGGCCACTCGATGGCGAGCTCGGGGTCGGCGAGGTTCACGAAGGTGTAGGTCCTCTTGAGCTCCAGCGACCAGTGGGCGTCCACCAGGTAGGTGTAGGCGGTGCCGTCCTCAAGGGCCTGGAAGGAGTTGCCCACGCCGCGCGGGACGTAGATGGCCCTGGAGGGGTCCAGAACGGTCGTGAACACCTTGCCGAAGGTCTCGCTTCCCTCGCGCAGGTCCACCCAGGCGCCGAAGACCGAGCCGCGGGCCACGGAGATGAACTTGTCCCAGGGCTCGGCGTGGATGCCGCGGGTGACGCCGCGGCTGTCGTTGTAGGAGATGTTGTTCTGGACGACCCTGAGGTCGGGGATGCCCAGGGCGGTCATCTTGGCGCGCTGCCAGTTCTCCTTGAACCAGCCGCGCGCGTCGCCGTGGACGGCCAGGTCTACGACCTTGAGGCCCTCGATGCCGGTCTCCGCGACCTTCAGGTCCTTCTCGAATTCGATGTCAGCCATGTGGTTAATTCCAATCGTGTTGCGGGCGCCCCTCGCGGTGCCGCAGGATCATCCCCATGCCCTGCGGCACCGCGAGGGGCGCTCGAAAAGGTAAACGTCAGAGAATCCGGGCCTACTGCCCCTGCGCGCGGTAGCGGGCCTCGGTGGCCTCCTTGGCCGGGCGCCACCAGGACTCGTTGGCCACGTACCAGTCGATCGTCTGCTTCAGGCCCTCGGCGAAGTCGGTGTGGGCCGGCCTCCAGCCCAGCTCGCGCTGGAGCTTGGTGGAGTCGATGGCGTAGCGGCGGTCGTGGCCGGGGCGGTCGGCGACCCAGTCGAAGTCCTCGGGGTCGCGCCCCATCGCCTCCAGGATCATGCGCAGGACCGTGATGTTGTCCCTCTCGCCATTGGCTCCGATGAGGTAGGTCTCCCCCGTGCGGCCACTGGTGAGGATGTCCCAGACGGCGCTGGAGTGGTCCTCGGTGTGGATCCAGTCGCGGACGTTCTCGCCGCGGCCGTAGAGCTTGGGGCGCACGCCGTCGACGATGTTGGTGATCTGCCTGGGGATGAACTTCTCCACGTGCTGGTAGGGGCCGTAGTTGTTGGAGCAGTTGGAGATCGTGGCGCGCAGGCCGTAGGTGCGGGTCCAGGCGCGCACGAGCATGTCGGAGCTGGCCTTGGTGCTCGAGTACGGCGAAGAGGGCTTGTACGGCGTCTCCTCGGTGAACTTCGCCGGGTCGTCGAGCGCCAGGTCGCCGTAGACCTCGTCGGTGGAGACGTGGTGGTAGCGGATGCCGTGCTTCCTCACGGCCTCCAGCAGGCGGAAGGTGCCCTCCACGTTGGTGCGAAGGAAGGGCTCCGGGTCGGCGATGGAGTTGTCGTTGTGGCTCTCTGCGGCGTAGTGCACGATCGCGTCGTGGCCCGGGACGATGCGATCCAGCAGCTCCGCGTCGCAGATGTCGCCCACGACGAGCTCCACGCGGTCGGCGGGCAGGCCCGCGATGTTCTCGGGGTTGCCCGCGTAGGTCAGCTTGTCCAGGACGGTCACGTGGACGTCCGGGTGGTTGTTGACCACGTAATGGACGAAGTTGCTGCCGATGAAGCCGCAGCCGCCCGTGACGATGATGTTCTTGGGTTCAAAAATCTCAGACATGAAAATCCAATCATCCTTTAAATTAAATAGGCTTAACAAAACGATAAAGCTGAACAAGTGTAGAGTCAGTCGATGCTTCCAGATCAGCATTAGAACGACGAACACCGAATGTCGCAAATCCTTGCTTTTGATAAAAAGCAAGCAACTTGGGGGAATCCTGACACTCTAAAAACAAAAATCGACCCCCAACAAGAGTTTGTATTTCACGTACACTCGAAACAGCAAGATCCATCAGATCGGAACCTCGCATTAGACCAGAATAAATATCGCTTTTGCCAAATTGGGCAATTAACACGGAAGGCAAAAAGCAATCCCCCGTCTCAAAAAAGCTCTGCCCAAACTTAAGAAGACGCTTCTTTACAGAATTACTAAGACACGTCATCTCAATCCTAGCAACTTTAAGTGCAAGGGAGTAAAAACCCGCAATTACGGCCGAATCCTTAAGTTCGTCGACAACAATATACGAGATTGCAATGCCTTGATTTTCAAAATCAATTGCTTTATTGCGGACAAACTGCTCAATATCTGAATTACGGCTACAGCAAAAAGTGGCGAGGAGAGCAGATGCGCGCTCCTCGCCGACTATATCAATCAACTCGGAAACCCGATAGACTGACAACGCCATAAGCTAAAGGCCCATCTTTGTAAACAAGCGGTCGATTTGAGCCGCACGTGACGGATGCTCGCGTTTAAAACGTTCGCTTTTCTTTAGGGTATCCCGGCTCCCTCTCCTTTGCCCTTCTTCGTACGCCTTGCAAAGGGCCTCTGCGGCCGCAGGAGAAGAAATCACAATTGGTGCTTTTATGCTCGAAGTGGCCATAGACAACTCCTTTCTTAAGCCAACGAAACCGCTTACAGTTTACCCCAAACAGAAATGACTTAGTACTCGCGCGGGCTGTTGACGATCTCGCCGGCGGCGACCTTCTTGAGGTGCTGCCCGTAGACCGACTTGCCGTAGGCCTTCGCGGCCTCCTCAAGCTCGGCGGTCGTGATCCAGCCGTTCTCCCAGGCGATCTCCTCGGGCACGGACACGGGCAGGTCCTGGGAGTGCTCCACGGCGCGGACGAACTCCGCGGCCTCGTGCAGGCTCTCCATGGTGCCGGTGTCCAGCCACGCGTAGCCGCGGCCGAGGGTGACGACGGACAGTGTCCCCTCCTCCAGGTACATCTGGTTGAGCGTGGTGATCTCCAGCTCGCCGCGCGCGGACGGCTGCACCCTATGGGCCTTGGCGGCGACGTCGCCCGGGTAGAAGTACAGGCCGGTGACGGCGTAGGAGCTCTTGGGCTCGGCGGGCTTCTCCTCGATGGAGACGGCCCTGCCCCCGCCGTCGAACTCCACGACGCCGAAGCGCTCGGGGTCGTCCACGTGGTAGCCGAAGACCGTGGCGCGGCCCGACTCGGCGTTCTGGACGGCGCGCGTCAGGTGGCGCGACAGGCCGTTGCCGTAGAAGATGTTGTCGCCGAGCACCAGGGCGCACGGCTCGCCGGCGATGAACCCCTCGCCGATGGTGAACGCCTGGGCCAGGCCGTCGGGGCTCGGCTGCTCTGCGTAGGAGAGGTTCACGCCGTAGCGGGAGCCGTCCCCGAGCAGGCGCTCGAAGTTGGGGAGGTCGGTCGGCGTGGAGATGACCAGGATGTCCCGGATGCCCGCCAGCATGAGGGTGGACAGCGGGTAGTAGATCATGGGCTTGTCGTAGACCGGCAGCAGCTGCTTGGAGGTCACGAGCGTGAGCGGGTACAGGCGGGTGCCGGACCCGCCGGCGAGGATGATGCCTTTCATAAAAATCCTCTCGATTGACAATCGTTGAGCAAAAGCCGCTGATTACAGATGCATAGTTAATTAAATTATACGCACCGGCAGCAACCTCCCCGTCTTCTTATTTAAATCGGACAGCAGAAACACGCAACTCTTTCTGCATTTCTAGCGAGGCAACAAATGAAAAAGTACAATGAGCAGTGTCCAACAAACGAAAGGCAAACAATGCGAGTCGAAACAACCGGAGTATGCAGAGGAAACTGGAAAATCTACCAGCAGCTTAAGATTGAAGGCATCCATAAAGGCTCCAGCGTAACAGCCCAGGCGGCTACAGACGATAACCGCTGCTTGTCTTTATCCCTCCTAAAATTCCGGGACAATAGCTGTGATTCGAACTCATACGTCCTTGTAATCCCCGATCCCGATGCTCGCGCAATCAAAATTGAGTTTAGCGAAATCGGCCAAGACGGTCGCACCCTGAGCAGCGACTCCCTTTCGCTAAATTGCAAGAACATCAAATGGGAGTCGCGCCTTAACTACAAAATTAAACCTGACATGTGCAGCAAACTCCGAAACTACGATGACGTTTCAGAGTTTGACATGGCAACGATTGATTTTTGGCAGTGCATCGAAGATTCAAGCGACTATATCCTTAGGTGCACGGTGAGAACACCTTATCGTAACGACTCCAAAATCAAACTGCGTTGCCTCGATCGAGCCCTCAATGAAGTTGATTTGAGCATCGTCAATTTCGGTTCGAATGTAACAAGCGTTGGATTTACGTCCGAGAAAAAGCAACTTGAAACGCAGCTCTCGATTCGCATGCCAAAGGCGTTCGATCGTTACTACTTTGTTATTGACGATCAAAATCACCCATCATTCAGTGCATTTGACTGCTTAACGCCCGATAAATTAGGCTTGCTTCTTGAGGAGACCAACTTTCTCTTTACCCATGCGCAGTTTGACCCCGAATACCCCGAATGGTTCACGGAGCATAAGGCAACCATCGGCGCTTTGGAGAAGCAGAGAAAAATCGCCTTCGACTGCGCTCCGAAGTTCAGCATCATTGTCCCTCTTTACAACACACCCATTTCATTCTTTAACGATATGGCCGAATCCGTAAAAAGCCAGTCTTATGCAAACTGGGAGCTCATCCTAGTTAATGCAAGTCCTGACAATCAGGAACTGAAGGCACGCGTTGAGCAGGAGACGGCCCACGACAACAAAATTAAATCAATTAACCTTACCGAGAATAAGGGCATTTCCGAAAATACAAACGCCGGCGTTGCCATCGCTTCGGGTGATTTCGTCTGTTTCTTTGACCATGACGACATTCTTGAACCGGACTTGCTGTTCTCATATGCCGAGGCAATTGAAAACAATAATGACGTCGATCTTCTTTATTGTGATGAAGATAAACTCATGCCCGATGGAAAGCTAGCGCAGCCGTTCTTTAAGCCGGATTTCAATATCGATCTGCTCAGAAACAATAACTATATCTGCCATATGCTTACCATCCGTAAGTCTCTGCTTGACACTCTAGAACCGAACACGAAAGAGTTCGATGGAGCACAGGATCATAATCTGACTCTCCGCGCCGTGGAAAAGGCAAGGAAAGTTCATCATGTTGCAAAGGTTCTATATCACTGGCGCCTAAGCGAGACCTCCACCGCAGCAAATGCCGATAGCAAGCCGTATGCCACTATCGCAGGTATCAAAGCGGTCCAGAGTCATTTGGACAGGCTTGGGCTCAATGCGAAGGTCGAACAAGCGCGTCGTCCCTTTACATATAAAGTAACCTACGCTGTGCCAGATTCCCATCCACTCGTGTCGATTATCATTCCGACTAAAGACCACGCCGACATTCTGGACAACTGCATTAAGTCAATTGTTGAGAAATCAACGTACGACAATTACGAGCTTGTCATAATCGAAAACAACAGCACAGAAAAGGCGACGTTCGATTATTACGATAAGTTGCAAGCAAAATATCCTGACATCGTTCGTCTTGTAACTTGGGAACACGAATTCAATTTCTCCAAGCTCATGAACTTTGGCGTTGCTCACGCCAAGAGCGACTATCTCTTGCTGTTGAATAACGATACTGAGGTAATTACGCCCAATTGGATTGAGACCATGCTTGGCATCTGCGCACGTGAGGATGTTGGCGCAGTTGGTGCAAAACTCTACTATCCCGACAACACCATTCAGCACGCGGGCTTATGCGTCACTGGTGGCGTGGCAGGGCATCTTTGCCAAAGCATGCCAAGGGATAACTGGGGATACTTTGCACTCAACGATGCACAACAAGACTTCAGCGCCGTCACTGCAGCTTGCATAATGACCAAGCGTAGCGAATATGAGAAAGTCGGAGGTTTCACGGAAGAGCTTCAAGTTGCATTTAATGATGTTGACTTTTGCTTAAAACTACGCGAGATCAACGACCTGATCGTATACACACCCGAAGTCGAGCTCTATCACTACGAGTCGATTTCTAGAGGCACTGAAAACAGCACGGACAAACGAATCCGTTTCCACAAAGAGGTCGCGTATATGAATTATCGCTGGGCCAAATACTATGTCGAAGGCGATCCGTACATGAATCCAAATTTAACTGTCGAGGAACCAATTAATCGTTACTACCATCTATAAACCGTCGTTTACGATAATCGGGCATTGAAATAACTTTCAATGCCCGATGTCTTTTAACGGCGAAAAATTGATTTTAGCACCGAGGCTATTGAAGCATCTTTACTCGCATCTAAAACTGAGTCTACTTGGCTGAAGTTCACATGGAAATGAAGCTTACCGAACGAGATATCTCTATTTAGGTCATTCACCGATTCGGAAGCAGAAGGCGATATCAGCTGAGTTATCTCACCCAAAAATAGTGATTGATTAGTTATGACATGGTACCGTCAAGATTCTTTCGCAAATTGATCGAGGCGGCCT
>NZ_QRLS01000040.1:0-1811 GCF_003472325.1 Collinsella sp. AM12-1
ATGGCGAAGCCCATGGCCGGCAGGATGTTGGCGGCAACGCCGCAACCGTCGATGATGAAGGGCGGGATGAAGTCGAGCAGGCCCTGGATGGCGTCGGAACCCAAATAGAAGGCGCCGCCGCACAGCAGGAAGTACTCGACGCAGCCCCAGATTCCAATTCCCCAATGAACGGCGTAGATGCCTTTGAGGTTTCCCTTGAGGGCGAACTTGTCTGCCATATCGACAAACACAGGGAACAAGGCATTGGTAATGTTGCCGATCGTCAGCGCAAGGACGGCGATGGGCATGGCGAGCGCGATGGCCGTCTCGGTACCCTGACCGAGCTGAATGGCAAACGCGCAGGCGAGCACGCCGCCGACGGTTTCGTTAGGCGGCACGTAGGCGCCGATGGAAATCGAGCCCATGAACAGCAACTCCAGGCTGGCGCCAACGGCAAGGCCAGTCTGCAGGTCCCCCAGCACCAGGCCCACGAGCGGGCACAGGACGATGGGGCGGAACGCGTAGAGGGTGCCGAGCTGGTAGTCGAGGCATCCAAACGCTCCGACTAAGCCGACGAGGATTGCTTGGACAAGCATAATTCCTCCCAATAAGGAATCTCGAACCGTCGTCACTCCCGTCGCGCGCGTTGTTGATATCAATTCCGGGAGTTCGATTCCACGGCTCGAAGCGTACCTGGTGTGCTGCTAACACCCATGCCAGGCACAAATGATTTGATACCAATTATAGGTATGCAGGTTCGCCTTATTTAATACCAGTCGCTCAGCGGGGTGTTTTTTACCGTAAACGGCAGGCGCATCCCATTAGGCACGCTCTTTGTTTCGATGGCGGACAAGCGCCACCAGAAAGCCGTCGCCAAAAGCATCGGATGCCAAGTTGGCCACAATCACCAAAACGATCATCGCTGCGCCCAAAAACTCGTTCCAGCGAAAGACCTCGCCAAAGAGGAGCGCCGACCAGCAGGGAGCGAGCACGACCTCACTCATGCAAACCAAGTTGGCCGCAAACGCGTTGGTGCGCGCAATCCCCTTGGCATACAGCACACTCGCAAGGCCGCTGCAAAAAAGGCCATGCACCAGCATAAGCCCCCACTCAAAGGGTTTCACGGAGCCTAGGTCGCCGGCAAAATAGACGATCGGAAGTATCGAGATGCCGCAGGAGATGAGCGAGGACACCATGGGCGACGCATCGGGGCGAGAGTTTAAAAAGAAACACAGCCCAAGGGTGGCGCCCGAAATGACGGCAAGTAGATTTCCGAGCATGCCCTCGGCGCTCAAATCACCTAAAAAGAAAAGTCCCATACCCGTAAAAGCAACCACCACGGAGGCAATCTTCGCAGGCGAGGGCAACGTGCGAGTTGCGAGCGATTGATACACGATAACGAAAATCATCGAGGTGTACTGCAGAACGATCGCGTTGCCGACCGTCGTGAGCTGGTTGGCAAAGTTAAACGTGGTGCCCGTCACGAAGTTGCAGACGGCCACAAGGACAATAAGACGGCTGACGCGAAGGACGGGTCTGCCGACGAGCAGGATAAAGAGCGCCATAAATATTGCCGTGACGGCACCGATCAAAAGAGCTGACTGCGAATTGGCGCGAACGAGGATGCCGATAAAACTCCACAAGAGCGCCGTGCCAAATAGATACATCGCCCCGCTCACGCCATTATCGGGTGGATTGTCAGATCGAATCACGAAGCACCTCCAACTAGCTTTCGGTAATAAAAAACGGCGACCGCAATGGGTCGCCGTTTCCCTTGGGGGCAAATAATAGGCCGGGCCCTTACGCCAGCACGCCGAAGAACGCGCCGATGA
>NZ_QRLS01000041.1:0-1780 GCF_003472325.1 Collinsella sp. AM12-1
ATGGCGAAGCCCATGGCCGGCAGGATGTTGGCGGCAACGCCAAAGCCAGCAAGGACAAAGGGCGGGATGAAGTCGAGCATGCCCTGGATGGCGTCAGCACCCAGATAGAACGACAGCGAGCACAGCAGGAACGCCATGATGATACCGGTCAAACCGATCAGGAAGTGCATCGCATAGACACCCTTAAGGTTGCCCTGGCCGGAGAAGACATCAGCGCGGTCAACCAGAATCGGCAGGGCGGCGTTGAGGATGTTCTTGATGGCAAGGCACAGCGTGGCGATGGGCATAGCGAGCGCGATGGCTGCCTCGGTGCTCTGGCCCAACTGGATAGCGAAGGCGCAGGCGAGCACGCCGCCGATCGTCTCATCAGGCGGCACGTAGGCGCCGATGGAGATCGAGCCCATGAACAGAAGCTCCAGGCTGGCGCCGATCGCGAGGCCGGACTGCAGGTCCCCCAGCACCAGGCCCACGAGCGGGCACAGGACGATGGGGCGGAACGCATAGAGCGTACCGAGCTGGAAGTCGAACTTACCAAATGCGGCGATAAGTCCGATGAGGATTGCTTGGGTAAGCATATATCCCCCTTTCCTAATAGGACACTACGAAGAGCTCAGACTCTTCGAAATTGAACGCCTAGAGCACGCTTGCGCAGTCAACCTTGGGGTCATCGGCCAGAGGACGGATCTCGACCTCGACGCCGTTGTTCAGCATCTCACGCACATCGGCCTCCTCGGCTGCAGTCAGGAAGATCTGACGAGAGACCTGACGAGCATCGGGGCGCTTCTCGTCCTTGGGCTTGGTGTTGCCCAGGTTGACCGACTTGATCTGCGGGCAGCCTTCAACAAGCTGCTTTGCCTCAGCGATGGTGGCGACACAGATAATCATCTTGTATTTGTCAGTCACACCCGAGTTAATGGCCTCGATGGCATTCGCCATATCCTTGATGACGAGCTTGCAGCCGGCAGGCTTGCCCATCTTGAGCGTCGTCTTCCACACCGGGTCGTTGGCGACCTTATCGCCCACGCAGAAAATGCAGTTGGAGCCAAGGCCCTGGACCCAAGAGACCGCGACCTGGCCATGAAGCAGGCGATGGTCGACGCGAAGTAGCTGAATCATAATGTGACCCCCCAAAGGTCTTGTGCCGTCTTACGGCGTGTCAGTAGGTGCTGCGGATTAGAACTCTTCTTCCTCTTCGTCATCGACCAAAAGATCGTTGACAAACTTCACGCGCGTATCGTCCGCAGCGACGATGGCGCGAATCGTCTCCTCAACCGGCGCCGACTCGTCAGAGAACAGCAGCTGGATAAGCAGAGGAAGGTTCATGTTGGTAACGAGGTACGTGCGGGGACGCGTCTGGACGATCTTGGTGAACTCGTTGTTGACGCTGCCGCCAAAGAGGTCGGTGCAGACAACGACATCATCGTCGGCAGCCATGCCTGCCAGCAGTTTTTGGGCCTCCTCGGCCACGTCCATGCGGTCATCGACGAACATCGAAAGATCGTGGACGTTGTCGCGAGCGCCCGAGAGCAGCTCGACACTCTCCTTGATGCCGGTAGCGAAGTGCGCATGGCTGGCGATGATGTACTGCCTCATTCTGTGTTCCTCTCAATAGCCCGGCGCGTTCCCGCACCCGTTTTCTTTAGTAGTCGAACTGGTGATAGTAGCGACGATACTTGAGGTTGTGCTTGGTGACCGTCTCGTAGTAGCGAGCCAGGCGGTCGGTAACGAGCACCGTCAGAATCCACGGAGACACGATGACGCGGAACTCGTCGTCAAGGCC
>NZ_QRLS01000042.1:0-1636 GCF_003472325.1 Collinsella sp. AM12-1
AAGGTCGGAGGAATGGGCGGCGGCGAGCTCGTCGGCGCGAGCCCATTTATCCTCATTCGATTCGATTGTGATGTAGGCATAGTTCATATCGACGGAACCGCTGATTCCATCAACGCTACCATCACTCGCATACTGCCAAAAACTGTACTTGCCCGCGTAATCACACTGATAATTATATTGTGCGATCCAATGGTCCCATGACGGCGAATTAAACACGGGGTCGGTCAGGATATTGTTAAACCAATTTAAGTTGGCATAAATGCCAACCTTATAGCCAGCATTTATAATCCGATTGCAAAAAACTGAAGCCCTTGAGGCGATACCTCCTTGGCGACCGTCAGCAATAATCGAATTATCCTCAAGATCGTAGTAGATAGGCAGTTGTGGGCTGTGGCCCGCAATGTTGCTAATAACGAATGCCGCTTCATCTGCCGCCTGCCCATCATCCCACGCATACGAGTAAAGATAGATACCGTACGGAATCCCCAAGCGCTCACACTCAGAGATATTACGCTGGAACTGATAATCAGTTCTTCCCCCGAAAGACGGCGCACCAAAGCCAACTCGAAGAATCGCAAAATCAACACCGCTCGCCTTAACGGCATCCCAATTGATATTGCCCTGGTGCTCGCTCACATCGATACCCTGAGCAGTAACACCATCAGGTAGCCTGCTGAGCGAATACGCTGAAACTCCAGCATCTTCGGAGTCTTCTTCAGAAGTAATTGACTGACCATCTTGAAAGCGCCAAGAATTTTCAACAAGAACTCTTGAAGATTCGTCAGCAAAAGACGGTGTCGCGACAACAACCAATGACACGACCATCGCAATGATAAAGACGAACGCCCTTTTAAACTGACCCATAGCTATTCCAAATTCTCGTAACAAGCCAAAGTTAATCAAAAGTGCATTTTAGCGAATGCACATTGACGCAGACAACGCATCTGCTTAATAACAGATTTGATAAGAGACCAACATTGAGAGACAGAAATTGCCAACTTTCATAACATGCAGGGACAAACGCCATTCATTACGACAAGCCAGATCAACCAGGATAAGGGTTACAGCGAGATTCGCCAATGGCAGAGTCTATACATTGGCATGCCCCCACGAAAGGCTATCTTTATCGCGTCCGCCCCTCTTTTTAGTCCAGGAGTCAAACAAGAAGCTGTCGAACTCATAGAACGCTGTATCCCGAAAGGAAAACTGTCTATCTTCATTATTCGTGGAGATATTCACGGTGTACGGGTTATTAACCGATCGTAATTCATATTGACCAGCTCTCGCACAGGGCAACAATTGTTTAAAAACAGAGAAATTAAACGAATCATCAAGTTTAATGTGATCAACCAGATCGGGATAGTTATCTTGCTTTCGATAGTTCATAAACAACGCTAGGTTTATTGCGCATAAGCTAAAAGCATCGTTTCTAACCCGCTTTGAATAATAGACGACTCCATCAAAACCAAGCTTCTTGGCACCCAACATGAGTGACTGCGAAACAATATACTCGGATTTAAATGACCTTCCAGGCTCTTTAACGCGATATGAAGTCGCAAACATTAGAATAATCAACTTAAGCCAGCAGTGCACTTGGTGACGCATAATTTCTTTCGCAAATTGACAACCGCATAGC
>NZ_QRLS01000043.1:0-1629 GCF_003472325.1 Collinsella sp. AM12-1
GGTGAGGTCTGCCAGGTCGTCGAGCAGATGGCTTGAAATGAGCACGCTGCGTCCCCGCGCCACTTCGCTGCGCATCGCGTCGCAGGAGGTTTTCCGTTTTCCCGGATCGAGGCCGTTCAGCGGTTCATCGAGGATGAGGTACGGGCAATCGGTCGCTATCGCCATGGCAAGCTTTACCTGCTGCTTCATTCCTGTCGAGAGTTTACGGGTCGGCTTGTCGAGATATGGGGAGATTCCGAGGGAGTCGCAGAGCGAGTCGATGTCGGCGGCCGATTTCCACGCCTCCCTAACGAAAGCAAGGTGCTCGATGGCCGATAGCGTGGGGTAGAGATCCGCGCCGCCCGAAGAGCTCAGGTAGACGAGTTCTGCAAATTCGGCTGATCGACGTTGGCAGATTCCGTCTGCCGCCAGGCTTCCCGAGCGGATGCGGGTGGGAAATTGGCCCGACAGCGCTTCAAGAAGGGTGGTTTTCCCCGAGCCGTTGGGAGCAACGAGGCCCGCCGCCGTTCCCGGGCTCAGGAAAAGCGACCCGATTGAAAGTATCGTCGTGCTTCCGTATCCCACGCTCGCGTCTAGAAGCTCGAGCCCATGGTGCTTTTTCGCGGGTCCAGGCTGTTTGGGGGAACGTGTCGCAACGGCGCCGACCGCAAAAAGGACCGCGACGTATGCCAGGGCCACGGCAAGCATCGATGCGCTGCCTGAACCGGAGCCAATGAATTCTGTCGGGAAGCATCCTACGTAGCCCGTTGCCTCGATAGGCGAGAACACGGCCAGCGGCAGGAGATTGAGCGCGGCGTTATGCCCTAGTGCCGAATCGGACAGCAACGGGAATGCCGGGGCCGCGACAAGCAGCGCTGAGGTAAGGGGGCCCGCGAGGACGCGCCTCGTTGCGGTCGATAGGACGGCGGAGCAAACGGATATCAAGGTTCCGCCCGCAAGCAGCGCGAGAAGCAGGGCTGTGAAGACGTTTCCCGCGGTCGTGGTGGTAAGCGCGCCGTCATGGAAGAAGGCGATCGGGTACCCAATTTGCCCGAAGCCGTTTAGGACCAAGGCGTAAATGCCCCCGGGTGCGAGGCCGGCGAGGAGCATCGCGGTCCCCGCGACGATTATCGAAAACACGATCTGGATAAGGCGCCGGAATTTGGGCGCGGGCGCCTTTGCCGCCAGGGTCGCAGGCCTTGTGGCGCCGAGCACGAGTATCGACGAGAGAAGGAAGGGGATGAAGGGAAGGAAAGACGGCGCCGTGGCAATGGCGTAAGGCAGGAAGGAAAGGAATGGCAGGTCGTTTGCGGAGGCCGGGATATCCGTGATGCCGGAGCTGCTCAGGGCACGGCAATATGCGAGCGCTGCGTCATTGGTCTCTCGGTCTCCCACGATGGACCCGGATTGGAAGCCTTCGCCCATGAGCGCGTAGTAGCTCTCGGCAGAATCGAGAAAGGCGGCGTCGGTTTGAGCGGCAAGGGCGGCGTTCGCGTATCTTGCAAGCTCCGCGTCAGCTTGCTGCTCTGGCGATAGGTCTGTGCCGCTGGCCTGGGGCGCGCGCGTATTGAATGCGTCGACAAAGCCCTGCATGCCCTGCTTCATAAAGAAGGGCCCGTAGATGGGTGAATTGAACGCAATGGGGACGGA
>NZ_QRLS01000044.1:0-1600 GCF_003472325.1 Collinsella sp. AM12-1
ATCTTCTTGCCGGCCTCGTAGACGTTCTTGCCGTCCTCGAGATAGCCCTCCTGGCTAAAGTGCATGATCTCGATCTTCTCGGTTTCCTTCATGGCTTTTCCTTTCTGTCCTGCACGCAACTCTATACATCGCGTTTCTTTTCGATACCAATTATAGACATACACCTAATGTGTTTTTAATACCACTTATCAATCTGCTCCAATCCTCGGTGAACGGTCGAAATTCTCTGGTGAGTGGTATTAAATTAGAATTGAATGTATAGCTAACGCCTCTGGCGCCTCCCTTGTGTGACAAAGAACAGCGTTCCTACCAGCGCAATAATGGTCGATGCCCCAAACAGCACCGCCTGAACGCCCAAAGCCTCCGCCAAAAACGGAGCCGCCAGCAGCGGCAGCACGCCGGCGCTCATCAGGCCAAAACGCACAAAGCCGGTAATGCGCCCCAGGTATTTGATGTCGGCGCGCTCCTGAATCAAGATCATCTGCAGCGGTTCCAGGAATCCCCAGGCCAGACCGTTAATCGCCTGACCGATAATCGCGACCCCCAGCATATCGGTGCCCACGTACACCATGGACCCAATGCCCACGGCCATGAGCGCGCCGAGCAGCAATCGCAGGTTGACATGGCGGGCAGAAAGCTTGGTCAGGATGAACGCGCCCACCGAGGAAGTGAGGCCCACGACCGAGGACAGCCAGCCCAGCCAGACGATATCCACGTTGAGCACATCGCGATAGAACAACGACTCCAGCGAATCGAACGCGCCAAACGCAAAGAAACCCAAAAAGCCCGAGATAAAGATGAGGCGCAGGTCGTGGTCGCGAAACGTAAGTCGCGCACCCTCGGCCATGCCGCCCAAAATACCGCCCTTCGGCTTCTCCCCTTTTGCGGGAGCAACACACTCGTGACAGCCCAAGGAGAGCACGGCCGCCACACCCATCATGCCCGCCATGAGCAGATAGACCGATTGCGTGGCAAAACAGCTCACGATGGCACCGCCGAGCAGCGGGCCAGCGGTATAGGCGATATTGCTGTAGAACACCATGAGGCCGTTCACGCGGGTACGGCCCTCGGTGGTCGACTCCAGGTATCCCGGAAACGCATGCGTGCAGGTGTTGATAAAGCCGCCCGCAAGTCCCAAGACGCACGCGGCAAACACAAGCCCGGGGACAGACAACGGCGCCAACCCCACGCCAAGCGATAGCACTGCCGTAATCACGCACGTCACAAACGACGTCCGGCGCGGTCCAAAGCGATCGATGACCGAGCCCGACACCATATTGCCCACCGACGTCATAAGATTGCGCACGAGCGTAATGGCGGCAACCAAAAAGGCCGTGCCAGCCAGATCATACGTGGCCGCACCGATAAGCCCCAAAAAGTAGACCGCGTTGTTGGCGCACCACTGCAGGGACTCAATAAGAATCAGCCTGACCTCTGCCGGCGTCAGGCGCATTGCTTCGCGATCCTTCGCGAACATACGAACTCCTTCTATACAAAAAGGGGATGGAGGGCATAGGCCTGCTCCATCCCCTTTCCAGGTTGCAACGAAAATCTATGCAGCCGGGCCCTTACGCCAGCACGCCGAAGAACGCGCCGATGA
>NZ_QRLS01000045.1:0-1594 GCF_003472325.1 Collinsella sp. AM12-1
CCTCAGGACTCAGCGCAACGCGTTGCGCTGAGTCCTGAGGCGCGAATCCGGGTAGGCAACCCCAGAGGGGCCGGAATCCCCCGGCCCGCGATGGAGGGAGGCCGGCATGTCCAGACCCAAGCCGTCCGGAAGGTCGTACGGGAGGCTCACGAGGCACGAGAGGAACACGGTCGAGAGGATGCTCGACCGCAACCGCAGCGCCCGCGAGATCGCCGCGGAGCTCGGCAGGTCGCCCTCGACCGTGACCAGGGAGGTCGCGGCGCACCGCTACGTCACCGCGCCGCGCTCGCGCTACGGCGAGCCCGCGCCCGCGGACCTGTCGGGGGCCTGCCCCAGGCTCTCCGCGTGGCCGAGGTGCTGCAACGGCTGCCCGCACAGGAGGGGCTACGGCTGCTCGAGGAGGCCCAGGGTGTTCTACAGCGCCAGGAGGGCGCAGGAGGCGGCCGACGCCGAGCTCTCGGCGAGCAGGTCCGGGATCGACGAGACCGAGGAGGGCGCCGCCGCCAAGCTCGCGGCCATCAGGGACGGGCTCGCGCGCGGGCTCTCCCCGCAGCAGATAGCGGCGACGACCCCCGGGCTCAGCGCCTCCACCGTCTACAGGTGGGTGGACGCCGGCTACGACGGCATGACGAACATGGAGCTCAGGCGCAAGGTCGGCTACAGGCCGAGGTCGCGCCGGGCCCCGAAGAGGGCGACGCCCCACTCGTCGCGCAGGTCGCACGCGTCGTTCCTCGCGCTCGGCGAGGACGCCTGCGCCGCGGCCTGGGAGATGGACACCGTCGAGGGCTCCAGGGGCGACTCCGCCAGGCTCCTCACGCTCCTGCACCGCCCGAGCCGCTTCCAGCTGGCCCTGCCGCTGCCGGACGGCACGTGCGCCTCGGTCCTGGCGGCGCTCTCCTCCCTGCGCGGGGTCCTCGGCGAGGACGGAGCGAGGCGCGCCTTCGGCGCCGTGCTCACCGACAACGGCAGCGAGTTCGCCGACGAGGGCGCCATCGCGGCGCTGCTCGGCGAGC
Organism: Collinsella sp. AM12-1; assembly: GCF_003472325.1. Taxonomy (NCBI): domain Bacteria; kingdom Bacillati; phylum Actinomycetota; class Coriobacteriia; order Coriobacteriales; family Coriobacteriaceae; genus Collinsella; species Collinsella sp. AM12-1. The sequence continues at coordinate 1,014 of NZ_QRLS01000045.1, forward strand.
GGGACGGCGAGACCAGGCTCTTCTACTGCGACCCCCGGCAGAGCCAGCAGAAGGGCGCGTGCGAGAAGAACCACGTAGAGATCAGGAAGCTGCTGCCCAAGGGCGCCGGGGCCAGGTTCGACCGGCTGACGGCGGCGGACTGCGCGCTGCTCATGTCGCAGGTGAACTCCGAGCCGAGGGGGGCGCTCGGGTTCCTGACGCCGGCGCGCGTGCTGCGGATGGCCCTCGGGGAGGACGCCTCCGCCCTCATGGACGCGTTCGGGATAGAGGAGCTTGCGCCCGGCGAGCTCGACCTCACGCCCGGCTGCATCGACAGGGCCAGGGCCGCGAGGGGCGAGGGGCCGCTGGCGGGATAGGCGGCGGGCCGGGACATGGGCCGGATGGCCCGTTGCGCTGAGTCCGGAACGGCTGCGCGGCGGGCTGGCGGAGCATGCGGCGGCGGCATGGGGGCACCGGCCTCCATAGCCTCTCCACCTGCGGAAACGATGCGACGGCCAGGTGCCGGGAGCTATTCCCGCGTTGCGCTAGCTGCGGAAACGCGGGACCCGTTCAGGCTGTTGCGTTGAGATTGAAAATCAACC
>NZ_QRLS01000046.1:0-1588 GCF_003472325.1 Collinsella sp. AM12-1
AACATTCCGCACTGATATCTTCTGTATTGAAGACGTCGATGATGCACCCGTATACCATTGACGTCGACACCATCAGATGCGGACCGCGCGGTGACTCCACATTCCGCTGGCGCCCACAGGGCTGCCCTCGTTTCCTGACATGTCCCGCGCGGCCCGCGGCGAGCCGAGACCGCCGCATGACCTAATAGGAGCATGGAGCGATACCGCGGACCCGAACAACCGCATTCTATCGCGCCCCGTCAGTGTGCCGTCTGCCCGGTCCAGGCGAGCACGGAAAGAACGGAGCGAGACATGAGAACCGAATCGACACCCGGCGCCCGCGGGCCGGTCTTCTGCGGGGTCGACACCCACGCCGACTCGCACTGGCTGTACGTCCTCGACTGGAGGGGCCGCAAGGTCCTGTCCCGCCAGTTCCCCGCCGACGCGGCGGGATACGAGGCGCTCGCCGGGGCGATCGCGGCGGCCGGGGAGCCGGCCTGCGTCGCGATGGAGGGGACGTCGTCCTACGGGGCGGGCCTCACCAGGCACCTCGCGTCGCTGGGGATGCCCGTGCGCGAGGCGCTCTCCCCGGCGAGGACGCAGAGGAGGCGCCCGGGACAGGGAAAGTGCGACGAGGCGGACGCGGAGAGGGCCGCCCGCGCGGCGATGTCCGGCTCAAAGCTCGGGACCCCCAAGAGCCAGGACGGGTGGGTCGACGGGGTGCGCTGCATGCTCGCGGCGCGCTCCGGGGCGGTGAAGGCGCGGACCTCGGCGATCAACACCGCGAGGTCCCTGCTCACCACCGCGCCGGAGGGGCTCAGGTCGGTTCCGCGGGGTGGCGGGGCCGAGGCTGATGGAGGTGCTCCCCTCCGTGCGCGCCGAGGGCGCGCTGGGCGCCGCACTCGGCGCGCTGGCGGACCTGTGGGCGGCGGCGCGCGACGCGGCGCTCGACATGGAGCGCGCGATCGAGGCGTCCCTGGAGGAGAACTGCCCCGCGCTGCTGGCTATGTACGGGTGCGGGCCCGTGAGCGCGGCCAAGCTCGCGGTCGCGGCCGGGGACAACCCGGGCAGGCTGCGCTCCGAGGCGTCGTTCGCGGCGATATGCGGCGCCTGCCCCATCCCCGCCTCGAGCGGCAAGACCGTGAGGCACAGGCTCAACAGGGGCGGCGACCGGCAGGCGAACAGCGCGCTGCACGAGATCGCGAGGCAGAGGGTCATGCGCGACCCCGAGACCGCCGAGTACGCCGAGAGGGCCAGGGCGCGGGGGAAGAGCGACAGGGAGGTCATGAGGTGCCTCAAGCGCTACGTGGCCAGGGAGGCGTACCGGGCGCTGATGCACCCGCACGAGATCAGGAGGCCCGAGGACGCCTCGGAGCTCGTGGCGGCCAGGCGCGCGGCGAAGGTCAGCCAGGTGAGGGCGGCGTCCATATTGGGAACCAGCGAGAAGTACATCTCGATGCTGGAGAGGGGCCAAAGGGAGCTCAAGCCCATAAGGAGGGCCTACGAGGCATGGGTCGAGGCCGGACTTCCGCTCGATTGGGACAGGCAAGCCTTCGAGGCCGAGCGCAAAATGGATTCTAAAAAACACCTTGCCAAATAGGAGCGTCAG